>NZ_CP053071.1:0-328500 GCF_025266855.1 Longinema margulisiae
GCTACGTCTTGATAACGACAAGCGTCATATCATCATAAATCTCAGCCCCGGCGGTGAAATCCCGAATCTCTTCAAGGATCTTTTGCTGAATCTCCCCAGCAGAGAGATAATCATATCGTTGAATAAGAGCCTTCAAACGTTGAATACCAAATTCTTCCTCGGCTGGATTGATACACTCCGTCATTCCATCAGAATACAACACAAAGATCTGATCACTCTCATAGCGATAGGTTTCTGTAACATACGTCGCCTCAGCAAAAAGCCCAACTGGCTTTCCCGGTGTAGAAAGCTCAATAAACTCCCGTTTTTCCCTGTCCCATACCAAAAGGGGATAATGCCCCGCATTACTAAAAAAAAGCGTCTGAATCTCCGTGTCCACAAAACCAGCAAACAGTGTCGCAAAACTCAGGGTTCTCCATTCATGCTCCGGTTTTTTTCGAGAAAGCATAGTATTCAACCGATGAAGAAGGGCATTGACCGTGGACGATCCAAACTGATACCCCTGAACCGTACTATGAATCATCATAGTAATTAACGCTGCAGAAACCCCTTTGCCTGAAACATCAGCCACCACAAAACCAAGTTCATGAGAAGACACTGCCTCAAGCCACAGATAATCCCCGCTCAACCACTTTGCCGGTTCCTGATAAAAAGCAATATCAAGCCCCCGAACTTTTGGAATCTCCCGCTGAAAAAGTGTTTCCTGAATCTCCGAAGCCAAAGCGAGTTCTCTCTCTGTCTGTTCCGTCTCCTCTGCCTTCTCAAAAAAGATCACATTCTGATACAATACCTCAATCAACCGAAGAATGGCCCTGAGTTCCTTTATCTCACGAAGAGAAAAGCCCTCCTCATCACCAACCGTCGCAAACTGGACAAGCACCTCCACCTGACCCTCTCGCATCACTGAAAGTACCGCCTCACACTTTGCTGCATCAAAATACCTGAAAAAAACCTCCACATCACGCCGAAATGGTCTCTGATGAAGCACAAGTTCCCTGTCAAAATATCCCTCGCCACTCTCAAAATGCTTCACAAGAGAAGAAGGTACCTCTATTTTTCCCCGCAGGCCTCTTGTGGAAAAAACAGCAAAAAACTCCTCCCCGTGCCTTTCTACAATATCCACATCCCTTTCCATCATATCCTTCAAAAAGAGAGCCAAAGCTTCATAAAACTCATCTCGACTCTTGTTTTGACCAAGATGCCTCACCAAAAGGGGAAACCTCTCTTCTTCGAGAGCCTGGTTTTGAAAAAGTTTTCTCAAAAAAGTGAGCAAAAGGACCGCAAAGACGAAATAAAGAGCCATACTCCCGGAAAAAACAAATAAAAACACCTCCGCCGCCAGTTCCATAAACCACCGACGAAAGATATAAAACAACATCGCTGGCAATCCCATCAAAAAGAACCCAAAAAGGGCTAAAGAGACAAACCGTATCACCTTTTCCCTGAGTTTGAGTGTTCGAAAGGTATTGGCTACATAAAAGACCACTCCCCCCAACACCAGAAGAGATAAGGCCTTGACTGAGAGAAAAGCCACCTTTTCTTCCCCTGCAAGAAACACCACAAGAGCCACGCTACTCCCTGCAAGAAGATAGCGAATCCGTCGCTGTTGAAAGGCGTATGGCACAGCCATATACCTCATGAGAGCCTCTATACCAGCAAACACAAAAAGAATCACCGTATAGACAAGAGCGAGTATTCTCCCAACCGATGGGACTACCATCACATTACGAGAATTTGTCGGAAGAGAATAAAGATAAAGAGAATCATACAAACCACCAAAAAAGCCAAAAACAGAAAACAAAAGACTGATACCCATGAGTGGAATCACCCGACGGGGAAAGGCCTTTTCCTCCTGTGTCAACCACAACACAAAAAGCCAGCCCATCCACCCTTGATGAACCCAGAGCACATCCTGTATTCTCTGAATCCAGCCCAAAAGCACCATATTATTGTTTTGAGCCACATACAGCTTGAGCCCCCAGAGAAGGGCATAGAGAGCTAAAGTACCATTCCAGAGAGCGGCTATCAAGGTCACTCGATTGAAATTCATCACAAGCATATCTAAAGCCAGCACAACAAGCACAAAAGCCACCAGAAAAAGACTTGCTGTCTCAATCATTGTCCACCCTCCGCAAAAACCCCATAATAAGTTCCATGACTCTCTCTTTCACCCCCTCATGATTGAGAAGAAGATGCCTTCGACTCTCCTTATCCCAACGCATATCAAAAATGATAGCCTCTCGATGGGCCCCCTTCAGAGCCCTCATAAAATGAAAAATACTCGAAGGATTCACCGTCCGATCCCTATTCGATTGTACCAAAAGACAAGGAGCTTTGACGAAAGCCAAACGCTTTCTCATCTGTCGAAGACCTATTCTCTGAGTATGAATAGCCCTCGCCCATATCACCCCATCAATCCCATAACGTTTTTCAATAGACGAGGACGGGGGAACTTTTTTTGCCTCCCACCATGGACAAAAAAGCCCAATCCATCCGGAGAGAAGAAGAAAAAGATTTCTCGAAAAAGGCCGAAAATAATGCCAGCCCAAAAGCCCATAAGGAGCCGCCACAGCAAAAACGGCCCTCACCGCATACAGAGAAGCAAGGTGCAGGGCTATACTTCCCCCAATACTCGCCCCTCCTACGGCGACTTTCTCATACTTTCCTAAAAGATTTTGAAGACTTTTTTCTGCTTCCTCATACCAGAGAAAGTACAAAGGTCCTACTTCCAGCGTGCCAAGATACTCTTTCGTAGCCACCGTTTCTGGCATAGCTGGAATATACACATCCCATCCCTCTTCATACAACCTCTTCCCCAATTCCTCCAACGACAAGGGAAGACCAGAAAACTCATGAAGAAGAAGCACCGCTCTTTTTGTGTTGTAAGGATGAAGCATCTCAAGAGAAGGGAGAAAAACCTTTCCCTTTCCCTTGGCTAACCAGCGTACCCAGAACAGGGTCTCATTGATCACGACGAAAACAAGGAGAAGAAAAATTCCCGGACCAATCAGCCACCCCACCTGACAAACCTCCTACCGGAACTGGAGATACACGACAAGAGCCAGTCCTAAAAGTGAAAAATTATACAAGAAATCCTCAAGGGGAATACGCAAAATCTTCATCCCCCATATTGCCGTGTCATTATAGAAAATCGTTGGGAGATTCACATACAACCCATCAAAAATCACAAAAGCCACCATAGAAAACCCCATGAAAATCCAGAACGTCGAAGAAGTGATGATCCCCGGAGAAAAAAAGGCAGAAAGAAACCAGAAAAAAGCCACACTTCCCATAGCCAAAAGGGTATAGCCCTGTTTTCGCCAGACCCAGGCAAGAACCATAAATAGAAACCCCAAAACAAGTTGAATCCACCACAGAGAAGGAATATCTTCCGTCACAGGAAAAAGAACACGACTCACTTCATACACAAAAAGACAGGCATACGGAACCACCACAAAAAAAAGCCACTCCCCCGGTGGAAGCCCGAACCATCTCACCTCACCCACATACTCGTTGTTAAACCGCCAGTGCCCCCACTTGACCGCTAACATATCCCACACAATATACAGTCCCCCAACGATAACCACACTTGCGAACACGGCCGGGAGATACTGAATAAAGAAAGCCAGCGGATGAAACGAAAGAAGAAAAGGCCCTGCAAAAATTCCAAGGGAAATCAGGGTATAGGTATGTTTTTTCATTTTCTCCTCCACACTCCTTCAATCCGGGCTATAAAAAGATCATGATAATCACCCTGCGCATAAAAAGCCCGCCTGATGTCCTCCCTCAAGAGAGAAGAAGGTTCTATGGGTTGCCGACAGGCTGTGGTACAGGAAAGCGCCATCTCCGCCTCCTCAAAAGCCACTCCCCCCTCTTCCAGAGAAAACGGGGTAAGCCCCGCTAAACGCATCTTTTCTATTTCTCGACCAGATTTTGCCCCACAGATTTCGAGAATATCTCGATGAGATTCAGGCAAAAAGACAAGCGTAAACGAAGGATATTTCATCAAAAACTCGTGGGTATAACAACTCGGCCGCACAAAAACAAAGGCCATGGGTTCATTCCATACCACTCCAACCCCACCCCAGCTTGCCGTCATCATATTATAGGACTCAAGAGTTCCTCCCACGACAAGCATCCATTTTTCCCCTATCCATTCAAACACATTCCAGGAAAGTTCTGAAAGTGGTATAGAATGCAGCATACTCGTCTCCCTCATCAGGTATAATTTTCCCGAAAATTAAACAACAGAGAAAGGGCATTCCCGTTCGCATTATAGGTCAAAGCCGATGTGAGATGCTTCATCAGGCGTATTCCCCGTCCCGTGATGGTCTCATTGTCAATAAGGGATACGGGTACATGCCTTCGTACATCAAATCCCTCTCCCGGATCCTGAATAAACACCCGTAGTGCTTCAGGACCAATCTCATAGGCGATAGAAATCTTCTTGCTATAGTCCATCTGACTCCCATAGGTGATGGCATTCACCAGAGCCTCGTGAATCACCGTTTCAATATGCCAGTGTTCATCGCATTGATAGCCAAGGAGTTTATTCTTGAACATCTCGGTAGTAAGACCAACCGCCCCAAGGGATGATTGAATGAAAAACGTGTACTTTTCCGCTGGTAAAAACTGCATCACATAAAGAAGAGAGACCCCTCGAAAATTCCGCCGAAAATACCTCTGGAGAAAACTGAGTGCCTCATCCGCCACAAGTTCACATTCTTTTTTTGGCCGGGAGATAAGAAGTTCCCTCTCAAGTGGCTGATCTAAAGCAAGCAGAATCTCTCCCTCATTGACCCGAAAGGAGTGGTCTATATCCACCGGTCTGAACGGTACATCACACGTCCCCACATAATAATACACCTTTTTCCGTCGAGCCACCTTTACCACCCCTTCATGGTACGTAAGCACATCAGGCAAATGTTCAGGCAAAGCCTCATAATCATAAAAAGGATTGTCCCAGAGATCAATACCCACCCGAAGCGAATACTTATCAAAACTCCTGGCAAAACGATAAAAAGGCCCATTCTGGTTATTGAGCGTGAACCAGACATTTCGTGTCAACGTGAAATCCAGAAGTTCATCCTTGACGGTAAGCGGAAACCGTCTTCTGTGGTTCATAATTTCTCATACGCCCTGTAATCTTTTCTTGCCCTTTTTCCTACATAGGTATCATACTTTCGTAGCGTAATCCCTTCACCCGGTCTGGCACATAGCACATCACTCCCGGTGATCATTTCACCAGAGTGAATATCCCTTGCCGCATAGAGACCTCGCATCGAAAGGGGACGAATCTTTTGCTCAAAATCCGTGATTTTTTTCTTTCCGCATCCTATAGCCACCTCAAGTTGCCGTATCTCTGCCACCATTTTGCCAAACCTTTCAGGATCAAGAGACACGGGGTGATCCGCCTCCTGAAGTTTAGCGTTATCCGTAAAATGCCTTTCGATGATTCTTGCCCCTAAGGCTACAGCCGCTACACTGAATACTGTTTCCAAGGAATGGTCCGAGAACCCAACCGTGGTACGAAACCTTTCAGAAAGGGTTTTGATAAACGCCAAATCCATATCCCCGGCCTCAGAAGGATAGCGAGACACACAATAGAGAAGCCCCAACCTTTCTTTTGGGAAAAACCGCACCGCTTTCTGAATCTCCGAAAGACCCACAAAGCCTGTCGAAAGAATAGCATAGGCCTTCTCTCTTCTCACATAATTCCCTATCTCTCGCAGAAAAGGTTCAAAAGTAATATCGGCACTGGCTACCTTGATCACAGGAATCTTCTCGCTTATCATCCATCGAAGAGAAGAAAAGTCTAAGGGAGTAGCAAAAAACAAAACTCCCTTCTTCTCCGCATATTGTCTGAGACGTCCAAAAGCCTCATACGAAAGTTCGTACTTCGCAAAGATTTCCCTCACAGGAGAATCCGGATGATAAAATTCTGTGGTCCGATAAATCTGAAACTTCACCGCATCGGCACCACATTTCACCGCCTCATCAATCAATCTCAGGGCATATTCCTCACTCCCGAGATGATTAATACCAATCTCAGCAACGACCAGAACCCGCACATCTGTGGGATCAAAGGCACGATACCACTCCATATTCCTCTCATATCTTTAGAGTATTTTGACAATCTGCGCAAACGAATGCTCTCTTCGCAAAGGATAGATACCCTCTTTCGTCATGGCATCCTTCACCTCTGCAAGCAAAGCCTCTGAAGACTTTCCTCCCAGAGCCTCCTGATTTTCCTGCGTGACCAAAAAAGCGGCAATCTGTTTTCTTTCCTGTTTCAGCCTGTTCTGATGAACCGTCATCTCCTGATCGATCTGTTGAGAAAGGGTATAGAGCGTTTTCTCATCAGAGACCTTCACACTCATATAGGCAAGCGGGGTCTCTCCCTGAAAACGGGTGCCACTCACTATCTGCTGGAGTTCCTGAGAAAAAGCCTCATAGTTTCGCTGTTCCACAGCCGTACGAGAAAACTCCGCCACGCGCTTTTTGAGAAGTTCTAAACCAGAAAGCACCACCTCATGCCGCATAAAATTCTGCTCTCTATCACGAATGGCAAGAAGTTTTTCATCTGTCTGTCGAAGAAGACCAACCTCATCCTGAGACGTTTTCAGAAGACGGGCTGAAACCCCCCGTGATTCCGTCTGTTTCTGCTTTTGAATCCTGTCAAGCGCCACCGTGCTATGCAGAATATCCTCAATCCTCATAAACCCCTCCTTGTTTTCTTCCTTTTTCTCCCAAGCATATTATAACACAAATCTGGAAAAAGTAAAGAAAAATAAAGAAAATTTCCATTTCGAGACCTTTGCACGGGTATTTTCTTCCCTTGTTTGTGTCAGGGGCTACGCCCCTGAAACCCCGCTTTTTCTGTTTCCAAGGGTCTATTTGTCTTTTTTTATCCAAAAAATAGGCTTATTTATTATAGAAAGGAAATATTTTTATACTCTTTTTGCTTTTTTATCACTTTCTTGAGACCTTTGCACATTCATGCAAAGGTCTCATTTCGAGGCAGTCCCCTTCAACGTCAAGAGAAGGGTAACGGTTTTCTGAAAAAAGATTTCTCCAATACTCTTTTTTGTTTTTTTCCTTCACCTATGCTATAATATCGTACCTTAATTTTTTATGGAGGAGAAATCATGCGACGAAGCCAGATGCTTCTTCCCACACTTCGAGAAGATCCCAAGGATGCAGAGATTGCCTCTCATATTCTCATGATGCGGGCAGGGATTATCCGAAAACTGGATGCAGGACTTTATACCTTTTTGCCTCTTGGCCATCGTGTCCTTCTCAAGGTTATTCAGATCATTCGCGAAGAGATGAATAGAGCCGGGGCTCAGGAGCTTCTTCCCCCTATTCTGATCCCGGCAAGTCTCTGGAGAGAATCCGGACGTTACGACATCATGGGCAAGGAGATGATGAGACTCCAGGATCGCCACGAAAATGATATGGTCCTTGGTCCCACTCATGAAGAGGTTTTCACCCACATTGTGAGAGAAAATGTACAGTCCTATCGCGATCTCCCTCTCAATCTCTATCAGATAAATACCAAATTCAGGGATGAGATCCGTCCTCGATATGGGGTGATGCGATGTCGAGAATTCATCATGAAAGATGCCTACTCCTTTGATATTGACGAAGCCGGGCTTGAGAAAAACTATCAGGCCATGAGAGAAGCTTACAGACGGATTTTCACCCGATGCGGGCTTGAGGTTATTCCTGTGGAGGCAGATACCGGAAATATGGGTGGATCAAACTCCGAAGAATTCATGGTACCTTCTTCTGTGGGAGAAGAAACTATCATCCATTGCCGGAGTTGTGGGTATGTGGCCAATGTAGAACGGGCTCAGGCAAAGCGAGAGTTTTCTCCTTCTTCTGAAGAGATGCTTCCCCTTGAGGAAATCGCTACCCCAAATATCCGGACCATTGAAGAACTGGTGGCTTTTCTCAAGGTTTCCGCCGAGAAGTTTATCAAAAGCCTGGTCTATCGCACAGAAAACGAGATAGTGATGGTGCTGATCCGCGGAGATTTCATGGTCAATGAGACCAAACTCAAACATGCCATAGGGTGTATTGAACTTGAACCGGCCACAGAAGAAGAGGTAGAAAAAGTGACCGGCGCTCCGATTGGATTCGTCTCTCCTGTTCGTCTCAGGCAAAAGGTGCGCATCATTGCTGACGAATCTATCCCCCCCTTGCGCAATGCTATCTCCGGGGCTAACAAAAAAGACTATCATCTCAAAAACATAAACCCTGGAAGAGATTTCTCATGGGATGTCGTGGCTGATATCCACGAGGTCCAAGAAGGCGAAAAATGTCCCTACTGTAGCCAGGAACTCAAGAGTTATAAGGGTATTGAGGTGGGACATATCTTCAAACTTGGCTACAAATACACAGAGGCTATGAACGTCAGAGTACTGGACAAAAATGGCCAGAGTATTACGCCAATTATGGGGTGTTATGGTATTGGTGTGGGTCGTACCATTGCCAGCGTGATAGAACAGAATCATGATGCCAATGGTATTATTTGGCCAATGAGCATAGCCCCCTTCCATGGCATCATTGTCCCCGTTAACATGTCTGATCCCGCTACCGTTGAAGCCGCCGAAAAACTGTATCAGAAGCTTTCTACACACTTTGAGATACTGCTTGATGATAGGGATGAACGACCCGGGGTGAAATTCAAGGATGCCGATCTGATTGGTATTCCTATTCGTATCACCATTGGCAAATCCTTTACCGAAGAAAAGAAGGTGGAACTCAAACTCCGTCGTTCTGAGGAAAAGCACCTGGTAGCCCTCGATGAGGTGGAAAAGGTTTTTGAGGACTGGTATGAGAAAGAGATGGCTCCTTATCGTCTGTAGTGGGATTCTTCTCGGGCTTTTCTCAGGATGTGGGAAAGCGGTCCGACGACTTGAGCCTTTTTTCTACCGGTTTGATATAGGTCAAACCCTTCGGTATCGTTTTCGAGTCGAAAGCCAGATGTCCCTTGAGGCCGGGCTTGTCGGTTATCAGGGAACGAT
Source organism: Longinema margulisiae (assembly GCF_025266855.1). Lineage (GTDB taxonomy): Bacteria > Spirochaetota > Brevinematia > Brevinematales > Thermospiraceae > Thermospira. The sequence goes on from NZ_CP053071.1 coordinate 9,033, forward strand.
CATCATAACCGGGGCTTTGTATCTCACCCCTGTAGCCTTTACCAACGGAGAGTATCTCTTTCACATGCTGATCAAGGATGTCACCGTAGAAAATGCCGACAGAAGCCTCTCAGGAGGGATTTACGGCTACATCAACTACCTGAGTGCCACCTTTTACGAATGGTATATGACACCTACAGGGAAGATCACGGTGTACTATCGGAATCTTCCCCTCTACCCCCTCCAGTGGTTTGCCAATATGGTGATTGTGGATGTCTCCCAGTGGGATGAACTCACAGGAAAGGGAGAAGAAAAAGCCACCAATTTCTCAGCCCTTTTCCAGAATCAGGAAATCACCGTGGATACCACCCTTTTTCAGCGGCTTGTGGGAAGCTCTTCCGAAAGTTATACGATCTCCCAGCAGTATAGCTATACAGCCTACAGGGAAAAGGCATTTCCTTTGGCTACCGTGGAGATGCAGATGGAAACCAAACTCGGCAGAAAATCTCATCGTCTTTTGTCCAAAGAAGGAAATTTTCAATTCCAGGGAACTGTACCCTTTCTCCGGCAGGGAATTTTCACCCTTTCGGCGCGTTTCCAGGGACTTGGTAAGTTCACTCTCGAGGAGGATCCTCTTCAATGACAAGAGACACACTTCTCAGGGAAATCCACCGCTTTCTTGATCATTTAACCGTTTCTTCTATCATGGTCCCCCGTTCAGAGGTGATTCTGATTGATGCGGCCTCGTCTTTTCAGGAGATTGTGGATATTATCCGAAAAGAGGGGTATTCTCGCTATCCTGTGTACGAAAATCACGTGGATAATATTAGGTAACGTTTTTTTCAGGAGACCTGCAGTGGGAAGATGAGGAAAAGCAAAAAAAGTTCCTCCCTGGCCGATAATAGGACACAAGGAGGAACCCATGCGTAAAGAATTCACCTTCACTTTGACTATCGACTACCCTGACACAAAACTTGAGACGTTAGTGGTGGTTTTTCTCCAGGCCATCAAAGGAGTGTTTGAGTCATTTGTTCATCAGATTTCTGTAGAAGTGGCAGAAAAAGAAATAAAAGAAGGTCGTATCACCTGTACATGCGGAGAAAAACATCACTTCATATGGAAAACAAAGCATGGAAAAAACACTGTTTTTGTTCTGATGCCCTTTGGAAAGATCACTCTTCCTCAGCTCCAAATTCAATGCAAAAAGTGTGGAAGAAAACTTTTTCTCACAAGATCTCTTCTTGGTGTAGAAAAGCGAAAAAGGCAAATCCTGAAAGATATCTACAGAGTGGCTTTAGCCGGGGCTCTTACCACCTATCGAGTGGCCGCTCGTATTCTTTCCTTCACAGGGTATAAAATAGGTCTTAGCACCCTCTGGAAAAACCTTCAAAATATTGGGAGAAAGATACATTTCAGTATCTCAGAAAAAGAAAAACCCTGTGGAGAAGCCGATGGGACGGGTATTCCTGTTCAGGGCAAGAAAAAAGGAGAAGAAGCTAAAATTCTTTTGCAGGAGAGGCAACAAGCCTCCCCATTGACAGGAAAAAATACAAGAATAGCAGGCCTTCTTGTGGATAATTACCATGCAGGTTGGGACAAACTTCTTAAGCCCATTCAAGAAAAACACTCTTTTTCTCGGTTTTTTCTTGTTGTCGATGGAGATACAGGGATTAACCAGGGCAAACATCCCGGTATCGTTTTTCAACGATGTTTGTGGCATGTAAGTTATCAATTGAAGTATTTTCTTCGTCTTGATAGAGTGAGATATCGTTCTTCTGAGTGGACAAATATTGTCGCTGAAACAGGGAAAGCCTGTTTCTTGGGGTACAAAAATGACTGGCAAACAAGACTTGGTTATCAAAGCGAGCGCAGACAGCATATTCAGAATCTTCTTGACTTATTTCACGAAAAAGGGCGCAAACATTGTTTTTATTATCTTCTTCGTGCTCAAAAAGACATGTTCGCCTGTGACAGTGAAGATGGTTTGCCAAGAACAACCTCAAGGGCAGAACGGCTGATGCGAACCATAAACCAGAGAATGGATGTGGGGGTATGGAAAAGAGAAGGGGCAACCAATGTTCTTGCTGTGCGTTTGCATTACTACTATAATCGTGATGAGGCTATCGATGGTGTCTACTGGCAGGATGTGATATAAAACATAGGGATGGTACGTACTTATTGCCCTGTTTTATGGCCTAAAAAGGGTACTTTCCCCAGAAAAAACTTGTTTATCTAAAATGTTCCCTGTATACTACAGTTGACAAAAATCTTTTGAGCCAGGGGTAACTTCTTTATCCTTTTCTCTCTCTTTCAGGTCTCCTGTTGGAAACGTAATCTAATATTATAGGGGTTCTCTATGCCAAGGATCTCCTGGGACAGATGGTATCCGAGGAACTTTCTCTCAAGAAAATCTTAAGAAAACCCATCTTTGTATCCGAAAATAAAAAGGTATCCCAGCTTCTCTCCGAATTTCGTCAGACCCATATTCATTTGGGTATCGTGGTCGATGAATTTGGAACGATGGTGGGTATTGTCTCCCTTGAGGATATCTTAGAGGAACTGGTGGGAGAAATTGAAGACGAATTTGACACCAAAACGACGGAAAAGGAGTATGAGATTCTCCCGGATGAAAGTGTTATCCTTTCTCCCAAAATGGCTATCAGTCGTTTCAACGAGGTTTTCAAACAAAAAATTCCCGAAGATAATTTTGAAACCATCGGGGGCTTTTTGATGGGAGAAAAGGGTTATGTGCCTTCTTTAGGGGAGACCATCGAATACAATGGGCTTGTGTTCACGATTCTTGACGTCAAGGGTAGCCGTATTCAAAAAATAGGGATGAAGAAAAAATGAGGCTCTTTATCGCTATCGACATTGATGAATCCACCAAAAAGACTCTTGCCGAAGCTGTGAGATCACCCCAACAAAAACTCAAAGACCTTTCCTGGACCACGCCAGAGCAGTGGCACCTCACCCTTGCCTTTTTAGGAGAAGTAGAAACCTCTCTTGCCCTTTCTCTTCAAAAAAGGCTTGCCGAGGTGAAAGCCTTTCCTTTCGTCCTGAAGGTAGGGGGAACAGGGGTTTTCCCCCATTGGGCAAGTCCACGGGTATTCTGGGCCGGTGTTTCTGAAAACGAAGAGATGCAAAATCTCTATACCCATCTCTGGGATATCCTCAAGACAGAAGGTTTCTCCCCTGATGAAAGGGGTTTTCACCCCCATCTCACCCTTGCCCGTATCAAAAAAGTCCTTTCGCTTGAGGAAAAAAAACTTCTCCAGACAGTAAGCATACCGGCAAAGGAAGTCCACATCGATGCCTTTCATCTCTATCAGAGTGAACTCCATCCACGGGGGGCACGATATACGAAACTCATGACCTATCCTCTCAAGGAGACTCCCAATGGATAAAGAGTTTGCCACCGTTGTTCGAGGTCTTTTGGAGAAGGGACAGCCCTTCAGTTTGAAGTTCTATGTCATCAACGAGGATATCGAAAGAAAAGTAGAAACAGCCCTTCATACCGTTTTCGAGTTTTATAACCGTCAGGAATACACAGGGGTAATTTATACCTGTGTGAAGGAACTGATGATCAATGCCACCAAGGCAAACCTCAAGCGGGTTCTTTTTGAGATGAATCATCTTGATATCCACAACGAGAATCACTATCTTGAAGGAATGCTTGCCTTTCGAAATCTTTTAGCAGAAAAGAGTTATCATACCTTTCTCCCCCAGTTGAAAGAAAAGAATTTCTGGGTAACGGTTCGTCTGAACCATTCCCCTGATGGGGTCAAAATTGAGGTTATCAATAACGCCTGTATGGCCCCCATTGAAAACCGTCGTCTGAGAGAGAAACTCAAGAAAGCCATGCAGTATGAAAGTTTAGCCGAGTTTTATCTTGAACAGGGAGATGAGATGGAAGGGGCGGGTATGGGAATTGCGCTCATTGTGATGCTTCTCAAAGGAATGGAACTTGACCCGGCACTCTTTCGTATAGGAACCACCCTTGATGATCAGACCTTTGCCAGAATTGAGGTGCCGTTTACCCTCCACTATAGAAATGCCAGAGAATAGGGGGATAGTATGGAAATGGAACTCTTTTCCCATACCATTGCCGAGATTGTCGAGCAGAAACAGCCCTTCAAACTCCGGTTCTATGTGCTCAATGAGGACGTAGAAAGACGGGTGGAAGAGGCTACCAACTATGTGTTTTCCTATTATGGCCATGGAGAGATGGTAGGGGTTATTTACACCTGTGTCAAAGAACTCATGATCAATGCCACCAAAGCCAATCTCAAAAGGGTTCTCTTTGAGGATAGCCACCTTGATATCAATAATGAAGAGGCGTATGTCCAGGGGATGATCTCCTTCAGAAACTATCTCAACGAGGCTTCCTATGCAGAGCATCTTCCCGCTCTGAAAAACCGTGGATACTGGGTAGAGATTCGCTTTGAGTATAGTGAGGACGGGGTAAGGATTGAGGTATTCAACCATGCCCGTATGACGGATCTTGAAAACAAACGTCTGAGGGATAAGCTCAAAAAAGCCATGCAATATGAGGATATTGCCACTTATTACATCGAACAGGGAGATGAACTTGAGGGAGCCGGCATGGGAATTGCCCTGATTGTGATGCTTCTCAAAGGGATTGGGGTAGATCCAGCCTACTTCCGTATTGGCAATACCTCAAATGACACCACCGTCGCCCGTCTTGAGATTCCCTTTACCGCGAATTTTCATAGCCTGCGTGAAAGAAAAGAGGGGGCTCGATGAAACTTCTTCTCACCAACGACGATGGATACCAGGCTCAGGGCATAAACACCTTGGCCGAGGTGTTATCCCTTTCTCACGAGGTGTATCTCTGTGCTCCTCTCTCCCAGCAGAGTGGAACAGGACATGCTATCACCCTTTTTCAGCCGCTGGAATTCCGACAGGTAGGAGAAAAAGCCTATGCTGTAGATGGCACACCGGCTGATTGTGTCAAAACAGGTCTCATTCATTTCTTTCGGGATGTGAAATTCGATCTTGTCGTCTCCGGTATCAACCACGGTCCAAACATGGGTGAGGATATTTTCTATTCGGGAACCGTAGCCGGAGCACGGGAGGCGGCTCTTAATGGTCTCCCCGCTGTGGCTCTCTCTCTCAATGAGTGGGAAAATCCTCTCTATTTCCGGCAGGCAGCAGAACTTTTTGCAGGTCTTTTGGCCTGTTTTGATAAAGATATCCTTCAGCCAGGTCTTCTCCTCAATATCAATTTCCCTCACACGCCGGCATATCGTGGTCTCAGGATTACCCATCTTGGTAAACGAATTTATCGGGATACCGTGAGAGTGGCCTCTCAAGAAGAGAAAAATTATGTTATCATTGAAGGAGAATGGCCTCACTTTGTCCCTGAAGATGGAACCGATATGAGTGTGGTCGATGCAGGCTATGTTTCTCTCACCCCCCTTGCCATCGAACGCCAGGACAAACGTTTCCTCTCCCATATTGAAAAAATCCTCAAAAAATATGAAAAAAGGGCTTGCATTTCTTCATAAACCTGGTATAATAGAAGGGCACGTTTTGGGAAGGAGATGGGAATGGCACTTTCTCTTGAGGATCAAATGCTCTATGCAGAGAGTTTAGAAGTACGTCGAAATGCCGCCATTACATTGAGTAAAAATCCTTCTCCCGAGATGGTACCCTTTTTTTTGCAGGCTCTTTCCGATAGTGAGGATGTGTCCATTTTTGCCATGTATGGACTTGTCAAGATAGGCGTACCGGCTGTACCCCAGATCCTTGAGATGCTCAACTCCTCCCCCCATACGGTCACGAGAGCAAGCTGTGTGGAAATTTTGGGAGAAATCAAGGACCCAAGAGCTCTTCCCGTGCTCCTCAACATAGCCGAACGCGACCCCAATACCTGGGTTCAATCCGCGGCCATTCAGGCCTTAGGGGGATATCAGGAACCAGAGGTGAAGGATCTTTTGGTGAGACTTCTCTCACATCCTGATTCCTGGATTATGACGTTGGCAGCTGTGTACCTTTTCAAAAGACAGTACAAAGAAGAGAATCTTTTTCAACGCATGTTAGAGAGGTTTGTGCGCCCTGAGGAAACCAAACGAGGGGTTATGGCATGGGGACTCATCGAAGTAGGTTCTCAAAAAGACGTTCCCCTGTTGAAACAGGTTTTGCAGGGGGTCCAGGATCCCCTCATTCAAAAGATGCTTCAGGAGATTCAGAAGCAACTTTCGTGGAAGAAGTGAGAGAAAAAATATCTGAAAATACAACCCTTATTGGGTTTGAAGATACAACAAAATTACAAAAGAAAGAACATCCCCCAGACAGCTACCTTTGATTTGAAAGGTTTCCAGAAAAATGTGACAAATGCCTATTGACAAAAACCTAAATAAAAATTACACTATCGCTGAAAACAATAAGAACAGGAGGTCCACAATGAAGAAATTTTTCTCCTGGGAGAACTTGCAATGGGTAAATCGAATGACTTTAAGTGTAGTACTGATCTACGGAATGCTTACCGGCTGTACTTTGAGATTATCTATTCCCGCAACCAAAGATGAAAAACCAAGAATAGTTGTGTTGCCAGTTTCACCTTTACCTGATAATGGAATAGAAGTGCATGTGGTGTCTATAAAAGTTATTCCTACCAACCAGATCACAAGTATTCCTCAATTATCAGATTTTCAGATGCAAAGAGTTTCTCTCGACGAAGTACCAGAGGATCTCAAAAATGAAATATTGCAGATTTCTAATTTTCTTGCCGGCCATATAGAAGATATGCCAGAAGACATCAAAAACACTGTCAGCCATCCTTCTAACGTAGAAATTGTGTACGAAAACACCATCCCTTTTCTGTATGATAGAGGCAATTTTCTCTGGCTAGAAGAAGATAAGATGCACAGACAGATTATGAGAAAAATAGCAGAGAAGAGCATGCTCCGAGACCAAGAGGCTATTTCCAATAAGATATGGAATTTTTCTGAATACAGTTTTGATGTGAATACAGATGAAAGTGAATCAGCAAAAGAGTTTCGCAAGACATTTCTCTATGAAACGTTAGTAAAACAGAGTCCCACAGGAAAAATAGAGTACACCAATCTGTCGGTTGGAGCCATATCCAACCTTGTAGCCCGGTATATGGTTCCACGGTTCAAAGAAGCCCTGATGAAAAATTTAGAGGAAGTAGTAGAAGAAGTCAAAACTCACGAAGCAACCATTGCTTATGAAGAGATGAATACCCCTCCCTCGACCACTCTCTATGAAGAAACTACAAATTACAGTATCCATCGGGTCCCGAAAGAACTTCATTGCTACAAGGACGTTCTTCCTTATCCTGATTTCTTAGAGGTAAAAGATCCCCCTCCTCAACATCTTTCTTCAGAACCATATGGATTTGTCATCAAAAATTCATCCAATACTGTAGCATATTTTATTGTGGATCTCACAAATTATATGAGAGAAAACGGGGTTAGTATAGAGAAGCTTCGACAGCTTGATGGACGATTTTACGGAAGTATTCAGGATACTCTGGAATTAGCTGCCAGAATCAAAGATTTCAGTAATAACTTTTATCAGGTATACAAGAATTCGGATGGAGTGATTTCTATTACCACCAATACGTGGAGTTATACCATGACACAGGAACCATGGACGACTTATTACCATACAAATTTTGTCACCAATAAAGCCTATTCTTTTGAAAGCTGGATGGCCATGAAATATGGCATTTTTATGTTTCCACTCTATCAGGTTATTCAGGTCTGTCACCAATATACTTCCTGGTGGCCATGGAAAACCATAGATGGTTCTTTGCCTTTTCTGGTATATGATACGGTAGTAATCTACCGTTATACCAATGTTAACGGCGTGGAGTATAGTGTCTATACCAACTGGCTGGGAATGATCACCGCCTTTCCTCCCGTCACAGGCGAACAAATGACAATTCGTTTTGCTCGTGCCTCAGAGTATTGTATAACCCGAACAACCAATGGACATAGTTATACAACCAATATCATCGTAGATCTCTATCCTGAAGAATTTACCAATAATGGCGTGGTCTATGTGCCATTCAACAGGACAGTAGACTGGATTTATAGTAATGCCCGTGACGGGGATATTATCTGGTGCGAGTATGATCAACCGATCTCTCCTCTTGGAGGACATAGTGGCGTTATTATAAAACCGGGTGAGCTAAAGACGATAAAAATAAATGGCAGCCGTACCTTGGATAGGATTGGTGTTCTCACGGCCTTTGGGCATGAAAAAGATGGGGCTGTGGGTCTCATAACAGGTAGTTCCAGCAGCAGTAGTACTCCACCGGGATGGAAAAACACGGTCTACCGACTCGATGGAGGAAAGGCTGATTGTGTTCATTTCTATAACTTAGAAGGACATGCTATCAACACATGGGAAGGCGGTATCCTGCGTGTGAAGGAGAAAACACCAGGAGAAGGAAGACTGCGGGTAGAAAAAGCCTTTGAAAAATATGGTGGAGCGCCATATAATCTGGCTATAAATGTGAGTAAACAGAATCTTAATCGGGAGACCGGAATGTACTGTAATGCCATTACCTGGAAAACGTGGTCAGAAGAGGTGAGAGATGAAAATGGCCAAATATATACGGGTGTAGATATTGACGAGGTACCAACAGAGGTAACGTATGCCAATGTAGCCTCTTTGCTCACCTGGCTTGGAATGGGTTTGGCCTGGGGTGGTTTTGGTGTAGTCAGTCTGTCTGTCAGTTTCGCCTTAGGAGGTTTTCTTATTGTAGTGGGCCTTCTTATTATCGGTCTTGGATCATTTCTTGTCTGGTTAGCATCGCAACGATATTCCTGGGATACGGTATCCGTTCGTGACATGCTTGCCTCATCAAAAGTACAAAAAATCTGTCAGTGGGGGAGGTAGATATGAATAAATGGATTACAGGGAGCATGATAACTTTCTTCCTGGTGGCCTGCGCCTGTTCCACGCAACCTGTTGAAACATCAGGACTTGTTCTGCAACCTTTTGCGCCATTTGAGGTGCGGGATGATATGATACCTTTAATTCAAAATTGGGGCGGTACTACACTTAAAATATTTGACCCTTCTCAGGATAAGATTGCGGGAGAAATTTCTTTTGCTTCAAGAAATGGGGGATATATCATAGGAGCTGCTATTGGTAATGGCAAAATCTATGTGATCAATGAGGGAAATCCTCGTTATCCGGCCACAGAAATTTACGTGGTTTATCCTGCTCAGGGCAAGGGAAAAACTATCTCCATGGGAAAAACTCCAAAAGGGGGAATCATAGGAATTCATCCATTCAGTGTAATGTATGCGAAAAAGTTTAAGCGATTTTTTATAGAAGAAGCATGGATGGGGACCTATATGATTTTTGATGGAGAGAATGATACCTACCTTGGCTATATAAAAAATGAGTGGACAAAAGGAGTTCTATTCAATGTACTTCCCTTCTGGAGTTGGGAAGATGAAGAGGGAATAATTTACGGTTATAGTATAAATGAGAAGAAGAAAAATTACATTGTTAAGTTTGATGTTATATCTCAAGAAATTTTTCCTTGGAGAGAGATTGAAGAAGGAGAAATAGCTGGAAATCGTCAATGGTACTATTATCTTGACGCATGGGTCGCTAACTTGAGACATTCTTCTCTTGTTTTAACTTCGAATTATCTTTGTTGTGCATTTTTTGGAAATCACTATTTGTATATTTATTCAAGGAATGATAAAACACTTCTCACCCAAGTATGCATTTCTAATGAAGAGAGTTATATTTCAACACCGTCGTGTGCTTATGTTCTGGATTGTTATGCTCCTTCAAATTGGATTTTTGTAGGCATTCGAACTAATTGGCAGACAGGGCAAGATAGTGCTGTATGTCACTTAATCGATTTGAATACTATGAAAGATACAAGAGTTCTTCCTTATGAGGATCGTTTTCTCGTTCAAGGAAGCAAAATATATGTAAAATGGTCAGACAGGATCGAGGTATATTCGATCACGAATTTGGATGAGAAGATTGCTACTATTTCCTTTTGAATAACCTGTAGGAAAAAGGAAAGGGGTACAATTTTTAGAGGTACCCAAAGGAGTAAGTCAAAGGGAATAGCAATAAAAGCCGGAAGTGAGGAGGAAAAAAAGAGAAGCGATGAATAAATGGATTACAGGGAGCATGATAACTTTCTTCTTAGTGGCCTGTGCCTGTTCCACACAATCTGTTGAAACATCAGGACTTGTTCTACAACCTTTTGCGCCATTTGAGGTGCGGGATGATATGTTGATCACCATGGGAGAAATAGATTATTCCAGTGGTGGAGGAGAGATTGTTGTCATAGATCCCGTGACAGATACGGTGGCAGGAAAAATACGATTCAGCGGTGTCAATGGTGGGTACGTAAGTGGCGCGGCTATCGGCAATGGCAGAATCTATGTGATCAATGAGGGAAATCCTCGTTATCCCGCAACAGAGATTTATGTAGTTTATCCTGCTCAGGGAAAAGGAAAAACCATCTCTATGGGGAAAACCCCAAAAGGGGGAATCATAGGAATTCAACCGTTGAGTGTCCTCTATGCAAAGAAAGCCAGGCGATTTTTGATAGGAGAAGCATGGATGGGAGTCTATATGATTTTTGATGGAGAGAATGATACCTACCTTGGTTATATGAAAAATGAGTGGACAAAAACATCCTTTTTATCTGTTGAACCTATCTGGTTAGGAGAGGAAGAATACGAACTTTACGGTATATGTGAAAATAATGAAGTAGTAAAGTGGAGACCTGCCTCTCCAGAGGAAAAGGTACAAAAGATGCTGATGATCAAAGGTCAGGAAATCGGAATATTTCCTTCCTGGAGTGAAAGTGAAAGATACAAGGTCTTTCACAAAGTTCAAAATTATCTTGTATATCCTGTAACTTCTCCTCCCTTTGTATCTCTGGAAATATACAATTTTTCAAATAATCAGGCAGTAACAAATATTTTTCTTTCCAATCTTGAGATATTTCCTTCTTCCTGCCATGCTTATTTTATTGATATATATCCCCCCTCTAATTGGCTTTTTGTTGAGGTTATGTACTGGACAAATACAAAAATGCCAGGTGAACCAGAATTTACCTGGCATCTTATAGATCTCAATACTTTCCGTGACATCGGAATCTTATCTTATGATGGTCCTCCTATTATTCGATACGATAAAATTTATGTAAGAAAACCAATTGGGCACAAACGATGGGAAAATAGAATTCGTGTTTATTATATTACAAATTGTTCTAACTATATAAAGGATATATGGCTTTAATTGTTTACACATGCAATTAAATTTTTAAAAAAGTCAAGAGAAGAGGTACAATCATGAGGAAATGGATTACAGGGAGCATGATAACTTTCTTTCTGGTGGCCTGTGCCTGTTCCACACAATCCGTCGAAACATCAGGACTTGTTCTACAACCTTTTGCGCCATTTGATGTGGTGAGAAAAAAGTAGAACCTGTACGAAGAATAGATCAACCAGAACAAAAAGTGCCAGAGGGCAGTCAAAAGATTATAGTAAGAAGGAGGATCAAAATGACAGGCAAAGCAAAGAGGTTATGTCTCGGTGGAAAGACAATAAAATACGCGGGACTTATTTTATGTTTGATTCCTCCTTTATTCGCAACATCTGTCTCAAATAGCGCAAACTGGTCAGGATACCGAAAAGGTTCATTGCTTTTGAGTGTAGCTTACCCTGTGATAGACTTCTCTATGGATGCTTTTTTTCCTTTGTATGTTATTCCCTTTCCCTCCATCATCTGGCCAGGAGAAGGTCCCTGGTATCGTGTATATCCCGGGTTTGAAGGTATTATGATGGCTAAAGAACCTCTTGCCATTGGGATAGCTCTTCGATCTTTCTTTTATACCAGAGAAGGAGAGTATGTTAACTGGAAATGGCGCCTCACTTTCTCTGGTATTGGGTCTTTTCTGACGTGTCATGGTTATGCAACAAATCTCTGGAACAGAAATATTGGCGTGGATTTTTATGGAGGGATCGGGATATTTTATCAGCATATTTTTACCGATTTTGAAAGTCCTGTGGTAGAAAAATGGTATAAGGATTTTTTTGCTCTCTATGAGTGGTACTTTCAACCGGCTTTTCTTTTCGGACAAACATGGTTTTTTTGTCCTCACTATGGCATTCAAACGGAGATTATTTTTCGTTTGCAACACTATGAGAGACATGGTATTCTGGATAGTACAGGAATGTGTCACTGGCTAATTCAACTAGGGCTTGTTTACTTGTGGTAAAAAAACTCCTATAACAAGAGAGATTCAAATAACAACTATCCAGCTTCACCCAACACCTTCATTTTTTGCATTTCTCCTCTTTTTATGCCATAATATATATTACCATGAGCGAAACAAAGGAGTCTACCATGGATAGAGAAGCGGCTATCAAGCGTTCTAATCTCTCCGAGGCCGAATTACAGCTGATTGAAAAATATCTTGGCAGAAGCCCAACCGTCGAAGAAATCGGTATGTTTGGTGCTCTCTGGAGTGAACACTGTGGCTATAAAAATACAAAACCCCTCATCAAAAAACTCCCCACCAAAGGCAAACACCTTCTCCAGGGTCCAGGAGAAAATGCAGGTGTTATCAAGGTAGGAGAGTATGCTGTTGCCTTCAAGATAGAAAGCCACAACCACCCTTCGGCCGTCGAACCCTACCAGGGAGCCGCTACAGGAGTGGGGGGAATTCTACGAGATGTCTTTGCGATGGGCGCACGTCCTATCGCTGTTCTTGATAGCCTGCGATTTGGAAAAGTGGATTCTCCCCGTACCCGTTATCTTGCCAGTGGGGTTATCAAAGGTATCAGTGATTATGGGAATCGTGTGGGTATTCCCACCGTTGGAGGAGAGGTGGTCTTTGAGGATAGTTATGAGGAAAATCCCCTTGTCAATGTGATGTGCGTGGGTATAGCCAGGCCAGAACACATCATCAAGGCTGTAGCCAAAGGGGAGGGAAATCTCCTCTTCTACTACGGCTCCAAAACCGGGCGGGACGGGCTGGGTGGGGCTACCTTTGCCTCCGCTGAACTTTCCAGTGAGGGGGAGGATCAGCGTCCCTCTGTTCAGGTCGGGGATGCCTTTACTGAGAAATTGATTCTCGAAGCGACACTCGAACTCATTGAGAAAAACCTTGTGATCGGTATTCAGGACATGGGGGCGGCTGGTCTCACCAGCTCAAGTGTGGAAATGGCCGCCCGTGGAAAAAGCGGAATCGAAATCGATATCGACAAAGTCCCCGCTCGTGCCTCCAACATGACGGCGTATGAGTTTCTGCTCTCCGAAAGCCAGGAACGAATGCTTGCCTGTATTGAACCCTCCAAACTCCCTGAAGTAGAAAAAATCATGCAAAAATGGGAGCTTGATTATGCCGTTATTGGCAAGGTAACCTCCACAGAAAGGGTCGTTGTCTATGAAAAGGGAAAAGTCGTGGCTGATATTCCTATTCGCTATTTAGTGGATGATGTCCCTCTCTATGTCCGCGAGGTGAAAAGACCTTCCTATTTAGACGAAGCCCGTACCGTACCTTCTTTTCACCTCCCCCATGATATGACACCTCTCTTGAAAGATCTGTTGAAACACCCTTCCATCGCCTCCAAGCGCTGGGTATACAAACGGTACGATCACATGGTCCAGACCAATCTGTTAGCCGAACCCATGGAAGCAGGTGGCGCTATGCTCCGCCTCAAAGGAACCACCATAGGCCTTGCTATGAGTACCGATGGGAATGGTCGCTATACTTACTTAGATCCCTATGTGGGAGGAATGCAGGCTGTAGCAGAAGCTACCCGAAACATCAGCTGTATGGGGGCTGAACCCTATGGTATTACCAATTGTCTCAATTTCGGTAATCCAGAAAAGTCCCACGTCTACTACCAGATTGCCAAAGCCATGGAAGGCATGGGAAAAGCCTGTGAAGTATTAGAAGTTCCTGTGACGGGCGGAAACGCTTCCCTCTACAATGAAACCGATGGAGAGGCTATCCTTCCTACCCTTATCGTCGGAGTGGTAGGAGCCATTGAAGACTACAAAAAAGCCGTCTTCTCTCCCTTCAAAGCCCCAGGTCATACCATTTACCTGCTTGGTAAACCTCGAGAAGGTCTTGGAGGGAGTATGGCTCTCAAACTTCTCACCGGCAAAATTGCTGGCGAATGTCCCTTCCTTGACATAGAAGAAGAAAAGCGTCTCCAGAAGTGTATCCGTGAACTGATTGCTAAGGAACTCGTAATTTCCTGTCAGGATGTGTCTGATGGAGGCTTAGCCGTCGCTCTCTCGGAATGCGCCCTTATGGGAGGAGTGGGTGTCCGTGTAGAAACAGAGGGAGATATTTCCCCTGAGGCCTTTTTCTTTGGAGAGTCCCAGTCCCGTCTTGTCATTTCTACTTTGCCCCAGTATGAAGACACTATCAAGAACATCTGTGAACACTATGATATTCCTCTCACACGCTTAGGAACAACCACTTCCGATAATACTATACATCTCACCTACGGAAAACGCACCATCTCTCTCTCTGTCCAGGAGGCAAGAGAATTGTATATGACAGAGTACCTGTAAATACTGTTTAAGGAGGCATATATGGGGTTTGCGGGGTTGTATTTCTTTGTTCTGTTTGGACTCTTGTTTCTGTTCCTCTGGGCAAATTTGACAAACTCTAAACTCCCCGCCGCCCGGGTACTCTCGCTCAATGTGTTTCTTTTTCTGGTGTGGATCTTTGCCAAACTGATGTTAGTCTCCGGCATAGGGTGGGAAAGTACTCGCTTCTGGCTACAGATCATGACGGCGGTCTCCTGGCTTCTTCCAGCCTCTCTTCTCCATTTTGTGATTGAAATACGAAGAACTCAACCGGGAAAGGTGTATTACCGTACCGGGATTATCCTGACCTATAGTATTCCGGTCCTCGTTTGTATAGCCCTTTTTTCCTTTCCATCCCTCATGCCATCAAAGTATATCTATATTGGTCAATATGTCTGGGATGGTCTTTTCTCTCCCCTCTTTATGTATCTTCACCTCGGGTATATACTGGTCTATATCATAGCCACTCTTGCTCTTCTGATAGTGTATCGTTATCCTCTTACCGATAGTCTTCTGATAACTTTCTCTTTTCTGAGCTTCTTTCTCAGGACATTTCTCCTGACCTTTGATATAGGCACCTACTGGAGAGGGTGGTTTTTCTGGCAACCATTTCTTGCCTTTCTTTCTTATCTTTCCCTCTGGCTTTTGTATAGAAAGAATTTCTGGCTCGAAGAAAGTTTTTCCTTTAACGCCCTTCAAAAACTTGATTACGTTTCCAACAGGAGACCTGAAAGAGAGAGAAAAGGATAAAGAAGTTACCCCTGGCTCAAAAGATTTTTGTCAACTGTAGTATACAGGGAACATTTTAGATAAACAAGTTTTTTCTGGGGAAAGTACCCTTTTTAGGCCATAAAACAGGGCAATAAGTACGTACCATCCCTATGTTTTATATCACATCCTGCCAGTAGACACCATCGATAGCCTCATCACGATTATAGTAGTAATGCAAACGCACAGCAAGAACATTGGTTGCCCCTTCTCTTTTCCATACCCCTACATCCATTCTCTGGTTTATGGTTCGCATCACCCGTTCTGCCCTTGAGGTTGTTCCTGGCAAACCATCTTCACTGTCACAGGCGAACATGTCTTTTTGAGCACGAAGAAGATAATAAAAACAATGTTTGCGCCCTTTTTCGTGAAATAAGTCAAGAAGATTCTGAATATGCTGTCTGCGCTCGCTTTGATAACCAAGTCTTGTTTGCCAGTCATTTTTGTACCCCAAGAAACAGGCTTTCCCTGTTTCAGCGACAATATTTGTCCACTCAGAAGAACGATATCTCACTCTATCAAGACGAAGAAAATACTTCAATTGATAACTTACATGCCACAAACATCGTTGAAAAACGATACCGGGATGTTTGCCCTGGTTAATCCCTGTATCTCCATCGACAACAAGAAAAAACCGAGAAAAAGAGTGTTTTTCTTGAATGGGCTTAAGAAGTTTGTCCCAACCTGCATGGTAATTATCCACAAGAAGGCCTGCTATTCTTGTATTTTTTCCTGTCAATGGGGAGGCTTGTTGCCTCTCCTGCAAAAGAATTTTAGCTTCTTCTCCTTTTTTCTTGCCCTGAACAGGAATACCCGTCCCATCGGCTTCTCCACAGGGTTTTTCTTTTTCTGAGATACTGAAATGTATCTTTCTCCCAATATTTTGAAGGTTTTTCCAGAGGGTGCTAAGACCTATTTTATACCCTGTGAAGGAAAGAATACGAGCGGCCACTCGATAGGTGGTAAGAGCCCCGGCTAAAGCCACTCTGTAGATATCTTTCAGGATTTGCCTTTTTCGCTTTTCTACACCAAGAAGAGATCTTGTGAGAAAAAGTTTTCTTCCACACTTTTTGCATTGAATTTGGAGCTGAGGAAGAGTGATCTTTCCAAAGGGCATCAGAACAAAAACAGTGTTTTTTCCATGCTTTGTTTTCCATATGAAGTGATGTTTTTCTCCGCATGTACAGGTGATACGACCTTCTTTTATTTCTTTTTCTGCCACTTCTACAGAAATCTGATGAACAAATGACTCAAACACTCCTTTGATGGCCTGGAGAAAAACCACCACTAACGTCTCAAGTTTTGTGTCAGGGTAGTCGATAGTCAAAGTGAAGGTGAATTCTTTACGCATGGGTTCCTCCTTGTGTCCTATTATCGGCCAGGGAGGAACTTTTTTTTGCTTTTCCTCATCTTCCCACTGCAGGTCTCCTGAAAAAAACGTTACCAAAAACTTTTGAAGGATTTTTCTGTTCCTGTTCTCATTGTGAAAAAAAATCACTCCATCTGGTATATGAACCAGGCCATGCAAAAACTCTTTTCTCCCCTCTCAACTTCTTTCTTGAATACCTCTCTTCATGAATATGGCCATTTATTTGCCAATAGCGATGAGTTTTTTGACATGCTTGAACGTCTTTCAGCTGATAATCCCACAACCTACAGGATTATTACCATAAAAACAGAAGAAGGACATAGATCGTTCTATACCCACGGCGAGGCTATCACCCTTTCAAAAAAACTCATCGCTGGTTATGTCTTTACCTTTACGCTACTCGAATCCGAAAAAATCACCCATCTTGCTGAAAAACATGTAAAACTCCACAAAAAGTTTGAATCTCTCCACTGTCTTTATCAGGAAGTTCTCCAGACCATTGATCTTCCCCTTTTTCTCACAGATTCCTCCTGGACCATCACAGAGATCAACAGGGCTGCCTATAAACTCCTCGGTTTTAACCCGGAAAGTACCCCTTTAGTCGGAAGTGTTCTTCCCATTCCCCGTATCATCATGGACCAGATGAAAACCGCAGAAAGCCAGAAGTTTCTCCTCGAAATAGATTTCGGCGGAAGAGAATGGCAAAAGATCCATTGCCAGAGAAAAGACAACCCTGTGATTGAATTTTTTGTCAAAAAGATGGAAAATTCTTATCTCTTTTTGCTCCGGGATACCCTTTCCCTGTCTCCGGCCGGAGAACGATTCTCCTTTGAGAGCCGATTCTATCGCCATCTTTATCGCCTCACCATGAGTATTCTTCAATCCCCTCACTCTCCCCCCTGGGAGAAAATCCTTGAAACCTTTGTAGAGATTTTTCCCTCAACGGGATACATCGTTTCTCTTTCAGAAGTACAAAACAATGAAATTGTTATCCCAAAGGCTTTGCGCGGCCTTGACACCACACTGATTGAAAAGGTGGAAAACCTCTTGGGAAGCTCTCTCTTTTCGCTTCCCCTTCGTATTCCCCCTCATTTTGCAATGGAAAAAAGTATCATGCTTTCAGGAAAACTCAATAGAATTACCGGGGGACTTCAGGAACTCTTCTTTTACTCTGTAAACCCGATGGTTACCATGATTCTTGAACACATGGCTGGGGTAGGAGATATCTATGCTGTCGGTATCAGCAATAAAGAAATAATCCACGCTCTGCTGGTTATCATTATCAAAAAAGGCTTCACTTTCACAGAACTTGAGTGGCTTGAACCCTTTGGAGAAGAGGTGAGTCGGATCCTGGACTTTCGTTCTCTTCTGCCCTCTCCAAAAGAAACAAAACAATAACCCTGGCCCTGGTCAAAGCCTCAAATGTTCTCATCTCTCCAAGGTCTGAAGCAAAAGAAACGTCTCATAATCACGGGAAGAAAAGAAAACTAAAATAATTTTTTCAAAAACGCTTACGTATTCCTTCACCACAGAACACACAAGTGGTACAGAGCGTTCAAAGGGAAAGCCATACACCCCTGTCGAAATGGCTGGAAAAGCGATACTCTTACACCCAAGTTTGTAAGCAAGCTTCAAAGATTCACGATAAGCGGAAAGAAGTGTTTCATCTTCGCCATGGTTTCCCCCTCTCCAGATAGGCCCAACCGTGTGAATCACATACTTTGCTGAGAGTCTCCCTGCTGTGGTAACCACAGCCCTTCCCGGGGGAAGGCCCTCAGGCCACTCCGTCTCGCGGATTTTTCGGCACGCCTCAAGGATCTCTGGTCCACCCACACGATGAATAGCCCCATCCACCCCGCCTCCACCAAGAAGGGTAGAATTAGCCGCATTCACAATGGCATCAGCCTCTACTGTGGTGATATCTCCCTGCATCACCACGACACGACCATCACACAACCTCTTCATCGGTTTCCAAGCCCTATTCTCACAATTAAAAGAATCAGAAATAAAAACGAAGTAATGGTGGCAAAAAGTCCGTAAAAGAAGTACCTGTTCTTTCTCATAAAAATCTCAGATATCCCCACAACAGAATGGACTATCTGCTTGGCATAATCTTCGGGCTGATGGAGTTGCATCAGAACCTTCATATAACGCTCCACCCGTTCTCTATGATCCTTGCCAAGTCTCAGGATATCCCCTGCCCAGAAAATACCATCCCCCTCTTCATTGACCTTGATCTGGGGGCGCAAAAGCCTGTAACAAAACACACTGGAAACAAGAAGAAAAAAAGCACTGATAAACAAAAGAAAAAGAATAAACACAGTAGGCTTTGCCGCCGAGAAAAGAAGAACCACCTCCCGCCCCAAAAGGACTGCAATCACTCCATTCCAGGAAAGGAGAACAGAAACCTTCACATCAAATTGCTGGATCTGTTTGGTGATAGCCTCATAGGCATGAACCACAAACTGATATCGAAGGTTTTCCTGCATGTTCTCCTCTCCTGAATGGAAAAAACTATTCTATGTCCAAACTTACCCGACAATTCTTGAGACTGGTTGGATCCACGCCGGCAAGAGGCTTCGAAGAACCGGCCGCACGAATAACAAACTTACTCTTGTCAAGCTGAGAATTCTTCAGAATATAGGCAAGCACTGCTTCAGCACGCGCCTTGGAGAGAGCAATATTTCCCTGTTTCCCATCCTGCTGATCCTCTGGTCCTACCGCGTTGGCATGTCCTTCAATCACCACCTTTCGGCCTGTGGGAAGCGCATTGATAGCCTGAGAAAGTGCGGGAATAAGCACCTGTTTCATGAAGGTATCCACATCATACCCCATCACAGTATACTTTGGATCCTTCAAGGGCAGTTCTGCAGAATTGTACGCAAAAGGAATATCCGCAATCCGCTTCTTGAACTCTTCTCGCACCTTTTGATAGGCCTGCTGCTCAGCATTTCCTGCCGCCTGCGCTGCCTGCTGCTTCAAAGCCTCCGTATTTACATTCACCTGAGCAAAGACAACACCTGCCATCGCCACCAAAACCAGAAACCATATCTTCTTCATCGTATCCTCCTTATACAGCTGATTCTTCGTATGGCTTACATAAAATAAATATACTTTTCTTCCACAAAAAAGACAAATATTTTCTGACGTTATTCACCCTTTCGACGAGGTGACACATACCCTTCCACCAATGGCACCTCAATACGGGCAATCGTTACCCCATGCTTCGAACCTATCCGAAAGAGAGACGGATCTAAGCCCATGCCACGAAGCAGAAGAATAACTAACGCTATCCCAAGCCCTGCCCCTTCCGTGGTATCCATCTGTTCCGCATAGTATTGGGCAAGGTCGGTATATTCCATAGCGAGTTTGAGTTTCATCCGCACTCTATATTCCTCAATGGGAATAATCTCCGAGTTATTAATCACCTCAAAAACAATAGCTTCCTTGTGCCAGTTTGCCCGAAACTCCACCCAGAGATCATGTTCTTTCAGCATCTTTTCATACTCGGCATATTGAAGCTTATCAAGCATTTCCTTGAAAAGGATAAGACCATTCACATACTCTCCCATGTTATTGATATCCAAATGATTCTTGAGAAAAAAGACTCGTTTCAGGTTGGCCTTTGTGGCATTGACCACCAATTCCTTGACACAGGAATAGATGGGATCAATATATTCTTCTTTGCCGGTCTCAAGAAAAATCTGACTGATAAACTCCCGAATATTTTCATTGACTTCCTCGTTATTGTAATAAAAACGCACATGAAAACGGGTATGTTTCTTGAATTGATCAAACCACCCCATACAACGCCCCTTTACCTGAGATGTATGTATATTATACGGATTTTTGAAAAAAAATCTATAGTTTTCTTAAAAAAAGAAAAAATTTCCTTTTCAAAAAATCCTCTCTCTTCCTCTTGACTTTCCCTTTCTTTTGCCTTATAATATTAGTCTCAATAAGGGATGACGACGCGGGATAGAGCAGTCTGGTAGCTCGTCGGGCTCATAACCCGAAGGTCGAAGGTTCAAATCCTTCTCCCGCAAAGACGGCGGGGTAGCTCAGCTGGTTAGAGCAGCGGAATCATAATCCGGTGGTCGAGGGTTCGAGTCCCCCCCCCGCTAAGATAAAGACAATACCAGGGGTTGTAGCTCAGCTGGTCAGAGCACAGGCCTGTCACGCCTGGGGCCGCGGGTTCAAGTCCCGTCAACCCCGCATCATAAAAGGGACTGCCAAGCAGTCCCTTTTATTTTTTGAAAAGTTGACTTTCTTTTCCTGTTCTATGTATAATGGTATTCTCTTTGTTTAAGAAAAGGAGCTATCCTCGTTGGCATGAAACAAAAAAATAAACTTCTCCTGATAGTGAGCTCTTTTTTTGTCCTGTTTCTTCTTTCTTTTGGAGCCATGCTCCTCTTGATTACCGGATTTACCCCTTCTCA
This sequence comes from Longinema margulisiae, assembly GCF_025266855.1. Classification (GTDB taxonomy): domain Bacteria; phylum Spirochaetota; class Brevinematia; order Brevinematales; family Thermospiraceae; genus Thermospira. The sequence goes on from NZ_CP053071.1 coordinate 30,183, forward strand.
AAATCTCCCCGAGGAGGGTATTATTGTTATTTTTGGAGCGGGGATTTACTCCTCTCGACCATCGCTCACCCTCCAGATGCGACTTGATAAAGGGAAAGAACTTTTCTTTTCTCTGAAAAAACCCCTCATTTACCTGAGTGGGACCCGCCCTGAAGTGATCATTATGAAACAATACCTCCTCAAAAATGGTCTCCCCAAAGAAGCTATTGTTGAGGATCCTGAGGGAAAAACCACAGCCCACACCATCCGAAACCTTGCTACACGCTATCCAGAGGCCAATCTCATTTTAGTAAGCCAGCACTACCACCTCAGACGAATCGCTCTCCTCTGTCGAAAATATCACCTTCTTTCTACCTGGTTTGTTCCAACGGAGCGTCGCCCAACGGATAATCAAAACCTTCTTCTCCTGCGCGAAGCCTTTGCCCTCTACAAAGCCTTCCTCTGGGATTAGCGATGAAGGTCGATGAGATTTTTCTTTCTCTTCAGGGAGAAACCCCCTTTGCCGGCATACCTTTTGTTTTTGTGAGGCTCTCAGGATGTAATCTTCGATGTCAATACTGTGATACACCAGCAGCCCTCCGCCCTTCACCCCTCTGTCACGTTTACCTCCCTCACCATGAAACAACCCTCCCGAACCCTCTCTCGGTGGAAAGAGTGGCTTCTCTTCTCCAGCCTTTCTCCGGACACTGGCTGAGTTTCACGGGGGGAGAACCCCTCCTTCAACACGAAGACATAGAATCCTTTCTTCATCTTGCCCCTCACTTTCGTTTCTGGATGGAGACCAACGGAACCCTTTTCTCCCATGTTTCCCCCACCCTTCTGGAAAAGATCGAAGTCTGGTCCATGGATATCAAGCTCCCCTCGGCTACCGGTCTGGATCTCTGGGAATCCCACGAAAGGTTTTTTGTCGCTCTTCAACCAGCAAAGGCCATCATCCTCAAGGTCATTCTCACGCCAACTACTTTGTTATCTGAAATGGAAACCCTGTGGAACGTTTTCCAGAACTGGAAAAGGAAACGAGAAGATATCACCCTTATCTTTCAACCCATGACTCATAAAAAAGAAATCCTCTTAGGAGATGCTCTCACCTGGGCCTATGAAAAGGTTCTCAGTGTGCCCGATGGAAGTGTGCGCATCCTCCCTCAGATTCATCCACTCCTCAATATTCGCTAAAAACGAACCGAATATCCCAGCCCCCATTGTCCTCTCAGGGGATCATAGGCAAGATACACCTCTTCCTGAGAAAGTGCATAGGCCGTCACTCCCATAGAAACCAGAGAGGACAAAATCCCATAGGTAAAGAGCCTCTGTTGCCATTCTCCATACCATACTACCTGGGAGGCATACGCTTCCCTCTGAGCCTCAGTTAACGACGGGTTATACAGCTGGTCCTCATAGTACCGTCTCAAAGCCGAGGTATAGAAATGTGCTCCCACAAACCCTATGGTGAGCCCCCAGCTTCCATAACACATCCCCCAGGCTATATTTCTCTTCCATTGCTGCTGCGCTACAGACTCTCCCCTTCCCACCGCAAACACCATATCAGATTTCTCACGCGTGAGCGTAAAGGAATAATAAATATCCTCATAATTCCTATCCTCAGAACGAATGAGAAGAACATGCGAATCAAAAAGAGAGACATTGCTTACGACTAACGGGGTAAGTCCCACATAGAGGGAATCAAGAAAAACTAACCGATTACTCTCTCCGAGGAGGGTGATAGTCCCTGTCATCTCCCTTGGTTGAAGAATACCCCTCACCACATTTGTTCCTCCCTTCTGGATCTGGGTTCGATATGACACCGTCTCAAAGCCCTCTTTGACAAACTGAAGGATATGGTATCCCGGCCGTACCCCTTCATAGACAAGGGGAGTCCTCCCCATATACACCCCATCAAGATAGAGATTGGCATCTTCAGGTTCAGAGAGTACCTCCACATCCACCAACTCCCCCTCAAGATAGAACTGTCGGATCTCTCCCCTTCGCCTGAGAATCTCCTCATAGAGTTTGTCTTCCCTTGCTCGAATAACGAGCTCACGCTGATTGGTAGTAGAAGCTTTGATTTTCACTAAGACAAGGGTTACCTCCACTTCTGATGGTCCCATCCTGTTTTCCCGCACAGAAAACCTCCCATATACCCGTCCCTCATACACCCATTCCGGTAAAACGGTATTGGTTGGTTGAAATCCCACACTCGAGGGTAGATTGGTTGCCTTTGGCTGAGGCTTTTCTACACGCCAGGAAAAAGGAAAACGAGAAAGTTCTTCTACCAAACCAGGAAATTCCTTCTCAAGAAAATCCCCGTACCTGTTGGTCAGAAAACGAAACACATTGGTTGTAGTAATATTGGTCACACGATTGGTAAAAATCACCCTATTATTGGTCTCTATTTTCACCTGTACCTGGGTGATAGCCATAGGAAGAAGCGTTTTGTACGATTCCCAGGAAGGAACCTTGGCCGAGACTATCTTGTCTTCTAAAGCGACAGGAAACCCTCGAAGTGATAAGTATTCCTTCCCATCAACAAGGGTATAGTCTTTTTCAAAGGAGTGAATAACAAGAAGCACTGTTTCAGGAAGCGCCTCTTCAAGATAGGCAAAGTTTGTCCCCCGACTTTGATTGGTAAAGGGAAAAAGCACAAGGGGATAATCCCTCGCATAAAAATCAAAGAGAAGCTTCCTCACCTTTTCTTTTTCTCTTGAAATATCCTCTTTGAGGGCACTGCTACACCCCAGAGCAAGCCCACAGAGGAAAACAAGAAAGAGCCTATTCCCTCTCAAAAAGAACCGTAAGCGAGGCAATGGTCTCTCCAAAATCGTTTTCATAAATTCGGAAAATACTCTCAAAATCATACTGGCTCTTCATTTCCTCTCGAAAGAAATTCACAAAATACAGCCCCAGTCCTGCCCCTATCTGATCCTCTCTTTCCCCTATAAACCCATCGGCTAAGGTATCCAGTTTCGTCCCTATCTTTTGCTTGATGCCAAAAACCCCTTCTTCTGGGATAGGAACATTATTCTTTACCTCAAGCTTGAAGATAGAATGGGTAAATTTCCAGCCAATCTTCACCCATTTATCCTCTTTATGACAGACATCAAGAAGCATATCTCGCTCTTTTCGAACAAGATGGGGGAGTTCCTTTCGATCCTGAATGAGATTGTGCTTCTTGACAACATATTCAAGATTGGCTTTTTCCGCATTGGCGGTAAGCTCATGGAGGATATTGATACTACTTTCAATCTCCCGCCGGTTCACATAGGTGAGAATCTTCTCATGCAAAAAACCCACCAGTTTTCGCTTACTCTGAGGGGCAACAAGCCTCAGGGTAATCCCCTTGGTGTAGGGAAAAAGCTTCTCGATATTCAAAAGCACACTGCTCACATTCTGTTTCTGAAGAGGAAGAACAAAAAGAGGAATCCCCCCTTCATGCTGGCCATTCAACTTTTCAGCAAACTTGAGAAGCCCAATATTGTTGAACATAATCCCTATGGAATCCTGAGAATAGCTGTGCTTCTCCCATTCATCCACTATCTCATCAATCGACACCAGAACATGAGACATAGGACCCCCTTGGTTTGTTCCAATTTTTATTTAGAGAACAGTAACCGTAAAGTTCTCTATCACCGGATTGGCAAGAAGTTTATCCGCTATCTCCTTTGCCTGCTTCTCTACCGTGCTCCGGTCTCCTTCAATATCAAGGAGAAAGACTTTGCCAACCTGAACAGAGGTAGTTTTTTCATACCCCAAGTGATGAACCGCATTCAAAATCGCTTTTCCCTGAGGATCAAAAACATCCCCTCGCAAAAAGACCTCAATCTTTACCTTCATATTTCACCCTTCTTTTGAAAACTCACATATAGTTTATTGTAGCATAAAGATGAATTTTAAGCAATATTCTGAAGAAAAAAATTTCCTCTTCACAAAAACCAAGAACAGATCCTTTCGTCTCTCCGTTTGCTTTTTTGAGATTTTTCTCCTTATAATATCTATTATTTTTATACAAAGGAGTTTGCATGGTCAGAACACGTTTTGCTCCTTCTCCTACTGGTCAACTCCATGTGGGAAATGTGAGAACAGCCCTTTTTGCCTATCTCTATGCCAAAAAACACAACGGACAGTTTCTTCTTCGTATAGAGGATACCGACCTTGAGCGTTCTGAAGCGGTATACACCACCAAACTGATAGATGACCTCAAGTGGCTTGGCCTCACCTGGGATGAAGGCCCTGATGTGGGAGGGCCCTATGGCCCCTATGCCCAGAGTGAAAGACTTGCCATCTATCAGGAGTACGCCCAAAAACTCATCGATGAAGGCCGGGCTTATTACTGTTACTGTACGCCTGAAGAGGTAGAAGCCTCAAAGCAAAAAATGTTAGCCGAAGGAAAACCCCCTCATTATGACGGCCGGTGTCGTCACCTCACCCGCTCACAGAGAGAGGCCTTTGAAAGAGAGGGCAGAAAACCAGCCATCCGGTTTGTCGCCTATGACCAGGCCTATACCCTCAACGATGTGGTGAAGGGAGAAGTGGTCTTTCCCAAGGGGATGGTCGGTGATTTTGTCATCATTCGTTCCAATGGGCTTCCGGTCTATAACTATGCGGTGGTCATTGATGATTATCTGATGAAGATCACCCATGTCCTCCGGGGAGATGATCATCTCTCCAACACGGTGAGACAGCTCATGATTTATCAGGCTTTAGGGGCTACCCCGCCGGTGTTTGGCCATATGGCCCTCGTCCTTGGTCCCGACAAACAAAAACTCTCCAAACGCCATGGGGTCACCAGTATTGAGGAATTTCGCCGGTTAGGATACCCGCCTGAGGCTCTTTTGAACTACCTTTCTCTTCTTGGCTGGTCAAGTCCTGATGGAAGAGAAATTCTCTCCATGGAAGAACTGGTGAGTCTTTTTGACCTTGACAGGCTCTCTTCAAGTCCCGCGGTCTTTGACTATGATAAACTCGACTGGATTTCAAAACATTATATCATCCAGATGCCCCTTGAAAAACTCTATGAAATGGCCATCCCCTTCTTTGTAGAGACCGGCTGGGTGAGTGAAGAAGAACTCCACGACCCTGCGAAAAAAACCTTCTACATGGGAGTACTTGACCTCATCAGGGGGTATTGCCACCGGTTGGCTGATCTCAAGGACCACCTGGTGTATTTTCTTCGAGAGGACTTCCCCATCGAAACAGAAGCCACACCCTTTCTTGCTTTAGACACCACTCCAAAAGTGCTCAGGGCTTTCTATGAGGCTCTCAAAAACGAGTCCCGTGAGATAGATGAACTGGTTTTTCGTGATATGGCCATGTCCATGATGAAAGAGATTGGTGTCAAGGGGAAAAATTTCTTCCTTCCCCTTCGTATTGCGATCACCGGACGTGTGTCAGGGCCTGAAATTTATTTCATCCTCCCTCTTATTGGCAAAGAAAAAGCCCTCAAACGCGTTCAAACCCTCCTTGATACCCTCCCTCAGGGGTAAAGTATGCCAAAGAAGGTTGTTCTCCTTGGGGCCACAGGATCCATTGGCTCCTCGACCCTCGAGGTGATTCGCCGTTATCCTGAAGAGTTTTCTCTCATCGGACTCAGTGGACACAGCCAGACCGACAAAATCCGTTCGCTGGTGGAAGAGTTTCACCCTTCTGTGGTATGCCTTCCTGAGATTCCCAATTGGGCCTCTCTTTACCCGGGAACTACGTTCCTCAGTGGAGAAAAGGGACTCGGAAAACTCGCCTCCCTCCCTGAAGCCGATATGATTATCATCGGGATTTCCGGGCTTGCCGGTCTTCTCCCCACCATAGAAGCCATCAAGGCTCACAAACACCTTCTTTCAGCCAACAAAGAAGCCATCGCAGCGGCAGGACCTCTCATTAACCAGTGGCTCAGTGAAGCAGAAAAACAGATTATCCCCCTCGATAGTGAACATAACGCCATCTTCACCCTCCTCTCTCGTTTCCCCCTCAATCGGGTGAAAAAAATCATCCTCACAGCCTCAGGAGGACCCTTTTTTCATACCCCCGCTACCCCAGAAACGACGGTAAATGATGTGCTGAATCACCCCACCTGGAACATGGGGAGTTATATCACGGTAAATAGCGCCACCATGCTGAATAAAGGCTTTGAGGTTATTGAGGCCCATTACCTTTTTCGTTTGCCTTTTGAACAGATTGATGTGCTTATCCACCCCCAGTCTCTCGTGCATGGTATGATAGAACTCTCCGATGGCACACATACCATGGTGGCCTCTCCCAACCATATGAAGTATCCTATTGCCATGGCCATGTTTTATCCAGATATTCCTCCAGTGGGAGAAAACACCTTTGCCCTTGCTGGAAAAACCCTTGAGTTTTACCCGGTTCCCTATGAACGGTTCCCCCTTCTTTCTCTCGCCTATGAGGTCGGCAAAGTCGGTGGACTGTTCCCCCTTGCCCTCAACGCCCTCAATGAGGAGATTGTCTCGGCTTTCTTGAAGGGGGTTATTCATTTCCTTGACATCGAACGTCTCATTCAAAAAGGAATTGAACTCTTTGCCGCTACAGAAGAATCCCTTCTTTCTCTCTCTCTCGACTCCATTCTCCCTGCAGAACAGAAAGCCAGAACCATAGCCCGTGACCTTGTGAGTCAAACCTCCTATGCTTCCTGAGATATCAAAAGACCAACAGGCAAAGCTTGACCTCTATCAACAGGAAATCCTTCGCTGGAATAAAACCACCAATCTCATTGGTCGTTCAACGGCAGAGAGTTTCAAAGAGGATCACCTTCTCAATAGCTTAGAGATGCTCCCCTATCTGGAGGGAAATCTTCCCCTCATCGATATTGGCACAGGAGGTGGTCTTCCAGGCATCCCTTTGGCCATCATGCTTCCCCATCGTCAGGTGATTCTCACCGAAGTCGATAAGAAAAAACTCGCCTTTCTTCGTTATATCACGGCAAAACTCGGCCTTTCCAATACCCAGGTAGTAGAAATCCTCCCTCATACGGTTTTTGACACTCCCTGTGATATTGTCTCCCGAGCGTATGGTCCCATCAGCCGTATCCTCACATGGACCCTCTCTCACGCTCCCCGGGCAAAACGATACTATATTCTCAAGGGAACGTCAGTCGAAAAAGAACTTGAAGAAGCCGGTATCCCCCACGCCTGGGTTTATCCCCTCACAAAGGGATGTATTGTCATCTGGGAATAAACATCTCCCTCCCATGTGCCGATAAGAGGTATCAAAAAAAGAGAAAGCCATGAAACCCAAGAAACCATCCTACGAAGAAACCGAAAAAGAACTTCGCATGTTCTTTGAGGTGGAAGAAGGCAACGAGAAAAAAAACCTCCTTGAGGTTTTTCCGGAGCTTGCCGAAATGACAGCAGGGGAGTTTGCCCACTTTGTCGAAAGTTTCTGGAAAAGTGCCCTTGAATCAGTGCTGCACTGTGAATTTCAGGCCATCGCATGGAAAGCCTTCTGGATAGGCATGATCGTTGGCAGCGTCCTGATGACACTTGTGATGTGGCTTGTTCTTTCTGTACAGAAGGTCTAAATAAGCCTTTTTTCTTTTCCCCATCCCTTCTTGCATTTTTCCTTTTCGTTCATTACACTTATGGTATTCTTTTCTGATGAGGGATAAGGTAGTATGGCTCTCTTTGAGATTCTCATGCTTCTCTGTTTTGGGGCAGCATGGCCATTTTCTATTTATCGTTCCTATATCTCCCGTTCGACCGCAGGCAAAAGTGTGATCTTTCTCTGGATTGTATGGTTAGGATACATTTTTGGTATCCTGAACAAGTTTGTCCGTGGAGTTGATGGGGTGGTGTTTTTTTATCTTCTCAATCTCTCCATGGTCAGTATCGACATAGCTCTCTACTATCGAAATAGACATATCCACAAGGAGGAATAAGATGCGGTTTTCAGGCTTTTTGCAACCAGAGTTATACTGGACAAAGATTGAGGTTACCAATAAGATTTTCTTGCTTGAAAAAATGGTGAAAAGTATCCGTCATGAATTTGCTCTTTCTATGACAGAGGAAGATATTGTCCAGAAAATTCTTCAGAGAGAAGAGGAAAGACCAACCATCTTAGGAGAATGTTTCTGGGTACCACACTTCCGGATACCCGATCTTGAGGATCTCATCATCGCCGTGGCTTTCCCCAAAAAGCCCTTTGCTGTAGGGGGAAATGATATCAAGGGGGTATTTTTGATTCTCACAGGACCAAGTCGTTCCACGCTCTATCTCAATGCTCTATCTGCTCTCTCCACTGTTGTAGGAGATTCAACATTTTGCAAAAAAGTACAAGAAGGTCTCGATTTTGAAAACTTTTGTGATTTTCTTGACGAAAGAAACATCCACATTAAAAAAGACCTCACTCTGCGGGATATTATGTCCACAGATATTCATGTAGTAAATGAAAATCAAAATCTCGAAGAGGTCCTTGATCTCTTTGCTAAATATCAACTAAGTTATGCCCCTGTGGTTAACGCCCACAATAAATTTATTGCTGAAATCAATATGCTTGATATTATGCGCGTAGGTATGCCAGCATACACAAGTGGACTTCCAACTATGAATTTTCTCACCTCATTTGAACCCTTTGAGGAACTTCTGAAACATGAAAAGGATATTTTCGTGCGTCAGATCATGCGAAAACCAGAGGTGGTCCTTCATCCAGACACCAGCATTGTCGAAGCCGTCTTTGAATTCACCAATCACAGGCGACGACACCTTCCTGTGGCAGATGGGGAAACCATCGTGGGTGTGGTGAGTTATATGGATATGCTCAACAAGGTGCTCAGGAGGTAGCCTATGACGTGGATTATGTGGATAGCCCTTGGTCTTTTTGTGGTTGTGTATATCGCCATCTCCACAGAAAAAATAAACAAGACGATTCTTGCTCTCTTTGGGGCGGCTCTTTTTGCTGCGTTCCACTTTTTAGAAGGAGAGAGAATTTTTGCTTCTGTTGACTGGAATGTGATCTTTCTTTTAGTCAGCATGATGATTATTGTCGCTATCACCAAACAAACGGGTATCTTTCAGTATGTGGCTATCAGGATGGCCAAAGTAGCCCGTGGAAATCCAATGACCATCATGATCCTTCTCTCAGCGGTAACTGCTCTCTTTTCAGCCTTTCTGGATAATGTTACGACCGTTCTTATTCTTGTTCCAGTGGCTATTCTGATTGCCCAGGAACTGGACATTTCTCCCATACCCTATGTGGTCTCACTTGCCATGGCTTCCAACGTTGGTGGAACGGCTACGCTTATTGGAGACCCACCGAATATCATGATTGCCAGTGCAGGGGGATTGTCCTTCAACAGTTTTCTTGTGCACCTCACTCCGGTGGTTCTTGTGCTTATGGCCGTTCTCTTTGGTTTTCAATGGCTTCTTTTTCACAAACAGATGAGAGTATCCAACGAAAAACGGGCCCGGATCATGAGTTTTGACGAAAAAAAGGTGCTCACAAACCCCATCTTGATGATCAAGTCTCTTGCGGTTTTAGGCCTTGTGATCCTTGGCTTTTTTCTCCATGGCACTCTTCAACTGGAACCATCCATGATTGCCATGCTTGGCGCCTCTCTGCTCATGATTCTTGCCACTCCCCATGAAATTGACCATCTTCTCCATGAAGTCGAATGGGCCACCATTCTTTTCTTCGTGGGGCTTTTTATTTTAGTGGGAGGGCTCGTCGAAGTAGGGGTTATGAAGATTCTCGCCGAAAAGATTATAGCCCTTACAAAAGGCAGTGTCTCACTTACTTCTCTTTTTCTCATCTGGGTTTCGGGAATTCTCTCAGCCATTGTGGATAACATCCCCTATGTCGCCACCATGATTCCTCTCATCAAAGAGATGGGTCAAACCATTGGACCAGACGCCCTTATGCCCGTGTGGTGGTCACTTTCCCTTGGGGCATGCCTCGGAGGCAATGGAACGTTAGTAGGGGCATCAGCAAATGTGGTGAGTGTAGGACTGGCGAAAAAAAGCGGCATTCAAGTGAGTTTCTGGGACTTTACCAAGTATGGAGTGCTATACACGATAGTCAGTCTTGCCATTTCTTCGCTGTACGTGTATCTTCGGTACTTCGTCCTTCGTGTATGAGGGTAACGAACGGGGTCCGCATGGTGCGGGTCCTGTTTTTTATGGCTTTACCTCAACGACAGAATTGAGTCCTCCCTTCCCATCCGGAGTCACCGCAGGGTTATAAGGATCATTGGTGAGAAGAGTTCCATTGAGTATATACTTGTATTGATATATGCCAGGCTCGAGTGTCAGAGAAATACGCCAGAGATTCATAGAAACATCGTAGGTGAGAGAAAATCCCCCTTCCTTCCATCCAAAAAAATCCCCTGTGAGAGCCACATTGGTGATGGTGTTGGTGGGAGCCCGATATACAAAAAGCACGATATTCCCCAACACAAAAACCCCGGGTTTTGGTCCCTGAACCTCTGCTTTTTTCGGTTTTTGACACCCAAATACGCCTAACACAACCATCACCAAAAACGAAAACAACACTCTTTTCATAGACTCACCTCTCTGGTACTATATTCAAACAAGGGTGTTTTTGCCGGTTCTATGCAGAGAAGACAGATATCATCAATCACATTCTCAAGTTGAATGTGCGTCTTGAAATTTTCTACAATGGCCACCACAATGTCCGTTGCCGAAAGGGAAGAAAGTTCTTTCCATGGAAGCCCCCAGAGAATCTCCTCAAAAGGCACATGGAGTCTCTGACTCACAGCCTCAATCAACCCATCAGTGAAGAGAAGCAGTTTCCCCTCTTCAAAGCGATAGGTATGGTTGCTATACCCCTTGTCCATCACCTGCAGTTCGTTATGAGACAATACCCCAAGTGGCACTCCCCGCTTAAAAGAGGGAAGAGGAGAAATAGCCCCCGACGGAAGCACAAGAAGAGGATCGAGGTGTCCAGCATTGGCATAGGTCAAAGATGCCTTATCCTCATCGTACACCATGTAGAAAGAAGTCACAAAATTCCCCGCCAAATAGGGAAAAAGAAAATCATTGAGACCATAAAGAAGACCAGCCGGATCATGAATATCCCCTGTCTGGAGGAGATAACTCTTAATAAGAGAAGTAATAAAGGCCGCTGGCACTCCATGTCCAGAAACATCACTGATGAAAACCCCCCACTTATGGGTATCAATCTGCCGAATATCAAAAAAATCCCCTCCCACCTGTATCATAGGATGAAAATAAAACGCAAAATTCTGTGCCGGTGGAAGCGAAGGGATAAATTGAAGCTGAATCTGACGGGCGAGTTCCAATTCCTCCTGAATCATATGATTTTTCTGAAGAAGCTTGTTCTTTTCACTGAGAAGTTCGATGGTTTGACGTTTAACCTCTTCTTCAAGATTGTGTTTCAACCTTTCTGAGGTTTGGTAAGCTACCGAGAACCGTCGTGAGAGAACAAAAGCCTGAAAGAACACAAAAACCAGTTGTCCAAAAGGGGTAAGATAAATCTCAAAAACATTAAACTTCTGAATAGCATAAAAGATATCATTGAGAGCCGTGAGAAAAAAGGCCGAAAAACCCATCAACAAAAGAAGTGCCTCCATATTGCGATGCCACACCTCTCGTATCAAAGCAAAAAGAAGCGAAAAACCTAACGGCACCGTCACCCATATATACACCATCTGGGTATGAAAATAAATCTCCTCAGGGAAGAAAAGATCCACCGCCGTAAGAAACAGATAAAACCAAATCGCATACTTCAAAAGATTTCGATACCACTGAGAAGAAAACACCGTTCGCATAAAAGCCACAACAAAGATGGTAATGAGATTGACAAGGATGAAGTCCATTTTGATAGACGTTCTCCAGGAAAGATCATGAATATAAAGGTGAAAGAGACATTCATGATTGATAAGCGTTCTCACCGCCAAACTCAGCGCAAGAAGAGCAAAATACAAAATACCCCACTCCCTTCTCTGAAGGGTAAAGAGAGCTAAATGATAAAGGGCCATAATAAACAAGGCCCCCACCAAAAAGATATCAATCGCAATATTGAGATTTCGTTTCGCATGAATGGTATCCCACAATCCAAGTTCAATGGTATTGTACATTCCCCCTTTATTATCGTAAAAGTTCGCAATCTGAACCACCAGTTCTATGGTTGGCGTATTCGAAAAGGTGACATATCGAGGCACCATATGGGGAATATAAGATTCTCTATTGGTTCCCACCTTTCCTTCTGAAACCATGAGAACCCCATTGATATAAAGGTTATAAGAACTGGTGAGAAAAGGAACCCGTAGCCCCAAAAGAAGCGGTTCATCTGTAGAAAAAATCACCATTCGATACGTTCCATAACCATAAGGAGAGAGAGGTTTCCCCTTCCAGGTGTACCGGTGCCACGAATCCGGCACCTTGATATACATAGACTCATACTCTTCCCAGCGGGTCTTTGCTGGTTCTAAAAGCCGCAAAGGGTAAAATTGCCATTCTCCTGAGAGGCGAACCGTACCTGTCTCATGCCAGTCTCTCTCTCTGAGATCCAATGTCCCCCCACCACCATACAGGACACTTGCCACGGCACCCAAGACCAGCAGAAAAAACCATTTTCGTCTCATGGATACATTTTCCCGTTTATAATTATACTTAGCTTTCAAAAAAAGTCAAGGAAAAAAAGAAAAACCCCGGAAGAATTTCTTCCGGGGTTATAGCGGGCGACGGGATTCGAACCCGCGACATTCAGCTTGGGAAGCTGACGCTCTACCACTGAACTACACCCGCATTCTGCGAATAGTATTATAGCACAGAATACAAGAAAAATCAAGTCCCCTCTATGACTTTCTTTTTTGCATCCAGAGAACAAACGCCGATTGGAGCATCATAATAACGATCAAAAGAATGGCTACCCAGGCCGTCATAATAATGTTCTGGTACACAGGGGCACTTGCTGACCTTTTGAGAATAATACCCAAGTACGCCCACACAATGACCGCCGCATAAGCCAGGGCCTGATATCGCAAAAGAACAACAATCCCTATCAAAGCCCCAACAGACATCATGAGCATCGTCCAGACATCAGCAGCAATACCCCAGCCATTCCAGCCCACCTTCACAAGCCATGCCGTGATGTTAGCAATCGTCGCCACGGTAATCCAGCCTGCATATACATCAATCGGTATCACCGCGGCAAGACTGATCTGACCATAAATCTTTTGCTTTCTCTGAAAGGTAAAGATAAAGAGCAAGGTAACAAGAAGCGCAATCATAATCACCACCGAAAGCCCCACCTTCTCATAGTGCCAGGCAAAAATCCATCCCATATTCAAAAGACACGAAAGAGCAAACGCCACTAAGGAAGGCACATAGTTTTCAGCCTGCCGTGAATCCTTGAGAGATACCACCAGATGATACACCACATACACCAAGAAAAGGAGAAAAATGAGACCCCAGATAGAAAAGGTCAGTCCCGCTGGAACAAAAAGGTTGGGATACTGATCTGAAAGTACTCCTGTATTCTTTCCATTGAGGGGAAGGGCGTTGGCAAGAATATTCACCACAATAGTCGCTATTGCCAAAACAAGATTGACTATACTGAGAGCTAAGGCCTTTTTCTTCATCGAAAACCTCCTGATTTTCTTTGCCTTAGTATACAAAGCTTCTCAAATTTTGTCAAGCCATTCTCATCTAAGCATCAATTATTCCAACAAGTAATCAAGAGTTGAAACCCTGGCACGGGTGTTCTTTTCCCGTCTCTGGATCAGGGGCTACGCCCCTGGAACCCAGCTTTTTCTATTTACAATGGCTTATTTGTCTTTTTTTGTTCAAAGGAATAGTTTTATTTATTACGTTAAGGAACATTTTTATACTATTTTTTGTTTTTTACCACTTTTTTGAGACCTTCGCACATTCGTGCAAAGGTCTCTTATTAAGAAAAGGAGTTATTTTTGTGCTAATTTTTGTTCTTTTTATTACTTTTTTGAAGCCTTCGCACGAATGTGCGAAGGCTTCGATTTTCTTTCTCTTTCTCTTGTCAAAAAATCTTTTTTGTGGTATACTCAATAGAGAAGGAGAAACCTATCATGAGGTATGGAATAGTTCTTATTGCCATCGACACGAAGGAAAACGCCGAAAAACTCTCCCATCTTCTTTTAGACAAACACCTTGCTGGCTGTGTCCAGCTTCTTCCGATGGAATCCCATTACCTCTGGGAGGGGAAAAAAGAAACCTCTTCAGAGGTTCTCATGCTTGTCAAAACCCACACCAAAAAGTACAAAGCCATAGAAGCCTTGGTCAAAGCCAACCACCCCTATCAAGTACCCGAGATCCTTTTTATCCCTATTCCCAGGATACTCAAGAGTTACCAAAAATGGCTTGATGAAAGCCTCCAGGAGGAATAGAGCGTGGAATTTCGTCCTCTCTCACTTGAAGACAAAAAATATTTTGACAACTGGTTTCGTCACATGCAACCCAAGATCTCAGAGTTTACCTTCACCAATCTCTATATCTGGCAAAAAGCTCAGGGAATCCTCTGGACCCCATGGAAAGAAGGCGCCCTTCTTCTCCGGGAGGAAAACGGGAAAAAGGTACTTCTCCCCCCTGTAGGTTTTCAGGACTGTGAAAGGGTTTTTCAGGAAGTAGTCGAAATAGCCAAACAACAAGGCATATCGGCCATTATTCGTATTCCTGAGTGGGCAAAGCGTTTTCTTCCAAAGGGTGGGAGACTCATCGCAGAAAGGGACCACTTTGACTATGTCTACAAAGCCCAACAATTGGCTGAACTCAAGGGCTGGAGATTAGATGGAAAACGAGCCTTTGTGAGAAAATTTCGCGAGAGTTATCCCGATTGGCAATTTGTTTTGTACCATGAGAGATTCCAGGAGGGCTGTGAACGTCTCCTTGCAGAGTGGGTTTCTCAACGAGAGGAAATGAGGGGCGTGAAAGAAGAGCAAGAGGCGATTCTCACCCTTTTGCACCAGTGGGACGTTCTCAAGGTGGATGGTGGTGTTCTCCTGGTCCAGGGAAAAGTGGTGGCTTTCAGCTTTGGGGAAAAACTCAGTGAAACGACTTTTGTTACCCATTTCGAAAAAGCAGATACCTCCTATACAGGGGCTTATCAAATGATCAATCAACAAATGGCGCAGCATATTATCGCACCCTCCTACCTCTTTGTCAATCGAGAACAGGACCTTGGCATTGAAGGTATCCGAAAGGCGAAAAAAAGCTATGCGCCTCTCAAGCTTGTCAAAAAATACCGCTACGAAATAGGGTGAAAAGCCTCTCCCCATTTCTCAATAAAAACAAACTCCTCAAAAGCCTTTCGTGCCGGTCTTGAGAGTTCTGTCTCTCTTTGATGGGGAGAAAGCTCAGGAGAAAGAGTATCACTTTTTCTCCCTCCAATGAGAAGCGTGATCAAAACCATATCAAGAGGAAGGTGAAGGATCTGTTTGGCAAGAGCGGTATCAAACCCGGCAATGGGATGCAAAACCAGGCCCAACTCCGTCGCCGCAAGAAGCATACTTCCCACAGCCATACCTGTATCAAAAAAGGCATAGTCTTTCCCCTGAAGTTGACAATCATCAGCAAGTCGAGTGACCACCGCGACAACAAAAGAAGCCCGATACGCCCATTCGTTTCCTTTGCTATAGGTCTTTTTCAACTCCTCAAGTCTCTCCGCTGACCGAACAAAAACAAAGCGCCATGGCTGGTTATTGAAACACGAAGGCATAAGAGAAGCCGCCCTCGATAGGGTTTCTACCATCTCATCCGAAAGAGACACAGGGGCCAAGGAACGATAAGAACGACGTTTTTCAAGAAGTTCTTGTAGCATTCTTTTCTCCTTTTTCCTGTTCTAAAGCACCTAATTTTTTCCATTCGGCAAGAAGGTCCTGGGGACGGGGATGTTTCGCCAAAGAAGTCCCCACAAGAACACCATCGTACCCCGCTTTTGCCAGTTCCTCTACCGCTTCCGTCGTCGCAATCGCCGAAAGACTGAGTTTTTTGGCTTCGGCTGGCAAGTCCTGCACCACCGAAAGGCTATAGTGATAATCCTCCTCAAGGGTACGAAGATCCCGATTGTTCACCCCCACAATGGGAAAACCCATATTTCTGATAGCACGGATATTGGCCCGATCGTGAACCTCAACAAGCACATCCATTCCCAAAGAGGACGCATAGGTATAAAGCTCACGAAGCCTTGTGAGGCCTGAGAAGGCTTCAGCGATGAGAAGAATCATATCAGCCCCACACACAAAGGCCATATCAATCTGAACCTCATCAATGATAAAATCCTTGCAGAGAACCGGAAGCCCCGTCGCCTCTTTTATCTCCCGAAGAAAGGCAAAACTCCCCCCAAAAAAGCGCTCGTCTGTAAGCACAGAAAGACCATCAGCTCCTCCCTCTTTATAGGCAAGGGCTAAACCAACCGGATCTTTTTCCATGGCGATATCCCCTTGTGAAGGAGATTTTCGCTTCACCTCAGCAATGAGAAAGGGTTTTTGGGCACGTGCCATGGCTTTCTGAAACAGAAACCTCTCCTCATCTGGTTTCAAAGAGAGAGAAAGGCTTTCTCGACGTAAACGCTTAACCTCTTCTCTTTTGTGTTCTAAAATCTCGGCCAATTTATTCATGGGATTCTCCCGCAGGAAAGCTCTTGAACCTTTTCCACCACCTCCCATGCCTTTCCGTTCTCGATAGCAAGAGAAGCTTTTTCAAAGGCTTCAGCAAGAGAAAGACTCTCCTCAAGGGTATAAATGGCAAGTCCCGCATTGAGAATCACCGCCTTGTAAGGATCTCCTTTCTCCTTTCCCTGAAGGATGTGTTCTATCATGGTCTTACTCTCTTCTGGTGAAGAGATACGACAATGATCAAGACTCCCCGCAAGCCCATAATCAGAAGGATCAAGCACCATCTCCTCTATCCTTCCCTCCCGGATCTCCGCAATCTTTGTCTTGCCTTCGATAGTGGCTTCGTCAAGCCCACCCTCTCCATGAAGCACAAGAGCCCTTTTATATCCCAGCCTGACAAAAACCTCTGGCAAAAGCTGATAGAGTGTCTCAGAAAATACCCCCATCACATGGTATTTAACATGGGCTGGATTCACAAGCGGTCCAAGGATATTGAAAATCGTGCGAAAACCCAACTCCCGACGAACAGGCATAACATACTTAAGCCCCGGGTGATAGTAGGGAGCAAAGATAAAGCCAAAGTTTGCCTCCTCTATGCAACGCTTCACCACTTCTGGGGTAGCCGCGATATTGACCCCCAATTTCTCCAGCACATCAGCCGATCCACTCTGAGAGGTAATAGACCGATTCCCATGTTTGGCCACTTTGTACCCTGCACCCGCTACCACAAAAGCCGCCGCAGTGGAAATATTGAAGGTATTGGACTTGTCCCCACCAGAACCACAGGTATCAATCACCTTCTCTTCCGAAAGCTCAACAGGGATACAATGGCGTGCCATCGAACGGGCACTTCCCGCGATCTCCTCCGCCGTCTCCCCCTTGAGACGCAAAAGAGAAAGATAGGCCGCTATATGAGAGGGAGAGGTATGACCTTCTAACATGAGATCCGTAAACTCTTCTGCCTCCTTCTCAGCGAGGGACTGTCTCTCAGAAAGTTTCGAAAAAACTTTTTTGGAAAGGTCTGCCACTTTTCTGGAAAGTCTTTCCTGTCGTTTCTCATGAACTATTCGTACAAAATTGGCTATGATCTGCTTGCCATGTTCGGTAAGGATGGATTCCGGGTGAAACTGCACTCCATAGATGGGTTTTCCTCTGTAAACAAGCCCCATAATCTCCCCATCATCACTCTCGGCCACCACCTCAAGGGTGTCGGGAAGAGACTCTTGTTTGGCCACAAGCGAATGATAACGAATGGCCTGAAAGGGGGAAGGAATCCCCTCAAAAACCCCTTCTCCCTTGTGACTGATAGAAGAAGACTTGCCATGCATAATATGGGTTGCTCCTCCTACCTGCCCACCGGCCACAATCGTGATCGCCTGATGTCCAAGACACACCCCTAAAAGCGGAATGTCCTCCTCAATAGCATACCGAATGAGGTCCAAAGAAACCCCTGAATCTTCGGGTCGTCCTGGACCCGGAGAAATCACAATCCCATCCACAGACATTCCTACCACCTCACTGAGGGTAATCGCATCATTTCGATATACCCTGATATCCTTCTCGTATTCTCCTAAATACTGAACAATATTGTAGATAAACGAATCATAGTTATCAATAACCAGAATCATATTGCCTCCATCATTCCACAGCCTTGAAATTATACACCGGTTTGACCACCTCTTCTATCTCCACATTCTCAGGCAAAAGTTCAAGAATAAGCTTCGATGGTTTATAGGCCATCGGGGCTTCATCGATGGTATGAATGGAAATAGTCGAGGACCAGACCCCTTCCATCGTCTTTCGAAACTCCTCAAGAGAGAGCTGTTTTTTGGCCTGATGGCGA
Source organism: Longinema margulisiae (assembly GCF_025266855.1). Taxonomy (GTDB): domain Bacteria; phylum Spirochaetota; class Brevinematia; order Brevinematales; family Thermospiraceae; genus Thermospira. The sequence continues at coordinate 48,593 of NZ_CP053071.1, forward strand.
GAAAGCCGCCGACCAGCTCCATGAGGAGCCGAGAGGTTCCAGTCTTTTCTTCCCTTTCCCCTTCCTATGATGACCCCATCCCTCATATTGAGGGGAATCACTAGTCTCTCGCCACTATGGGCACGAATAGCCCCCTTTCGGATAATACCATCATCAAAGTCTATGTAGTTATGCACACTCTTGATGGTTTCCGTATCATCAATATTCTGGCTAAAAAACTCCTCAAGAATAAGCCTGGCCATGGCACGCCTGTTAACTTCGGCGTACTTCTGTGCCACCTTCATATCCTCAAGATATTCTTCTCCCCCCTGCGAAAGAGGAAGATACTCCAGTTCCCTGTACTTCCAGCCCTTCTCATGGGAAGCCACCCATTGCTTCGCCCGTTTCTGATGGTAGGAAGCAATCTGAAGACCAAAATGCCTGCTGCCACTGTGAAGAGAAAGCCAATACCTCCCCTTCTCATCACGATCAATCTCGATGAAGTGGTTTCCTCCTCCAAGCGTCCCAAGAGAACAAAACGCCACCGCAGGATCTATCCCGATCTTCCGGGATATTTTTTCGATCTTTGCTTCAAGATCCCGTGTGTAATATCCCTCTTCGTATCTTCCTGTGAGAATAGGCCTCGTATGACGCTCAAATCCGCTGGGGATTGCCCGTCGTATATAGCGATCAAACTTCTCAAAGTCTATACTTTCCGTATCGAGCCTGTAAAGTTCAATACCACATCCAATATCCACCCCAATAATATTCGGGATCACCAGATCCCCAAGCTTCATGGTAAATCCAATGACACTTCCTTTTCCCGAATGACAATCCGGCATGATCACAATCTTTTGGCCCTCAAAAGCAGGACAATCCACAAGCGTCTTGATCTGTTCCCTGGTCGCGTCATCAATATCACGAATGAGCACCTCGGCATCGGTAAACTGACCGCGTAGTTTCATTTCCCTCTCCTACATCAAAGCACTCATCAGAGCACGAGCCTTGTTAATTGTCTCCTCATACTCCCTCTCCGGGACTGAATCATACACAATACCGGCGCCCGCCTGAAGATAGGCCATACCGTCGCGACACACCAGCGTTCGAATAGCAATCCCTGTATCTAAATTGCCCCTGAAGTCAATGTATCCCACCGCCCCCGCATAAATCCCCCGTTTTTCCGGTTCCAGTTCCTCAATGATCTCCATCGCCCGAATCTTTGGGGCTCCACTGACCGTGCCCGCCGGAAAGGTGGCCGCAAGAATATCAAGGGGATGAATCCCCTCTCGTGGTGTCGCTCTCACATCAGAGACAATATGCATCACATGGGAATAGCGCTCAATATGAAAAGGTCGTTCTACCCGAACCCCTCCATACGAAGCGATACGCCCAAGATCATTTCTCCCGAGATCAAGAAGCATGGTATGTTCTGCCCTTTCCTTGACATCAGCTAAAAGTTCACGTTCATTGGCCTCGTCCTCCTCCCTTGTTTTTCCCCGGGGACGAGTACCGGCAATAGGCCTGAGAAGGACCTCATCAATCCCATTTCTGATGGTGCGCTTCACCATCACCTCCGGAGACGAACCCACTATCTGAAAGTCCCCAAACTCCATAAAAAACATATACGGTGACGGATTGATCATCCGAAGCTTCCTGTACACAGAAAAGGCCGGCTCCTGAAGTTCTACCCGAAACCTCTGCGAAAGGACTATCTGAAAGATATCTCCCGCCACAATGTACTGTTTTGCCTTTTGAACCGCAGAGAGAAAATCCTCCCGACGAAAATTGGAGAGAAGTTTAAGTCCAGAAGAACGACCAAAAACCAGCCTGGGAAGAGAATGTGACTGATACAACCGCTCCTCATATCGACGAAGCTTTTCTTCTGGATTTCCCTCTTCCTCACCAAAACGATAGGTAATGAGAAAGATCTTCTGCTTGATATGATCAAAAACCACTAACACCCGGGGAAGAACAAAATACACATCAGGAAGCCGAAAACGATACGGCTTCACATCAGGTATTTTTTCCATATATCTCACGGCATCATAGCCCAGGTATCCCACAAGCCCCGACGTAAAAGGAAGCTCGGTGGCATCCCCCTCCTCCACAAAGGAAGAGATAAACTCCCGAAAAAGCCCGAGTACATCATGAGTCCTCAGGGATTCTCCTTCTCCCTTGCGAATAATCTCCACCACATCACCCGTTGCCCGAAACATATACGCCGGTTCAAATCCAAGAAAGGAATAACGCCCAAGCATCTCCCCCATCTCTACACTCTCAAGAAGAAAGGCCTGAGGAGAATTTTCCCTCAAGGCATGAAAAGCAAGCACCGGGGTCTGCATATCCGAGGGCATCTCCCTCACAAACCGTTTCAATCGAATCTGTTCCATCGTTACCTCTGTTTCTATGTATAGAAACATTATACAGAAAAAAAAAGATTTCGTCAAGGAAAAACGTATTTTTCAACCAAGTTTCAATCAAAAAATGAGACCTTTGCACGAATGTGCAAAGGTCTCAAAAAAGTAATAAAAAAACAAAAATTAGTATCAAAATGTTCCTTGCCGTAATAAATAAACCGATTTTTTTGAATAAAAAAGACAAACCGGCCCTTGTAAACAGAAAAATCGGGGAAGAGGGGCGTAGCCCCTGACCCAGACAGGCAAAGAAAACATCCGTGCAAGGGTCTCAAAATACTTTTCTTTCTTTGAAAAAAAGGCTGTCCAGATTTCTCTGGACAGCCCTCTTTATTTCAGAAACCAATATTAAGACCCACCATGAAGGGGAGACCGTTCTCTCGAGAAGTATTGAGAAATCCAACCTGCACCCCGTAGAGTCGGCGCGTGGTATTCAAAAACCCCACCTGCACCCCTCTCACCTCTTTGGCCACATTGATAAACCCTATCTGGGCTCCCTTGAGATTTCCTACCGTATTGATAAACCCCTGCTGAAGCCCAAGCATATTATTCTGAACGGTATTGAGAAAACCAGCCTGCCACCCCATAGCTGACACCCCTACCCTATTGATAAGCCCGTGCTGCACCCCAAGAAGGTACCCTTCTACATGAGGAAAAAGCCCCTGCTGATAACCAGCCATCACATAGGCCTTTGGTGCAAGAAACGCATACTGCCACCCTATATACAGCTTGTTCTCAAGGGTAAAGAGACCAAAACCTATGCCGATAAAATTCCATCTTCGTGGATAGATCTGAGCATCCCCGGCAATGCCAAGCTGAAGCACAGCCCCCCAGCGGTTATTCTTGAGGCTTTCCCATACGGTATCCGATTCTTCTTTGATAGAAGAGGTGGTAGGTCCTTCCTCCTCTCTCTGAGAAGAAGGTGTGGGCGAGGTTGACTCTGTCGGCTTCTCAGATGTTTGTCTCTGTCTGAGTTTTTCTTTGGCCTCACGAATAAGCCTCTCCAGGGCATCCTCATCCGTTTCCTCTGTTGTGGGCGAAGAAACCGTAGCTGTCTGCTGCTCTGAAGAAACCTCCGTTTCCGCTTTCTGTGATTTCTTATCAGAAGAAGTGGTCATCTGACCTGTTCGCTGGAGAATCTTTTTCACCGGTTCATCAATCCTATCTAACAAATCCTCCAGAGAAGCCGTTCGAAGTTCTGCCACTTCATCAATTGTAGCCGTTGACGTATCAATCAACCGCAACAGGAGAAGATAATTCCTTCCCACCTTCGAAAAAGAACCAACAATAGCCTTGGACGCCCCTACTAACGTTCCCACACGGGCGACTTCTTTTTCGGTAAGCCCTGATTGGTTGAGCTTTTGTTCGCTCAGGATACGATCAAGCTTCTGTCTCTCCACCACCTGAAAACGACGCATATTGACCACATGAAGCTCCACCACCTCTGTAAGCGTACGACTATCTAAAGACGTTTCCCCTGATCTGTTTTCAATCTCCATCACCACAATGGAAGGTTGCTCTACCCCCCACACTATTCCTCCCACAAAAAAAAGAAAACCTACCAAAAGTTTTCTGAAACGCATAAAAAACTCCCTCTCTGTTATTTTCCTGTATAGTATACTCTCAACTGAGGTTTTTTTCAAGTAAACCTTTTCCCTCTTCTGAAAAAATTCCCCTTTCTTTAGTTAAACGTTTAACTAAACGCTATCTGAAACAAGGTTATAGCCTGAACAACTAGGAAAACCTTCCAGACAAAGCGTATCTTCCTAACAAAAAGCCCCCCAGGCGGGGGGCTACACGATTGGTTGTGATGGGTGTTTTCTATTGAGGCACTTCCTGAAGGACAACAATACTCCAGGGGTTCACTCCGTAACTTCCTGTTATCGTTGGAGCAGAAGAGGTCTCCCAGAAGTTATTGTCATCCTCAGCCCACCAGGCCGTATCAATGATACGGACCCACTTTTTGCCACTGTCTGCCAGTGGCACAGTATAGGATACCTGACTTATCCACATATTGACAAACACAAGAAAATCACTATCCCCAATACTACTTCCATCAATACGTATCCAGACGCATCTGTTCCCATCTGAAAGGTAGGTTGACCCGTCCTCCTTGCGGAAATCATAGAGAACGGTATAGTTTTCCTGTCTCAGCACCGGATGGTCTTTTCGAAGAGCGATGAGTTTCTTCACAAAGAGGAAGAGATCATTTTTCCCTGAGAGCCCAGAAGCGGTGCTATCTGTCCCATAGTTATTGTGATAACTCCCTCCACCCCCTGTGGAAACAAGATGAGGACTATCCGTATTGATCATAGTGTAGTTATTCCACGTGGCCACACTATCAATATTGTAGGGATTGTTATTCCCATTCTGGGTGCGTCCAAACTCATCCCCGTACACTGTCATAGGAACTCCACGGGAGAACATCTGCACCACCCAGAAGTTGCGAAGCCTCTGCCGGCGAAACATCTGATTGGACGTTGTTGTTCCATAGAAGTTACTGTCCCAGGAGTCATTGTTATCACTTCCCCCATCAGAAGGACCAAACGGCCAGGTGAGGGTGGTATTTTGCTTGGTGTTATAACTCACAAGATCCATGAGAGTGAAACCATCATGAGCCACGATGAAGTTCACCGACTTGTGTGGTCCACCGTTGTTGTTGAAATACCCATAGTCGCCATTGAATACCTGGACAAACTTGGGATCACTATCACTTCCTGTAGTGTTTCCATCTCCTTTCAAAAAGCGTCTCACCTGATCCCGATAACGCCCATTCCACTCTCCCCATCCTGCCGGGAAGTTCCCTACCTGATATCCTCCTGCCCCTGTATCCCATGCCTCTGCAATCATCTCAATATTGCGGCTATTTCCTAAGCTTGCAATATCCAGTAGAAGTTGCGCATTGGGATTGAAGATATAATCAGGAGCACTATCCCGTCCTAACACAGGGGCCAAATCAAACCGGAAACCATCCACCCCCATCTCATCTGCCCAGTAGGCAAGTGAATTGGTGATCAGGTCCTTTACCACCTGTTTGGTGGTATTGAAGTTATTGCCACATCCTGTACTTTCCCAGTAGTACTGAGGGCTTCCCCCAACGAGAGCATAGAACTCACTATTGTCAAATCCGCGGAAACAGGTGAGTTCCGCCGTATTGGTATCACCCCAGAGTCCACCTTCCCCGGTATGATTGTACACCACATCCAAATAGACCTCAAGCCCCTCATCATGAAAAGCCTTCACCATTTCCTTGAACTCACGGGTGGGACCTCCTGGAGACTTGTCATACGCATATCGTCTATCCGGAGCAAAATACCCATAGGTCATATATCCCCAGTAATTCCCCCCCGACTGATTGTCTGGATTGTGGTCATTGTCTGTCTCATGCACAGGGAGAAGTTCAATGGTCGTATAACCAAGGGCTTTGAGATACTTGGCCATATAGGCTGCCCCTTTGTATGTTCCCCGATACTGATCAGGCACCCCAACGACACTCTCAAACCCGCTAAAACCAGAAAGAATAGTGGCCAAATTCACCGTCGAAGGATGCATGGTGAGTCCACGAAGATGGGCTTCATAAATGATGGCATCCTTCTGGGGTATGGCTGGCTTCGTTCCATAGGAAGTGGTGTCCTTGATAAGGTAAGCTTTCGGAGCCACCTTGCCTGTATCCCACTGGCGACGAGGCTTTCCATTATAAACAAAGGGTCCCGTCCCATACACATTGCCATCCACACCAGCACTGGCTAATGCCGAAGGATTGTTTCTATCATGTGTGATTTCAAGCGCCCAGGGATCATAAAGCACCTTGTTTGGATTGAAACGATTGCCCGCACTGTCCACATCACAGAGAAAGCCGTTCGTTGTCCCCGGTTGCCAGGTGGAGACATACGGCCAATTTGGTCCCCATACACGGAAGGCATAGACAGTTCCGTTGGTCACAAACCTGAGTTTTGCCCGCCAGTAGTTATCACTTCCCTTGGCCATCTCATAGCGATAAACAGCATCCTCTCCGTATGGCTTACGATAAATCTCAAGAACTATTTTCGTGGCATTTTTTGAATACACGGCAAACGTAGCCTCATCAGAAGACACAAATCTCCCCCCAGGTCCCCATGTCGCAGTTGCCCACTCTCCCTCATCAATAGCCAGAAAACCTTGATGAATGATAATATACTCATTGGTACTACTCACATAGTTGGGTGTCTGAGCGTAGACTCGGATAACATTGGTAGCATGTGCCAAAAGAGAAAGGTCATAACTCCAGCTGGTTGTCCCCGTCGCTATGGTATACAATCCTCCATTCACGGAAACATAAACCCCATTTAGTGCCTCAGCTGTCGCTCCGGCCGTCCCCGTAAGCGTAAAGGAAGTAAGATTGGTGATATGAAGAGGTGTACTCAGATTCGCGGATACATACACCGTCGCATTGAGAGAAACAGAAATAAGAGAAGTTGTCGTCTTGTTTCCGGAAATGTCCCTTGCTTCCAGCCACACAAGATAGGCACCATTTCCTTTATCTAAATGAACATTGCTCACCACAAAATTTGTCCCATCAATGAGAGCCGAATACCTATTGGTGAAAGACGCCTGATTGGTCGTAATGTAGAGTTTTACCTCAGAAACACCCCTGTTATCTACCACCACCCCTATGGCATGAAAGAAACCTGAGCCAAATTCCTGCCCATTGGTAGGACTGAGAAGCCTCACTTCAGGTGGCGTGGTATCAGAGGTCGTTCCCCCACCACTATCTCCACTTCCACTACCAGTTGAGCCTCCACCATTAGACACCGAACACCCCATCACCATCCAGATCAGGCCAACCACTGCCCACCAGAAAAACTTTTTCACAATACACCCTCCGTCTTTCATAAAATTGCCACTTATTATACGAAAAAACACGAAAAAAAGTGAAATTTTTGAAAATATTTCCTTGTGCCGCAAAAACTTATGTGCAAAAATAGGCAAATTGAACAAAAAATGGGCGTTTTCCAGAAAGGAGGAAAAAGAAGAACATATCCCCAATTTTTGCAAAAACCCCCTTTTTGCTTTATACTACTTTGTCATTATCCTGAGGGAGGGCTTTTCCATGTTCACCATGTCTTTTGAAATTCTACGAAATTTTATGAAAGATACCTTTGTCGCCGTTGGGGTACCAGAAAAAGACGCTGATATCTGTGCCGACGTTCTCATCACGGCTGATCTTTTAGGTATTGACTCCCACGGTATTGGAAGACTCAAACCCATCTATATCGATCGGATTCTCGCCGGGCAGATCTCTCCTACCACAACCATTGAAATAGTGAAAGAAACCCCTACCACGGCTGTGATTGATGGACACAATGGGATGGGACAGGTCATTGCCAGAAAGTCCATGGAAATAGCCATCGAAAAAGCCAAAACCTACGGTATGGGGATGGTTGCCGTCCGAAACTCAAACCACTACGGGATTGCCGGATACTATGTCCGCATGGCCGCTGAAAAGGGAATGATTGGTATCACCGGTACAAACGCCAGGCCCTCTATTGCCCCCACCTTTGGTGTGGAAAATATGCTTGGCACCAATCCACTAACCTTTGGTATGCCTACCGATGAACCCTTTCCTTTTATGCTCGACTGTGCCACATCCATCACCCAGCGCGGCAAGATTGAAGTCTATGCCCGTCTCAATAAAGAGCTTCCGAAAGGGTGGGTGATCAGTGAAGATGGAACAAGCAAAACCAATCCCCATGAAGTCTTAGATGACCTTGTCAAAGGGACAGCCGCCCTTCTTCCCCTTGGTGGAATGGGAGAAGAGATGGGGGGATACAAAGGCTATGGGTACGCCACTGTGGTAGAAATCCTCTCCGCCGCCCTTCAGCAAGGGGCTTTTCTCAAGGCCTTAAGCGGCTTTGAAAACGGCAAAAAAGTTCCCTACAGGCTCGGGCATTTCTTTATTGCCATCAATGTTGAGGCCTTCACCGAACTTGAGAACTTCAAGAAAACCACAGGAGAGATTTTGCGGGCTCTGCGGGCATCAAAGAAAGCCCCTGGCCAGGACCGCATCTACACCGCCGGAGAAAAAGAATACGAAACCATGCAAAAACGTCTGGTAGAAGGCATTCCTCTTGACGAAGAGGAACAAAAAGACATGATAAAACTCAGAGATACCTTCCATCTTCATTACACCTTTCCTTTTGAAAAGGCTTAGGAGGATACGATGACTATTACTGAATCCAAACTCTCTTTTCTTCCGTTAGTATACAAAGGCAAAGTACGAGATATCTACGCCATTTCTGATACAGAATGGCTCATGGTTACCACTGATAGAATTTCTGCGTTTGATGTGGTCTTCAACGAAGGTATCCCCGAGAAAGGTCGTATTCTCAACCATATCTCTCTTTTGTGGTTTGACAAAATTGACTTCATTCCCAATGCTATCAATACAAAAGATATTCTTGGTCGACTTCCTCAACTTGCTGATAAACCGGGGATTGCTGAACGCTCCATGATTGTGCGAAAACTCAATCGTCTCCCTTTTGAATGCGTGGTGAGAGGCTATCTTTTTGGCAGTGTTTACGAAGAGTATCAAAAAACAGGTGGGGTTGCGGGTCAGAAACTCCCTTCCGGGCTTTCTCTTGCCAGCAAACTCCCCACCCCTCTCTTTTCTCCGGCCACCAAAGAAGATACAGGACATGATATCAATATTTCCTTGCAAGAGTTTGAGAAACGAATAGGAGATCAAAAATTAGCCCATCAGATTATTGATGTTTCTCTCCAGCTCTATACCATGGCGTATGAGAAGCTTCTCCCTCACGGCATTCTGTTAGCTGATACCAAGTTTGAATTTGCCCTCGATGAAAAAAACCGTCTCACCCTCATTGATGAAGTCCTCACTCCCGATTCCTCTCGATACTGGGACTGCACCACCTACCAGGAAGGAACAAGTCCCGCCAGTTATGACAAACAATTTGTGCGGGATTATCTCACGACTATCAAATGGGACAAAAAACCTCCTGCTCCTTCTCTCCCAGAAGAGATTATCGTCAAAACCTACGAGAAATACAAAACCATAGAAACCATTATTGAGAAGGTATGCCATGAGTGAAAGAAAGCCCGTTTCTTCCTCCTTGGTTGAAGACCAGGCTCCTCAAAGTGTCCCCATGGCTCCCACATGGAAAAGGATTGCAGCCTTTTGTATCGATTACCTTTTTCTTAGCACCATTTTTGCCCTTGTCTTTTCCTTTTCTACCCGTCCCCTCCTCCTTGATTATGTCAAAAGTATGCCTCAGGATGCTTCTCTCAATATCATAGAACTCCAGAAACTCCTCTTTTCCCTCTACCAACAGCATTTCTGGGCCTATGCCTTTTTTGATCTCATGCTCTGGGCTTCCTATTTTATTCTTTTTTGGCGAGCCTCAGGTCAGACCATCGGGGCAAAGATCATGAACATCCGTGTCTTTCCCGGTGTTCCCCCAAAACGTCCCCAGAAAAACCTCTGGGACCTTCCCTGGTCCATGTGTATTACCCGCTTTTTGTTCTTTTATCTCGCCGTTCAGCTGTACGGAATCCCCTTTCTCTTTGTCTTTGATAGGGAATTCAATATTCGTTTCCATGATTTTTTCAGTCGCTCAGTGGTGGTTTCTCTTCCTCCCAGGAAAAAAGACTCTTCAGATGATGAAGAAGAACAATAAGGAGATGTATATGAAAAGAAAATGTGGTATTCTCACAGGACTTTTTCTCTTTTTTGTCTGCGGCTGGAGTCAGATGATTCTTGATGACTTTGGTTTTCTTGCTGGAAGTCCCTCAAGTACCTACGGCCTCCTCCTCCTTTTCCAGGGAGAAAAGGCTGAATCAGCCTCCACCCCGGAGCTTCACCCCCTTTACAAAGCAGAGCTCTTCTACCAGGAAAACAAAGACATCTGGTCCACTCGCATTGCCGGCAATGTTTCCCCCATTTCTGCTAACTTCCAGATGGGGCTTTTCATTACCTTTTCTGATGTTTTAGGGATGGAATTTCGTATTCCCTTCACCCTCACGGTGGGAACAGGCTGGTATGACACCACCTTCGGCAAAGGCATTGGCATAGCCTCAAACTTTTACGACCCCGCCAACAAAGACAATACCTATTCCAGCGAAAACCTCACCAAAATCTATTTCAAAGCCTCAACGGGTCTGCGCCTCTCCGGCACCATTCTCCCCAAAACCTTAGCCTGGACAATTGAGCAAAACCTCTACTACCGATATTTTCTTGGAACAAAGAGCGATAGAGATGTGTGGCTCTACGAAAATCAGGGAGATAACCTGAAATATTTTCGCTATTCAGCTTCAGGTATGATCACCCTCACCCTTCCGCTGCTTTTCCGTCGGATCTCTCTTTTTGCTACCGGTGATTGGGATATCCAGCATTACGCTGAATCTCCTGCAGCCAAAGGCGGATGGGGATCAGACCTTCCCAGGGTGCAGATAGGGGGGATCTTTGGGGTAGGAATGGACAATTTCTCCCTTGATCTTCAACTAGCCTGGGGAAATACACCAGCCTATCAGGAAGGCTATGGCTACAACCTTCTTCTCACCGAAAGACGCATCAATACCGATGTGATCCAGTACTGGTATCTCCACAAGATAGCCCTGCTCCTTTCCTGGGAGATATAATTGTCATCGATTTCTCTGAATGAAGAAAATCAGGGAGTATCCAAAAAAATGGACGCTCCCTGATTTTTTTATTACTTTTATCTACAACCATCAAAAAGGAGGTCTCTATGCTCGAAAAAGGTCAAAAAGCACCTGATTTTCGTCTTCCCACACCCGAAGGGGAGATAAGCCTCTCTCAATTCAAGGGGAAAAAGGTTGTTCTCTACTTTTATCCCAAAGATGACACCCCAGGCTGTACCAAAGAAGCATGCGGGTTTCGGGACGTGTATGACCAGATTCTTGCAAGAGGCGCCGTGGTTATAGGGGTGAGTGCCGATAGTGTAACTTCCCATGAAAAGTTCAAAAAAAAGTATGGTCTTCCTTTCTATCTCGCAAGCGACGAATCCCACAGTGTCCTGGAAGCCTACGGTGCCTGGGGAGAAAAAAATATGTACGGCAAACGCTATTTTGGAATCATTCGTTCAACGTATGTGATAGACGAAAATGGGACCATCATAGCCGTCTTCCCCAAAGTTTCTCCAGAGAAACACGCCCACGAGATTTTAGCGCTTTTATAACTCATTTTGAGACCTTTGCACGAATGTGCAAAGGTCTCAAGAAGGTAATAAAAAAACAGAAAGTAGTATAAAAATATTCCTTTGCATAATAAACAAGCCTATTTTTTAGATAAGAAAAGACAAATAAGCCTTTGTAAACAGAAAAAGCGGGGTTTCAGGGGCGTAGCCCCTGACCTAAACAGGGGAAGAAAACACCCATCCAAAGGTCTCTCATTTTTCTTCATGTTTTGCCCGACGGGAAGCAAGAAGATCCTTCCATGCCTGAGAGAGAGCTTCACTTTCTGAAAGTTGAGAAGCGCTACTCTGAAGATAACGACGCTGGATCTGCTTGTACACCGCCAATCGAAAATGAAGCCCAAAAAGATAATAGGTGATCAGCGCAAACCCGTACCCAATGGAGAGAAGGAAAAACACCACAACATCTAAAAGGGCTATTCCCATTACCATGAAAATCTCGAGAAAAACAAACCGAATCGCATACGAAAAACCCCGAAAGAGAGAAAGCTCTGGATTGTACAGAAGCATGGGCAAAAGAACAAACTCCCCTAACGAGACAGCTACATACACCCAGACTAAAAAAGTCACCATCACTATCTTGGCTACAGGATGAACAAGAACACTTGCATAAAACACAAGAGCATAGCCAATCATCACCCCCGCTATCCCAAACACCACAAAGAGTTGAAGCGAACGAAAAAAGGTGCGCTTCAAAGCATGCCAGTAGTCAACAAAAAAACGCCGAAGATAAACCACATCCATCTCATACACACCCCGAAGATACTCAAGCGAAGCAAAACTGGTGGGAAACACATGCATGGTAAGACTCACCACCACCCATGCGACGACTAAAAAAGCGACTTCACCCGAATTTTTTGGTCCATGTCCTGTGAGAATCCAGAGAATCTGAAATACCGTCCAGACAAACACCGGATTGACCGCCGAGACAAGAGCTACCACCCAGCTAAAACCCAGTTTATTCCAGAGTCTTGAAAAAGCCTCAACAAAGGCATCCTTGAGTCTTCCCATCATTCACCCACCCAGAGAAGATTGACCGTATTCTTGGCTAAATCACTATACTGAGAACGATTCTGAGGATCTGGAACCCACTTTCCATCCACGACAAAACAGTACACATGGAGCCCGGGACGAAGACTCACCTCTACCTCAAACACCCCGGCCCCCTTGTACTCAAGGGGAATACTATAGGGATCCCAGTTGTTGAAATCTCCCACAAGGGAAACCGTTTTGGCCATATCGTCCTTATAATGAAAGCGGTACACCCGATTGGATACCCACAGCGGATAACGCACATTGGGAAGAAACTCCCTCTCAAGCACAAAATACGAAAACTCCACCCCCGTCGCATCGACCATCACCGCCTGATTGTTGGGATCTGGCACCCAGACATCATCCACCAGGAGACGATAACGGTACCTTCCGGGAAGAAGCCTGTTAGTCCAGCGAGCCTCCCACAGAATAAACTGGTAATTATTGGGAGTAATATAATCCGCATAGGCTTCTTCAATTAACCTTCGATTGAGAATCCATCTCTCCTTCTCTCTCAGGCTCTTGGACAGCATCGCCGTTGTTTCCTCTGAGAGCGCCACTCCCTTGAAAAGCGTAGGATTATAAAGCCTCGGCCCCTGAACAATGCGATTGATATCCCCAATGAGAGCCGTTTTCAAATCAGAAAAGGAGTATTTCTGTTTCTTTTTCTTGGTAATAGGAAGAGAAAGTTCCTTCATAATCGTGAGAGTCTTCTTGGAAAGCTTGCCCATGATATAACGGGAAAGGGGATTTTTTTCATCATAAAGGGCATTCATGAAACCCACATAATCCCTGATATCCTCTTCAGAAAAGAGAAGCGATCCCTTGACCACCTCCATCCGAATAGGCGTCTTCCAGTTGTTAAAATCCCCCGCCACCTTCACACTCTCCGCATCTCCCTTGAAAAAGAAGATAATCGCATTCTCAGTAATAAGGGGCGATTCCACCGTAGAAAACATATTCTGGTACAATTCCTCATACTTTTTCTGGGGATCTACCACCACCGTCTTCTGGGCCCAGACCACTCCAAAAGCGACAAGAAAAAGAAGATATATCCCTCTCTTTGGCATACCTACCCCTCTAATCGAAAACCACCGTCTTGTTATGAAAGACCAGCACCTTGTTTTCTACGTGGAGTTTCACCGCCCGGCTAAGGACACGCTTCTCCACCTCTTTGCCTTTGTTAATCATATCGCTTAGACTATCCCGATGGCTTACCCCGATCACATCCTGAACAATAATCGGCCCATTATCCAGTTCTTCTGTGACATAGTGACTGGTAGCCCCGATCAGTTTCACCCCACGGGCATACGCCTGGTGGTACGGTTTTGCCCCCACAAACGCCGGGAGAAACGAATGATGAATATTGATAATCCTGTTAGGATACACCGCAATAAAATCCGGCGAAAGCACCTGCATATACCGTGCTAATACCACTGTATCAATCCTGTAGTCCTGGAAGAGTTTTATCTCCTTCTCTTCCACCTCTTTTTTATTTTCAGCATTGACAGGGAAACAAAAATACGGTATCCGGTAATACTCCGCCACCGACCGAAGATCCTCATGATTGCTTACAATCAGGGAAATATCCATACGGATCTCTTTAGATTGCCACTTGAGAAGAAGATCATACAAACAGTGATCAAACCTGGAAACCATAATAGCCACCCGTGGCACCTCATCAGAAAAGACAAGTCTCCACTCCATCCGAAACTTGTCCGCAATAAAGCTAAAAGCCTGGGCTATCTTCTCCCTTGGAATACGAAACCCCTCCAGTTCCCACTCAATCCGCATAAAAAAGGTATTCGTCTCAAAATCCGTATGCTGATCCGAGTGGACAATATTCCCATCATACTGATAAATAAAGCTTGCTATCTCCGCCACAATTCCCTTTTGATCAGGACAGGACAAAAGCAAAATAGCCGTTGCACTCATGACAAACTCCTCTGCCCATTAGTATAGCGTAAAGAAGAAATTTTTTCAAACCGTGAGACCTTTGCACTTTCGTGCAAAGGTCTCAAGAAAGTAAATAAGAATACACCCGTGCAATGGCCTCATCCTTCTCTTTTCAGTTGAAATTCAGATAAAACCAGGCTGTTGCATAGTCCTTATTGATCCTGAGAGCTATCTTACGAAATTTCTCACTGAGCTTTTTGTTTTTGAGCTTTTGATAGCAAAAGGCTATCTTATCCACAAAAATCTCTGAGTCAGGATAGAGATTCACAGCCGCATAGTAGAATTCAAGGGCGTTGGAAAAATCCCCCTTCTGGTATTCTATTTCCCCGAGCTGAAAATAACTCATAGCTTCCACTACTCCACCAGGACGAGCGGAAAGGATCTGCTTCCAGTTGGCCACTGCATCATTTTCACGACCAGCCATGAGATTCGCCAGACCAAGAAAATAAAGCGTATCCAGAAGGGGCGAAGCTACATAGGACTTCTGAAGATACGTCTTTGCCTGTTCTGGTTCATTCTTGGCAAGATAGGCAATACCAATGAGTTGCGCCGCCACAGGCTGAAATTCTGAAGGGAAACGAGAAAGCGGTTCAGCCTGAGTGACTACCGTCTCATAATCTCCTGATTGAAATGACCGTAAAAAGCCAAGATACAAACGTCCAAACTCCTGATACCCAGGGAGACGAGTTTCTTCTTTTTCCACAACGGTAGCAAGATTGGAGATAGCCTTGGTGTCTCCATTCAACGCCAATCGGAGCATAATCCGGTACCACCGTAGCCGATAAGCATCACTGTTCTCCACAGGAATAGTTTGGAACACATCATACGCTTTCGACCAGTTCTCTTCATCATAATATTTATCAAAGGTATAATAGCGACTACAGGAAACAAGTAGAGCCATCACCAATAGCCCAATAGTTCGTTTCATAATCTAATCACTCCTTTCTGATAGGTATAGGAAATTCTTCTCTCCTGCAACACACTTTCCACCATCTGCCGAAGAGGGGCATGGAGAGAAGGAGAATGATTCCCCTGTCCCACAATGAGATGAATACTTTTCTTCTCCCTTTCCCTGCGAAGAAGAACCTCCTCAAGAACACCCAAAGCCTTTTCCACCGTCATGCCGTGAAAATCAAACACAAGAACCTCTTTCTCCGATGGCTTTGGCCTGGAGAGACGCCCACCCTCTTTGGCCGGCACAAATCGCATTTCCCTCATGGCCTGCAAAAATATCTCATCCGTTACCTTTCTACTTTCCATAGCGAGAAACTCCAGGGAAGAAAGAGTCCTTCCACCGTTTTTGGAAAGCTCCGAAAATAAGAAGTGCCTATCACAGGAGAAAGGAATAACGGTATATCCATCACATAATTGGTGAATCGCAGTGTTTCCCCTGTATAGAAAGAAACCACTCCTTTCGAAGAAATACCCCACAGATGCTCAGGAGCCGTATACACAAAACGAACATCCTCCCACCTTGAAGGTTCTACCTCCTCTATCCTTTTACACACACTCACCATAGCCGGCGAGATCACAAGAGATCTTTTCTTTTGCCGGGCAAGAAAATAATAAAACACTCCCGAACTACTGACCTCCTCTTCTCTCACCCACAATACCCCACTGGAACCAAAGGTGGGAAGCACAGGGAGATTCGTGTGTCTCATTTCCTTCTGCCACCTCCAGAAGTCAAAAGCCGAAAGGGTGGAGATACTTTCCTCATCAGCCATAACTAAGGCCTTCGGAAAATTTTGTTTCACCCACTGACTTGCCTTTCTCTGATAAGAAAGAGAAAGCCCGGTGATATCCACCACCCAGACGTCCACGGGAAGCTTCTGGAGTTTTTCCACTATCTGTTGAAGTTTTCGATGGGTTTGCGTTCTCTCAAAGGCCACCGTATAATCCGGATAAAAATCCGAAATATCCCACACGGCTGTCAAAAAACCCTCCTGCTGTTCAAAAAGCCTTACCCTTGCATAGAGAGAAAGAGAGTTTTGTCTGCACCATTTCACCACTTCCTCAAACTCTTCACGACTCCCCAAAAATGTCTCAAGACTCCCCCTCTGAAACTTCTGCCCCATATCCTCAAAGTCGTACACCGCTTCTGTAGGAAGAAAACGGCCACTATACCCCTTGAAGGGAGTATCTATCCATATCGCCTGAAATACCTGATTGGTCTGGGTAATCCAGGGAATAATATCCTGATAACGATACTTCCTCACATCCAGAATCACCTGAGACCAGAAAGAAGACACAAACGCCGCCGCCAACCAGAAAGCACAAAAACCTCTCATGAATTTTGCCTCTCCGCCAACGTCATCAGCGCCAAAGCCGCCGACCCCATCACTCCTGCATCGTTGACAAGAGCCGCCGGTACAATCTCACAGGTCTCAAACATTTCTGTCTTGGTATAGAGAGAAGTATATTTTTTCAACCGATCAAAGAGAAAATCTCCCGCCTGAGATACCCCACCACCAACAATGATCGCCTCAGGATTGAAAAGATGAATGAGATTGGCCATCCCTATCCCCAAATAATGACACGCCTCTTCTACCACTTCCAGGGCAATATCATCACCCCTTTTCGCCTCATCAAAAATTGCCTTGGCTGTGATTTCCTCATAGCGAGCCAAGGCTGTTTTCTTCCCCATGGCCACCAGCCCTTTTGCCCGCTTGATCATGGCTGTTGCCGATCCATACGCCTCCCAACATCCATTGAGTCCACACCCACAGGCCCGTCCCTCAGGAACAATCTTCATATGCCCCACTTCACCAGCAAAATTGGCTACTCCCCCATACACATCACCATGGACAAAAATCCCCCCTCCAATGCCTGTGCCAAGCGTGATGAGTACAAAATCTTTGTATTTTTTTCCTGACCCAAAGATGTACTCACCCCTTGCGGCATTATTGGCATCATTGTCAATAGCCACAGGAAGACCAAAAGCCTTTTCAAGGTGTGTGGCAAGCGCATAGTTTTCCAGGGCATGAATATTGGGCATAAAACGAATCATCCCGTGGACTTTATCCACTCCCCCGGGCACTCCTATCCCGATGGCTTTGACCCCTTCCTGTCCGAAAAGGATATGCCTCACAGCCTCCTCAAGATTGGAAACAATGACCTCTCTCTCACGAGTTTCCGCCTTTGTCGGAACCTGATGCGTCTTCACAAGTTTCCCTTCACGAGAAACAATCCCAAGTTTTACAGCTGTTCCACCAAGATCAATGCCCAAAAAGAAATCCATAAACGACGCTTCCTCCCTTACGTCTCATTTCAGAATCTGTGCCAATCTCTCAATAACCTTCTCCCGGTCAATGGGCTTGACTAAATACCCCTTTGCCCCGAGTTTGATGGCTTCCTTCACCGCTTCAGCCGTTCCAATGGCTGTCACCATAATCACGGTAGCATTGGGATCAATAGCCTTGATCTCCTTGAGAGCGGTAATCCCATCCATCTCTGGCATGGTAATATCAAGGGTCACTAAATCGACATTCGGATAGAGTTGTTTGTAAAGTTCCACTCCCTCCCGTCCATTGGTAGCCGTTCCCGCAATCTCAAAATCCCGGGACATAAATATCTGTGAGAGATGCTTGATCACAAACTGAGAGTCATCAATAATCAACACCCGGTAGTGACCGCCTCCCACCTTTCTCCCTGTTGGCAAACCATTTTCATCAAATATGAGGGCCATAGTCTCCTCCTTTTATCCTTCTTTGAACGCAACATTGATTTCAATAATACCAAGCGGTGTCTCCACAGGAATAATCAGGGCTTCCATATCCCCCTGTTCGAACACCGTGAGATCCTTTCCTGTAATCATCGTGGGTGGGCTGAAATGAAAGGCAAGATTTTCCTTTTCAAGCCTGGTGACGGCCCTTCCCGTAATCATGTTGGCAAGTTCCCCAATAGTAGACATGACCATCTTATCCAAGCTATGAAAGGTTTCTCCATTCATCTTTGAAGCCAATTTGATCGCCACATCCTCTGTCATATCAAAGACCACACGACCATTCACCTGCCCTGTGACCCCGATAACAATAGCCACACCTTTCATGGATTCACCCAGTTTTTTGAGATACAATTGACCTCTTTTCACATCCGTCTGCAGAACCTCTTTGAGAATATCAAAAGCTGCCTCCACAAAGGGATTAATGTACTCTATGCGCATATTACCTCCTTAGCCATTTCCGTATAAAGAAGAAAGATACTGAACTAACCGATCCATATCAATAAAAAGTATCTCCTGATTATCCTTCAGGATAACTCCTTCAATCATCGCATGCTGGGACCACTTCGCAATATGTTCTCCCCCCTGATACTCATTCTCAAACACCTCAATATGCTTGTAGATACTATCCACCATGAGCCCGAACATATTTCGTTGATGTTTCACCACAATCACATACTTGTCCTCATCATCCACCACCCGCTTCCCCTGATAGGGATCAGGAAGCGAAAGGATCCGTCGCAAACTATAGACCGGGATAATATTTCCTCGAAGATTGTACACCCCGAGAAGCTTGTCATGCGTATTGGGAAGAAGAAATATCTTCCGTGCAAAAAGAATACTCTCTATATCATCCATCGCCAGAGCATACAGTTGCCCCTCTAAGGTGAAACTGATACACTGCATCAAGAGCTGATGGACAACCATCGCCTCCTCGGTCACGATACGTTTATTTCGAATTCCCATGTTCCACCTCAAGCTTTTTCACAATTCCCGCATACGATTGAATAAGCCCACTGAGATCCACAATATACCCTATATTGCCATTGCCAATAATCGTCCCTGCTGAAATCCCCGGGCTTTTAATAAGCCGATTGTTGAAGGGCTTGATCACCACATCCTGTTCTCCCACAATCTCGTCCACCACCAGTCCATAGTGTTTATCCCCCTGTTTGGCAAGAATACAATAGAGATTCCCTTCTATATCCTTGGTCTCATGATAGAAAAACTTTCTCAGGAAAAGAAGGGGCACAAACTCCCCACGGACATTGAGATGGGGTTCCCCCTCAATATCAATCATATCACTTTTCTGAATGATAATCGTCTCATCAATAGCCACAATCGGGAGAATATAGGAAAATCCCGATACCATCACATGAAGTCCCTGAATAATGGCAAGCGTCAAAGGAAGTTTCACCTGAATACGGGTGCCTTTGTCCTTTGCGGTATAGATGGAGACACTTCCACCCAACTGTTCGATTTTCTTCTTGACCACATCCATCCCCACACCACGACCGGAAAGCTCTGTCACCTGTTCAGCCGTCGAAAAACCGGGGAGAAAGATAAGGGCAAGCGCCTCTTTTGGAGAAAGATTCTCTGCCGTACTGGCTGATATGAGCCCCTTTTCGATGGCCTTCTGCTTCACCCTGTCCACATCAATACCCCGACCATCATCACTTACTTCTATATAGACATGTTCTCCCTCATGAAAGGCCCGAATAAGGATCTTGCCTTTCTTGGGTTTGCCCTTGGAAACCCTCTCCTCAGGACTCTCTATCCCATGATCAATACTATTGCGAAGAATATGGATCAGGGGATCAAAGAGATCATCCACCATTCCCTTGTCTATCTCTGTCTCCACCCCTTCAATCTCAAGATCTACCTCTTTGCCAAGACGCTGAGCCTGATCCCGTACCAATCGTGGAAAACGAGAAAATACCTGCTGGATAGGTACCATACGGAGCCCTGTCACATTCTCTTGAAGGGCCGAAGAAATCTGATTGAATCGCTGAAGAATATCCTGATACTGTTCAAGAGCCCCTTCCATATCCTGAAAGTACTCTCTGAGACGAGCGTTCAACTCCTCATTATGAGTGGCATTTTCATCAAGAAGAAGTTTCTGAAGCCCGGAGAGAAATGGTTTCAGCACCAACCTCATCCCATTGTATCCCTTCATAATGAGCTGGCTGATCTCATGGAGAAGCGACTTGTTGATCACCAGTTCTCCCACAAGGTTCAAAAGTTCATCGATACGACTACTCTCCACCCTGAGAGTGGAAGACGTTTTGATCGTCTCTGAAGACTCTGCAGGCACATTCTGTTTCTGTGGCTTTTCTCCTGAGGGAGAAGGGGAAGGGGAAGGAGCAGAAGCGACCTTTTCCCCTGCCATCATGGCCGACTCAAGACCCTCTATATCACTTTTAGAAAGCCTTCGTATCCTGAGATCCGTCACCAGATCCCGCATAAAGGTTTTCTCACGGATAAAGGTTTCGTCCTTCTCTGTCATCACCACAAGCCGAAAGTTCGGACGAAACTCCTTCTCCAGGATATCCAGGGAAGGTTCCATACGGATAATCTGAGCAAAATCCCCTACCAAAGCATAAATCTGAAATGCCGACACATCCTTCATTTCATAGTTTTCATTGAAAACATAAAAAAGTTCATACACCGGAAAATTCTGATTCAAAAACTCTAAAATAAGTGAACGTTCATACGACGTGAGATAGGAAAGTGATTCCTCCCCCTGTACGGAAGACTTTGGAACTGAGAAAGACGACTGTGCTTTCCCGCCTGACGACTGAAGGTAACTCACTATTTGATGATACACATCCCTCGAAAGTTCTTCAGCATACACATCCCCATTACGCCGGGCATCTAACATACCCTCAATGATGTCCTTGGCCCTCAAGAGAAGAGAAATCAGATCCGGAGTGACGGCTATCTCAGATTTGCGTACCCTGTCTAAAAGATCCTCCATCCGATGGGTAAACTCCTTGATCTCCGTAAAACCAATAGTCCCTGCCCCACCCTTGATGGTATGAGCCGCCCGGAATATCTCCGCTATAGCCGCCGTATCTGTCCCATTCTTTTCCAATGAGAGAAGACTTGTTTCCATGTTCTGGACAAGTTCAAGAGCCTCACTCATGAAATCCGCAATAAGTTCCTGGGATATCCCTTCCATGTATCCTCTTCTCCATCTATAGTATAGGACAAAACCAAAAATCTCTCAAGTTATTTCTTCCCCGCTATCATGGTTATGGCCCTGCCAATATCCTGCACGGGTAAAACCACATCCACCCCATTATGCTTCACCGCATTGCCTGGCATGCCCCACACCACCGATGTTTTCTGGTCCTGGGCAATCACAATGGCACCCTGCTGACGAAGCTTTGGTGTCTCAATGGCACCGTCCTTTCCCATCCCACTGAGTATCACCACAAGCATCTTGTGTCCTAAGGCTACACGAAGAGACTCAAGAAAAATATCCACCGATGGCTTGAAGAAAAACTCCTCATAGTTTCTCTCATCCCGATGATAGACAAGACGGTTGTTTTCCAGAGATAAACGGGCATGATACCCCCCTGGACAAATATAGATAACCCCATTCTCCAGAACCTCTCCTTCAGCAAGCTCTTTCACAGGGCGATGATAAGCAACAGAGAGATTTCTGGCAAACTCCCCGGTAAAAAGAGCCGGCATATGCTGGGCAATCACCATGGGCACTGAGAGTTCGCCAAGATTATCTAAAATAGCCCTGATCGCATTTGGTCCCCCTGTCGAAGAACCAACCGCCACTATCTGGGGAGCGATGGGTTTTTCTTTCATCACTATCTGGAGACTTTCAAGCGATTCCCTCACCTTGATAGCCGTACTCTCTTCCCTCGGAGTGGGAAAAAGTGCCGCCTGCGTCTGATAATACAACCCTTCTATCTTCAAGGTAAATTCCTTTTTCACTTCGTCCAGGTTCTGATAAATCGGAGAATCAGGTTTGAGAATAATCTCTTTTGCCCCAAGAGAAAGTGCCTCCCATGTCGTCGGGCTCCCCTCTTCCACCACAGAACTAAACACAATCACATGAGGCCTGTCTTTCGGTTCTACCTTTTCTTTAAGATAACGGAGCACCTCAAGCCCATTCATCTCTGGCATCTCAATATCAAGAATCACCACATCAGGCTTGTAAAGAAATATCTTCTGAAGCCCTATCTTTCCGTTTGGGGCACTCCCAATCACCTCAATATCCGAAATCTCAGAGAGAATCTGGGTCACATACTTGCGAATGAGTACAGAATCATCGATAATGAGCACCTTAATTTTACGAGCGGACATAGACAATCCCCTGTGAGAAACTCTGTGGCCGAAAAAGATCGGTAATCCCAATGAGACTTTCCGAATGCCCTATAAACAAAAATCCCCCCTCCATCATGGTTCTATGGATATTTTCCAGCACTTTTAATTGTACGGCAAGATCAAAATAAATCAAGACATTTCGACAAAAAACTACCGGTACATTCCGCAGCCCGTTATCATAAATCAGATTATGGTAATCAAAACGCACGTGCTTGGCAAGGGAAGGTTGCACCTGATACCCCGTTGGGCTCTTCACAAAATACTTTTCTACAATCTCAGGGGAAACCTTGGCAAGGGCTTTTTCTGGAAAGGTTCCCTCCTTGGCCGTGAAAAGACTCTGCAGACTGATATCAGACCCTATGACAAGGTATTCCCAATCAAAAAGATGATTTTGCCGGATATACCTATCGACTGTAATAGCGAGTGAATATGGTTCTTCTCCCGTGGAACACCCTGCACTCCAGAGCACAAATTTTTGATTACGTTTCCAACAGGAGACCTGAAAGAGAGAGAAAAGGATAAAGAAGTTACCCCTGGCTCAAAAGATTTTTGTCAACTGTAGTATACAGGGAACATTTTAGATAAACAAGTTTTTTCTGGGGAAAGTACCCTTTTTAGGCCATAAAACAGGGCAATAAGTACGTACCATCCCTATGTTTTATATCACATCCTGCCAGTAGACACCATCGATAGCCTCATCACGATTATAGTAGTAATGCAAACGCACAGCAAGAACATTGGTTGCCCCTTCTCTTTTCCATACCCCTACATCCATTCTCTGGTTTATGGTTCGCATCACCCGTTCTGCCCTTGAGGTTGTTCCTGGCAAACCATCTTCACTGTCACAGGCGAACATGTCTTTTTGAGCACGAAGAAGATAATAAAAACAATGTTTGCGCCCTTTTTCGTGAAATAAGTCAAGAAGATTCTGAATATGCTGTCTGCGCTCGCTTTGATAACCAAGTCTTGTTTGCCAGTCATTTTTGTACCCCAAGAAACAGGCTTTCCCTGTTTCAGCGACAATATTTGTCCACTCAGAAGAACGATATCTCACTCTATCAAGACGAAGAAAATACTTCAATTGATAACTTACATGCCACAAACATCGTTGAAAAACGATACCGGGATGTTTGCCCTGGTTAATCCCTGTATCTCCATCGACAACAAGAAAAAACCGAGAAAAAGAGTGTTTTTCTTGAATGGGCTTAAGAAGTTTGTCCCAACCTGCATGGTAATTATCCACAAGAAGGCCTGCTATTCTTGTATTTTTTCCTGTCAATGGGGAGGCTTGTTGCCTCTCCTGCAAAAGAATTTTAGCTTCTTCTCCTTTTTTCTTGCCCTGAACAGGAATACCCGTCCCATCGGCTTCTCCACAGGGTTTTTCTTTTTCTGAGATACTGAAATGTATCTTTCTCCCAATATTTTGAAGGTTTTTCCAGAGGGTGCTAAGACCTATTTTATACCCTGTGAAGGAAAGAATACGAGCGGCCACTCGATAGGTGGTAAGAGCCCCGGCTAAAGCCACTCTGTAGATATCTTTCAGGATTTGCCTTTTTCGCTTTTCTACACCAAGAAGAGATCTTGTGAGAAAAAGTTTTCTTCCACACTTTTTGCATTGAATTTGGAGCTGAGGAAGAGTGATCTTTCCAAAGGGCATCAGAACAAAAACAGTGTTTTTTCCATGCTTTGTTTTCCATATGAAGTGATGTTTTTCTCCGCATGTACAGGTGATACGACCTTCTTTTATTTCTTTTTCTGCCACTTCTACAGAAATCTGATGAACAAATGACTCAAACACTCCTTTGATGGCCTGGAGAAAAACCACCACTAACGTCTCAAGTTTTGTGTCAGGGTAGTCGATAGTCAAAGTGAAGGTGAATTCTTTACGCATGGGTTCCTCCTTGTGTCCTATTATCGGCCAGGGAGGAACTTTTTTTTGCTTTTCCTCATCTTCCCACTGCAGGTCTCCTGAAAAAAACGTTACCAAATTTTTTATCCGGAATTTTTTCCCTCACAAGGGGCAAGATTTCTCTCTCAAGCATCTCAAAATGCCGGGGATAACGAAAGAAACTGGTAAAGTTAGTCGTGACAAAGTCTAAAAAATCCCGAAATTCCTGGCTATTCTTCTGAAGTTCACTCAGATACTCTTCAGCAGAACAGTTTTTCTCCTTGATTCTTGTCCTGAGACGGCTCTCAAGTACCGTAAGATTCGAATCCTGGAAAACTATCCCACTTGCCTGGTACACCATTTCAGCCACTTTTTGAAGAAGAGTTGTTGAAAATTCCATTACAACTCCAGAACGAGCGTTTTGTATGCTTCTATCTTTTCGGGAAGTTCATATTCCAAGAGATCCCCCAGGTAAACCACATCATACTTCTCAAAAGCCGAAACAATATCCGAGAGAAGAGAATTGAGCCCCTGGGCAAGATTTTCCACCTCATCTTCACGAGAGGAGAAGTGACCAGCATTCTGCCTGAGATAAAGAACGGCCGACTCCAACACAGAAATTACCTGATGAATCTTGTCAAACGCAAGCTTATCCTGCCCTAACTGAAAACTTTCAGCAATCTGGGGAAGAATCTCCAAAAGACCATCCAAGGCTTTGCCAAGATCTTCCTTCTCAATCCGTACCGGCACCACCACCTTTGAAGCCAAAAGCTCAAAATACCGGGAAAGACTCTGCATCACCTGCACCAATTGGGCAATATCCCCTTCATTTTTCTCTTCACTCTGAAAATACTGCAAAAGATCTAAAAGAGTATGGCGAATGAGAGAACTTTCCACCATCTCGACTGGAGAAAGAGATTGAACAATCTCCACCACTTCCAAGATCCATTCCATAATTTCCCGGTACTGGTCTGCGTGGGCATACCCATTTACCCTGAGATCCTCAGCTACGGAGGCGCATATCTCCCGTGATTTTTGAAGAAGGGTCTCTACCACCTCCTGCTTGTCAGTCACCTCAAGTTCTATTTTCTCAATCTTCTCCACAGGAATCCCCGCTAAGGCATCATTATCACTGGAATAAAACTCATTATTGATAGTCACGCC
This sequence comes from Longinema margulisiae, assembly GCF_025266855.1. Taxonomy (GTDB): domain Bacteria; phylum Spirochaetota; class Brevinematia; order Brevinematales; family Thermospiraceae; genus Thermospira. The sequence continues at coordinate 74,300 of NZ_CP053071.1, forward strand.
GGTAATAATCTTATCCTCTTCAGCAAAAATTCTTGTAAGGGACATTACCACATCAAGAGCTGTTTTCTCGTTCTCAAGCGTCACATCAATCCTTTCACCGTTAATATAGAGATGCATTGCTTTCTCCTTTTCTGATAATATATATTTATCGACAGAAAAGAACAAAAACTGAGACCTTTGCACGAATGTGCAAAGGTCTCAAAAAAGTAATAAAGAAACAAAAATTAGTATCAAAATGTTCCTTGCCGTAATAAATAAACCGATTTTTTTGAATAAAAAAGACAAACCAGCCCTTGTAAACAGAAAAATCGGGGAAGAGGGGCGTAGCCCCTGACCCAGACAGGCAAAGAAAACATCCGTGCAAGGGTCTCGATTTTTGTCTTTTCTCTTAGGGATTCAGTATCCCAAACACTATTCACCGTCCTGCAAAAAAAGACTGAAAAATTTTTGCAAAAAAACGTAAAAATACTTTACTTTTTTCGCCATATGCCGTATACTATATACAAGTGAACAGCAGGTGAGGTCTTTGGTTTAGCCATCATTTGCTGATTCTCAAATTATGGCTAACTCAAAAGGAGGGTCTATGCCAGACAAAAAACTCACCTGCAAGGATTGTGGGAAGGAATTCATCTTCACTGAAGGTGAACAGGCTTTCTACCAGGAAAAGGGGTTCACGAACGAACCCGCACGCTGCCCTGATTGCCGTCGTGCACGCAAACAGCAGCGTAACAATCGTTCCTTTGGTGGCGGTTCTTCCAGGTGGTAGGGATGCCTGACGGGATCCTGAGTCACCTGAACCAATAGAAGACACAAGTCCCGTAATCCCCAAGCGCTCCCTTGAAGGGAGCGCTTCTTTTTTGATAAAGAAATTTCCTACAACCACTTGATAATAGCGGTGGCTACAGAAATCAAAATCCCCATAAACCACATGAGCATCGTAAAACGTTTATTTATATCTTCAAAACGCTTATTCATGTCTTCAAAGCGTTTATTCATGTCTTCAAAACGTTTATTCATATCTTCAAAGCGTTTGTCAATTGCTTCAAAACGTTTATTCATATCCTCAAAACGCTTATCAATCGCTTCAAAACGACTATTCATCACCTCTACAACGGTTTTCAGATCATTTCGAAGGGCTTGAAGCTCTATCACGACACGATTTTCTTTTTGCCGCGCTTCCTCCTTCATCTCTACCTGCTGTAAAAGAAGAGTCACAAAATGCCTTGCCGAATCTTTATCTTTTTTTTCAACCACCTCAAGAAGCTCTTCTTCTAAAACCTCACATAACTCTTTTGTTACCATATTCTCCCTCCAATTTTCATTATAGTGAAGCCTCCCTAAAAAGTCAAATCATCTTCCTCACTCATTTCTTTCCACCAAAAAAGCCTTTCTCCCTGCAACGGTCTGTTTCATACTGAAGAGTAACATGGGCAATCCCAAAATCAGCCAACCTTTTCTCGACTTCCTGCCCAATCTCGCAGGCTTCTGAGAGCTTCCTATCTTCCATTTCTATATGGGCTTCCAGATAGATGGTATGCTCATCAGAACGCCATGTATGAACATGATGAATATTTTTTACCCCTGGGACTTTTTCTATCACCTCTTGAATCTCGCGATAGTCCAGCGGAGCCGCCGCCTGCATGAGAATATCCACTGTTTCGCGTATAACCTTCCATGACTCCTTCATCATCCACAAGGCAATTCCTATGGAAAGAAGTCCATCCACCCAGAATAGTTCCCCTTTCCACCATACTAAAAGCCCTCCTCCAGCCACCACCAACGAAAAGAGCGCATCAGACAAAAGATGAAGATAACTTGACCTGATGTTGAGACTATGCCTCGAGTCAGCATGCAGCATCCATCCAGAAAGAGCATTGGCGAAAAAAGTAAAAAGCCCCATCCCCACCATGATAATAGCGAGAGGAGGATGGGGAGAAAAAAATCTCCCCACGGCTTCCCGAATCACCACCACCGACACCCCAATAAGGACAATCGCATTGACAAAGGCTGCTAAAATCTCCGCTCGTCTATACCCATAGGTATGTTTCTCTGTCGCTTCGCGTATAGAGAGACGATGGGTATAAAAGCTCAACACCACCGCTCCCACGTCACTAAGGTTATGAAGAGCATCTGAAAGCAACGCAAGGCTTCCCGAAAGAACACCGGCAACACCCTCTGCGACGGTGATGCCCCCATTCAAAAGGAAAACCATCCAGAATTTCCAGGAAGAGAAGAGAGTCTTTCTTTCGTGAATATGCATTATCTCCCCCTAATGAACACAACACCCGCTACCGGCTTCATTTTTGAGACTTCCATCAAGGATACCCTGAAGAACCCTGTCAAGCGAAGCCTCCTTAGTGAGAAAAGGTTCAAAGCCATGGCGAAGGAGATCATCATAGATTCTCCGTCCCATTCCACGACTCACCACATACTTTGCCCCTGCAAGAAGATCGAAAAGCCCCTGGTGGTTATGTCCATGCCCATGTTCATGATTATGATGGCCGTGATGTTCATGATGCAGATGACGGCCTCCAAAGTGATGGGTATGGGCAAAGGTGTTTTCTACATACCATCTCTTCACTTCCTTCCCATCTTCTACCTCCACCATCACAAAACCCTTACATCTTCCAAGATGAAAAGCCAGTGTCTTCTGATCATCGGTTGCCAAAGCAATACGCATATCCTGCCTCCTTTTTTAGCATATGTTAATTATAACCATAAAAAGCGATTTTGTCAAATGGCTGGCTTTTTTGAAACTTCTTCTCCACTCTCTTGAACCTCTTTATCACACAAAAATCTCTAGGGGAGAATCTCGTATTTTTTCTTTGCTTCTTCTCTCCCACAGAGTTGAAAATGCCACCACTCCGTCGCAATGTCCTGAAAACCGGCCTCTCTCATCACCTCTCGAAGAAGAAGTCTATGGCTCACCTGTTCTCTTGTCAATTTCCCCTCCGCTAAAAAGCGCTTCTCATACCTCGGCTCAGCCAGTTCCCCAAAGTAATCAACTGGAGTGCCCATATCCAGTTCTTCTCCTTTTTCATTCAGAAGGGAAACATCCACCGCCACGCCATAATTATGAAGAGAACCTATAGCAGGATTGGCTACATAAATGGCTTTCTCTGTATTGGATACCATTGCCCACATTTTTTGATTACGTTTCCAACAGGAGACCTGGAAGAGGGAGAAAAGGATAAGAAGTTAACCCTGGCCCAAAAGATTTTTGTTAGCTGTAGTATACAGGGAACGTTTTAGATAAACAAGTTTTTTCTGGGGAAAAACACCCTTTTCAGGCCATGCAACAGGGAAACAAGTATGTCCTCTCCCCATGTTTTATATCACATCCTGCCAGTAGACACCATCGATAGCCTCATCACGGTTATAGTAGTAATGCAAACGTATAGCAAGAACATTGGTTGCCCCTTCTCTTTTCCATACCCCCACATCCATTCTCTGGTTTATGGTTCGCATCACCCGTTCTGCCCTTGAGGTTGTTCCTGGCAAACCGTCTCCACTGTCACAGGCGAACATGTCTTTTTGAGCACGTAGGAGATAATAAAAACAATGTTTGCGCCTTTTTTCTTGAAATGAAGAAAGAAGATTCTGGATGTGCTGCTTTCGCTGGCTTTGATAGCCAAGTCTTGTTTGCCAGTCATTTTTATATCCCAAGAAACAGGCTTTCCCTGTTTCAGCAACAATATTTGTCCACTCACAAGAACGATATTTCACTCTATCAAGACGAAGAAAATGCTTCAATTGATAACTCACATGCCACAAACATCGTTGAAAAACGATACCGGGATGTTTACCCTGGTTAATCCCTGTATCTCCATCAACAACAAGAAAAAAACGAGAAAAAGAGTGTTTTTCTTGAATAGGCTGAAGAAGCTTGTCCCAACCAGTACGGTAATTATCAACAAGAAGGCCTGCTATTCTGGTATTTTTTCCTGTCAAAGGGGAGGCTTGTTGCCTTTCCTGCAAAAGAATTTTGACCTCTTCTCCTTTTTTCTTGCCATGAACAGGAATACCTGTCCCATCAGCCTCTCCACAAGATTTTTCTTTTTCCAATAGGCTGAAATGTATCTTTTTCCCAATATTTTGAAGGTTTTTCCAGAGGGTACTCAGACCTATTTTATAGCCTGTGAAGGAAAGAATCCGAGCAGCTACTCGATATGTGGTAAGAGCCCCGGCTAAAGCCACTCTGTAGATATCTTTCAGAATTTGTCTTTTTCGCTTTTCTACACCAAGAAGAGATCTCGTGAGAAAAAGTTTTCTTCCACACTTTTTGCATTGAATCTGGAGTTGAGGAAGAGTGATTTTTCCAAAGGGCATCAGAACAAAAAAGGTGTTTTTTCCATGCTTTGTTTTCCATATGAAGTGATGTTTTTCTCCGCATGTACAGCTGATGTGACCTTCTTTTATTTCTTTTTCTGCTGCTTCCACGGAAATCTGATGAACAAATGACTCAAACACTCCTTTGATAGCCTGTAGAAAAACCGCCAACAGTGTCTCAAGTTTTGTATCAGGGTAGTCGATAGTCAAAGTGAAGGTAAATTCTTTACGCATGGGTTCCTCCTTGTGTCCTATTATCGGCCAGGGAGGAACTTTTTTTTGCTTTTCCTCATCTTCCCACTGCAGGTCTCCTCAAAAGAACGTTACCTGCTTTTTTCTCTCTTTTCTTCGTTCTCATGTGTGGTACCCTTGGTTATCACTGGATCGAAGGATGGCCGTGGTTTGATGCCCTTTATATGAGTCTTATCGTGATGACAACCATTGGTTTTGCTGAGATCCATCCGCTCTCTACAGGGGGACGCTTGTTTACCATTGTGTACGCTATCGGAAGTATCACCTTTTTTGTCGGAATTCTCAGTCTTTTAGGGGCCCAGATCATTGAAAACTATCTCTCAATTGACAACAGGAGGAAACGCATGCTCAAAGCTTTATTTCATATTCGCCAACACGCCATCGTTTGTGGATGTGGCAAGGTAGGAAAACACGTTATCGAAACTCTCCTCAGTGAGAAAAAACGTTTTGTCGGTATAGATATCGATCCAAAAACCTTTGACCAGCTCAAACAAGAGTATGACATAGAATCCAACATCCTTCTCGAAGGTGATGCCACCGACGAAGACACCCTTCTTCAGGCTGGTATTGAAAGGGCCTCGGCTATCTTCTGCTGTGTACGGGATGACATCAAAAACCTCTTCATTGCGATGTCTGCAAAACAACTGAATCCAAACATCAAAATCGCCACCTACGTTATCGACGACAAAAACATCCGCAAATTTCAGCACCTCGGCGTCGATGAAATTATTTCAGGGGACTTTCTGATTGGAAAGCACCTCGCGTCGTCCCTTTTGAACAAGCATTTTCTCTCTTTTGTCGGCGATCTGGAAAACGTCCAGAATGAGAGTGTTTTTGTGGGTGAAGTCGTGGTGGAACCAGAATCGTCCCTTATAGGAAAAAATCTCCGGGAAGCCTCCATATACCAGAAAACAGGACTGCTTGTTTTTGCCATCAAAAGAGGCCATCTCACCTTTTATAACCCTGATCCGGCCAATACCCTTTTAGAATCGGGGGATAGGCTCATCGTCTTTGGAAACAAGGATCAGATCCACGCCCTGGATAGGTATGTGAATGGGTGAATCGTAAAAACACTCAAGATTTGCTTTTTCCTGCCGAAAATGATATAATAGATAAGTTATTGAAAATAATACACTTATATACACATAGAATATTCCATAGATAACATAAAAGGAGGCTTTTCATGGCTCTCGCAAAGGTGATAAATGTTATTGCCGAGAAGTGTGTCAATTGCCATCGATGCATTTCTGTATGTCCCGTGAAATATTGTAATGACGGAAGCGGAGATTACGTAAAAGTAATAGACGATCTGTGTATAGGATGTGGAGAATGTCTCAAAGCCTGTTCCCATGGAGCACGAGCCATTGTTGATGATTTAGAAGCCGCTCTTCAAGCCCTTCAAAGAAGAGAACCAGTAGTAGCCATTGTTGCCCCAGCCGCAAGTGCCAATTTTCCCAACAACTACCTTCGCTTAAACGGATGGTTAAAGAGCATGGGAGTAGCGGCCGTTTTTGACGTAAGCTTTGGAGCAGAACTCACCATCAAATCCTACCTTGAACATATCAAGGCCAATAAACCCGCCACTGTTATTGCCCAACCCTGTCCTGCTCTTGTCACGTATATTGAAATCTATCATCCAGAACTTCTCCAATTTCTTGCTCCAGCCGATAGCCCGATGGTACATACTATGAAAATGGTACGAGAATTTTACCCAAAATATAGAAACCACAAGATGTTAGTTATCTCTCCCTGTATTGCCAAAAGGCGAGAATTCGATGAAGTTGGTCTTGGAGATTACAATGTAACAATGAGTCGTCTCCAGGAATACTTCGAACAAAATCATATCATTCTGTCCAACTATCCAGAGGTAGATTTTGACAACGAACCAGCAGAACGAGCCGTGCTCTTTTCAAATCCGGGAGGGCTTCTCGAAACAGCCGCCAGAGAAGTACCCGAAATTCGCAAAAAGACTCGCAAGATTGAGGGCCCTGCTACCATATATCATTACCTCTCTCACCTCATTGAAAGTATCAAAAAACAACAACAACCCCTTCTCATAGATTGTCTCAATTGTGAGATGGGATGTAATGGTGGAACAGGAACAAACGCCCACAAACTTCCCATGGATGAAGTAGAATTTTACGTCAAACAAAGAGCTGAACAGATGATAGCCTACTACAAAAAGAAAGGCATCATTCGCAAGAGCGAACGCCCTAAACGGCTGGAAAAACTCCTTGAGAAATACTGGAAACCAGATCTGTATACCCGTACCTATCAAAATCTTTCCTATCTTCTGGAAAAACATCTTAAAACTCCCAATGAAAGAGAACAAAAAGGTATTTACCTTCGACTTCACAAAATCAATGATGCCGACTTCAAAAACTGTTCAGCCTGTGGATACAATACCTGTGAAGGGATGAGTATTGCCATCTACAACAATCTCAACAAGGAAGAGAACTGTCACTTTTACCTCCTCAAAGAACACCTTGAAAATCAGAACCTTATCCTTCAAGATAAGGAGAAAAAAGAAGCCATTCTTTCCAGTCTGAATGAGATTCTTCTCAATCTTGAAGAAGGTATCTCAAAACTTACCGCTGCTGCGAAAGAACTTGAGGCTTCCAGCCAGGAACAGATCAGCGCTGCCACAGAACATGCCAGTGGTCTCACCGAAGTCAGTGCTACTATCGAAGAACTTTCCGTTACGGCTAAACAGATCGCAGAAAGCACCGAACAACTCGTCAATGCCACTCGCTCTGTAGTCAATATTCTCTCCAACAACAAAACTTCCTTAGAGACAGCTTATGAAAAAATCACCTATATCAGCAACCTCATTGAACAAAATGCCCAGGAAGTCATGGATCTCAACAAAAAATCTGTGTTCATCAGTGAAATGGTGAAGATCATTACCGATGTGGCCAACAAAACCAATCTTCTCTCCCTCAACGCCTCTATTGAAGCAGCCCGTGCTGGTGAAGTAGGGAAAGGCTTTAGTGTGGTTTCAGCAGAAATACGAGAACTTTCCAAAGAAACCATCTCTTCAGCCAAGAAAGTTACCAGTGTAGCTGAAGAAATCAAAAGCTTCATTGACAAGATAGTAGAAAACTCTCACCGGGAAGTAGAAGAAATTAGAGAAAGTGTATCCAAAGTTCAGGAAGTCGTCCAGGCGACCAATGATATTATGAATGAAATGAATAACAACTACTCATTCCTTCGAAAAATAGAGATTTCCACCAAACAACAGGAGGTGGGCACACAACAGGCTACCGAGACAATGAAACAAATGGCGGAAATCTCAAAACAATCCGTAGAAGTCTCCAATCAAAGTCTCAATTCAGTGAAAGAACTGGTTGATCTTGCCGATCACCTGAATAAGATTGTCCAGAAGCATAGTGCTCACCGACAGGACAACCAGAGTAACCAGAATACAGCAGAGGTTAACTTATGATCAAAGTCTTGATTGTTGATGATTCTCCTGTTATCCATCGCCTTATAGAAACAGTGGCTGCCAAACACTTTGCCCAACAATACACTTTTTTTCATGCCATGAATGGGGAAGAAGGTGTCCAGCAAACACAAAAAGAGAATCCTGATCTCATCATTATGGACATAGAAATGCCCATCATGGACGGGCTTACCGCTACCCGCCATATTATGCAACAAAATCCCAAGCCTATCATTGTCTTCAGTGCGGCCACCAAAAAAATTGCCAATCTTGTTATGCTGGCTTTAGAAGCTGGTGCTGTAGATGTGATCGAAAAACCTGAAAATCTCACCAGTGCAGAAGTCGAATCCTATCTTCTCCAGACACTGTTTCAGAGAATGAAGATTTTCTATGGCTTCAAAGTCATCAAACGCTTCAATCCAGAAACTGTTCAAAGACTTGCTCAGGAACAACAAAAACTCAAACAAATAGCCGAAAAGAAAAAATCCACAGAAGTACCCTACCCTATTGTAGGCATCGCTTCATCAACTGGTGGTCCCCAAACTCTCAAACGAATCCTCAGCCAACTCAAGAAGACATCATACCCTATTATTATTATCCAGCATATACCGAAGGGATTTATTGAAGGGTTTAGAGAATGGCTATTGAAGGCCACCCAGCTTGAATGTGATTTTGCCCAGGAAAATACTCATCCAAAACCAGGGGTAGTATACGTTGTCAATGAAGATAAACATCTTTCTTTTAACTCCCGGGGCGAATTTTCTTTTATTGATAAGCCTCCTATTTTTGGTATTAGACCAGCCGCTGATTACTTTTTTGAATCGTTGGGAGAAGTGTACAAAGAACGAGCCATAGGAATTGTCCTCACGGGAATGGGAGAAGACGGTTGCAAAGGAGCAGAAAAAATCAAAGCCAACGGCGGAACCATTATTGCTGAAGCGGAAGAAGATTGTATTGTATTTGGTATGCCAAAGGCAGTTATAGAAGCCAACCTGGTTGATAAGGTAATGAAAATAGACGAGATTGTAAACTTTCTCAATAATCTCTCAGAACACTTTTAACAAAGCACAAGGGGGTCCTTTATGATGAGTGCGGAAAGGTTGGAAGCGATTAGAGAACGTATTAATAGCGTCACAGGCATAAAAATGGGCAAAGAAAAAGACAAAGAAATACTCACCACTTTCCTTGAACTGTGTGAAAAACACAACCTTTCCGAAGATCTTTTCTACCAAAAGCTGCAAACAGATAATCAAACGGTGATGGAATTTGCCACTCAATTTACGGTCCATGAAACAAGCTTTTACCGCAACAAGGACCATTTCAAAACTCTTGAAGAACATCTTTTTCCTTCTTTACTTTCCCAATCCAAAGAACTCCGTATTCTCTCGGCTGGTTGCGCCACAGGGGAAGAACCCTATACTATCGCCATGATCTTGCACAAAATCCTGGGAGAAAATCTCCCCCTCTACAAAATTGATATCATCGGTCTTGATATCTCCCCCAATGCAATAGAAACAGCCCAAAAGGGTATATACAATGAATACAAGATGAAAAACATTCCCAATGAACTCCTTCAGAATTATTTTATAAAACACACCACCAATACCAGAACCTATTATACCATTATTCCCCAAATAAAAAATATGGTGTCTTTTCACACCTATAATCTTCTTGCCAAAGATGGCTTCTTAGAAAAAATTGGACCTTTTGATATCATTCTCTGTGAAAATGTTATTATCTACTTTGACCATGCTGCCATCCAATACCTCATTGATACTTTTTACAAAATTCTCAAACAGCCAGGATACTTATTTGTAGGATATTCAGAAACCCTTGCCACAGTAGAACATGCATTTCAGTTAAAATGGCATGAACATACCTATTACTATGAAAAGACTCCTGTCACCCAGAAGAAAGAAGAAGAAATCCTTCAAGGTTTCCCTTCTCCCCTTCAAAGCCAGACAAACATCCTCCACAAAGAACACCCGGAATACTCCTATGAAGAAATCTATTACCAGCTCAGCAAACACTATCTCAAACAGGATATAAATCAACTCATGCAATGGCATGATATCTTTCTCCATCAACTCCACCAGGGAAGTGATTTCATCAAGGATGAGAAGATTTATCTCCTCTTGGGAGAATTTTTCTTAGATCAGAATGATACGGGCAACGCCTTTCAAATGGCCGAAATGGCTATAGAAAAAAATCCTCGTTCCATAGACGCTTTAAATCTTCAGGCCTACACTCAAACCAGAACAAAAGATTATCAAAAAGCCATGTATACCCTGCAAATAGCCCTCCAGATAGAACCTCATCATCCCATCTCTCTTCTTCTCCTTTATAAATTAGCAGAAATAAATCAGAACCATACTCTCCTCAAAGACATCCTCCAGAAACTCAAAGGTTGCCGTGAAACCTCCCAGCCCTACAAAGAACTCTTTCCCTATCAACCGGCAAGAAAGATTCAATTCTACTCAGAGATAAACAAAATATGCCAGGAGATTAGCAGTGGTGCCAAAAAAGAATTATAAAGACAAACATATTTTGGTGGTTGATGACTCCCCCGTTATTCGTACTCTCATCCAGAAATGTCTCATAGAAGAAGGATACCAATATGTGGACATAGCAGAAAATGGAAAAGATGCTCTCCAGAAATGTGACCAGAAAAGTTACGACCTGATCCTCACCGATTTTGATATGCCGGAAATGAACGGTGAAGAACTTGTGACAGCCCTTCGCCATCGATATGGTGATAATATTATTATCATTGTGCTCAGCGCTCAAGCCAGCAAACAAAAGATTGTCGAAATGATGCGAAAAGCCGATGATTATATTATCAAGGACGATATAGAGATCATCAAAGCCGATATCTTTTTTGTTCTTCAGAAATGCTTTGAAAACCATGAAACCAAAAAAGAAAATGAACGTCTCCTGGCTGAACTCATGGAAAGAGACAAACACATGCAGATAGAACTGGAAACCGCCAGGGCACTTTTAGGTGAGTTCAAGGAACTTCACAGGGTCACCAGCAAAACCTTCCAGCTTGCTTTCTATAACACGATGTCCAACACTATCGGGGGAGATTTTTTTACCGCCCAAAGGTTGGATAACTCCCATATCGGTGTGCTCATCGGAGATATCTCTGGACATGGAATACCCGCCGCCCTTCTCATGCTTGTCTTCAAGAATGCCGCTCTTGAAGCTATCCAGGAAGGCTTCAAGAGAGAGAAACCCACCGCAAGCACCCTCAAAATACTCAATGACAGGCTCAACGTTCTTTTTCCTGAAACGAAATATGCTACCATCAGTTATCTTATTTTAGATGAAGAAACAAACAAAATCTGCTATACCAATGAATTCCAGAATCCTATTCTCTATTGTCATGACAACACCATTGATGAACTGGACAATGGAAAAATCAAGCTTATTGGCATCTACAATGAAGAAATTATGCCTCCTGAAACTTTCCTCTTCAATGAAGATTGCTTTCTCCTTAAACCAGGAGAAAAGATATTTCTCTTTACCGACGGTATCATTGAAGCAAGAAATCCGGAAACGGGAGAAGAATTTGGCTTGGAACGCCTCAAGCATCTCCTTCTCCAGCATGCCTCTCTCCCTCTCTCAGAAGCCATGAAACAAACACTCAAAGCCTTCTACACCTTTACCAGACAACAGGTAACCGATGATATTACCTTTTTAGGCATTAGTACACTAAAAGGAGTGACCCATGAGTAATGTAAAAGAAATCATCCAATCTCTTCTCAAGAATGAAACCCAGGCTCTCAAACAAGAAAAAATACATACCTACCTGGTAGCTACCGAAGAAAAACAAAATTTTGCTATCCCGATCGATTTTCTTGTGGAAGTTTTTGAAATCAATGAAAGCAGTCCCCTTATTCCTGTTCCCTTGGTAGATGAGTATATACGTGGCATCGTTAATGTGCGTGGAGAAATTATTCCTGCTATTTCTCTCAACAGTATTCTTGGTCTTGCTTCTGATCACACAAAAATTCGCTATATCATTATCATACAAAAAGATTTCAAGCTCGGTCTCACCTTTCACCACGTAAGTGATCTCTACCAGATTGAAGAATCAAAGCTGAAGCCAATTTATCACCTCAAAGAACATCAGCATCACGATATTATCGCGGCGGAATTTGACTTAGAAAACAGTGTGGCTCAAGTACTGAACGTAGAAGGTCTTTATGAATCCTCAGCAGTGAGATAAGTATGGTGAGTCTGGTTTATACCTCTCTGCCTCAGTTTTCCATAGGCTTCTTAAGTGAAGAAATAGAACAAATTGTAGAACTCAAAAAAGAAATCATTGCACGAAAACCGCTGGAAAACATTCGTATGCACCATATCGCCTACCAGAACAAATGGTATCCCCTTTTTGATCTCCAGAAAATCTTTGCTATACCTCATCCTTCTCCGGTTCGTTATGCTATCATGATAAAAAATACAGCGGGAAATATTCTCTGTGGGATATGTACCCCAAATCCTGTTGAAGAAATCTCTGTTTCAGAAAAAAATATCCTTCCTTTTCCCGCTTTTCTTCTTCAGAAACAATCTCTTTGTCTTCTCTATGCCTATGTTCAAACCAATACCTTGTCTCTTTTTCTTGGGAGTCTTACTGATATCTGGCATCCCATAGCGATAGCCCAATACCTGCTCCATACAACACCATTGCCATCACTTACAGGAGGCCAACCATGACCCACAAAGATGAGATTCTCCAGCTCTTTGAAATGGAAACGTCTGATCATCTCCAGAAAGCCACCAATGCCCTTCTTCTTCTTGAAAAAGAACCGGAAAATAAGGAATACATCATCGAAATTAAACGTGAAATCCATACCCTCAAAGGCGCCAGTCGAATGATGGGCTTCAAAAATCTCAGTCGTGTTGCCCATCAGATAGAAAACCTCTTTGAAACCCTTGAAAATAATCAAAAAACTCTGTCTCGAAGTATGATATCCACAACATTAGAATGGTTGGATTGGATTACCAATGCCGTAAAAAATCTTCCCTCTGAACCTGAACTCCCGGAAGATTTTGAAACACTTTTTCAGAATGCTCTTGATGGACTCAAAATTCTCCCCCAAAAAAACATCCTCTCTCATCCTCAACCACACACAGAAGAAACAAACGCTCAGGTACAGAAATCTCCTCCACCCTCTTTTGCTTCCCCAGAACACAAAACAAGCCACGAAACAAAAAAAGAAAAAACGGATTATCTCACCATTCGCTTCGATAGAATAAAAAATCTTCTCAATTTTAGCAACATTTTCACAAATTACATCGGAAAGTTTCGTTATTATGCTGATCAACTCAGTATTGAATTTCTCGCCAAACAGTCCAAAGAAGAAATCCTGAGTTTTTTAGAAAACATCCAAAATCAATTTTCGTATGATATTCGTTTCTATGAATTGTACACCAAACAATTTCAGGATCAGGTTTCTTCGATGATTCTTGTACCTCTTGGTGGCATCTTTAACACCTTTCCTCGTCTGGTAAGAGATGTGGCCATCAGCACAGGAAAAGAAGTGAATTTTACTATGGAAGGAAAAGAAATAGAAGTAGATAAACAACTCATTGAACATATACAAAATGTTCTCATCCATCTCCTTCGCAATGCAGTTGATCATGGGATAGAACTCCCGGAAGAAAGACAAAAAAAGGGCAAACCCCCCATTGGAAATATTCATCTCAAAGCCTATACTCAGATGGATAGAATTGTTCTTGAAATTTCAGATGATGGAAGGGGGCTCCAAACCCAGAAAATCTTAGAAAAAGCCATCTCAAAAGGTCTCGTCTCTGCGGACAAAGCAAAAGAAATGTCTCCCCAAGAAATATGGCAACTCATCTTTTTACCCGGCTTTTCTACCAAAGAAAACGTAAGTGACTTTTCAGGAAGGGGTGTCGGTATGGATGTGGTGGCTGATACCCTTCGCCGATTTAACAGTGAAATCACCATTAAATCAGAAGAAAACAAAGGAACCACGTTTATCTTGAGTTTTCCTATCAATTCCTCGATTATTTCTGTGACGTTGTTTGAGAGTCATAATTCTCTTTACGCTTTTCCTTCTCTCAATATTGATCAAGTTCTCCTCCTCAGTGAACAAAAAACCAGCTTCCTCGAAGAAGAATGGATGCTTGAATACAAACACCGCTGGATACCGCTTCTTTCTATTGAAAGTCTTCTTGGATATCCTGAAACTCAAAATACGAAAGAAAATATCATTGTTATCTCTCTTCAGAATAAATTTTATGGCATAGTAGTAGAAAAAGTCATTGGAGAAATGAGTATAGTCATCAAAAGTCTCAGCGGTCTTTCGGAAAAAATTCGTATTTTAGCCGGGGTACTTTCACTCAGTAGACGAGACGTTCTTGTCCTCAATGCGCTGGAACTTATTGAACACTATCGCCAGCGTTCACAAAAACCACGTCAAAAAATCCCTACCCCACCACCTCTCGTTCCTCCAGTATCCTGACCCCATGCTTATGAAGCACTTTTTCAGCTAACTTGCCGTCCTCAAATCTCATCACAAGGATGGCTTCCCCGGCCATAGAGGAGACAAGGGTATACATGTACTCAATATTCAGCTTATTCTCATGCAAAATGCGAAGAACCCCTGCAAGCCCACCAGGCCTATCGGGAATAGCCACCGCCACCACATCGGTAAATCGTACAGAGTACCCCTCTTTTTTCAGGACCTCAAGGGCTTTGTCCGGGTGATTCACCACAAGACGAAGAACCCCAAAATCCTTGGTATCTGCCACCGAAAGCGCCCTGAGATCTATCCCCTCTGAAGCCAACCGCTCTGTCACCTCATAGAGTCTTCCCTCTTTATTTTCAAGAAAAACGGAAACCTGTCGTATCATACCAACCTCCTATAGTTTACGATTGTCAATAATACGTTTTGCCTTCCCCTCACTTCGCTCAATGGTGCGTGGTTCTACCAGTTTCACAGAGACTGAGATACCAAGGACATTCTGTATCTCATGTTTGATCTTTTGTTCAATGGCTTCAAGCCCCTTGATCTCATCAGAAAATACCTTGTCATTGACCTCAACCATGACCGTAAGAACATCGAGATTGTTCTCCCGATCCACAATCAGGACATAATGGGGAGATGCCTCTTCCACCTGGACTAAAACCTCCTCAATCTGAGATGGGAAGACATTTACCCCACGGATAATCAGCATATCATCTGTACGGCCCATGATACGATCAATGCGGGGGTGGGTCCTTCCACAGGGACATTCCCCTGGCAAAAATCGTGTAAGATCCCGTGTCCTGTAACGAATCAAGGGAATGCCTTCTTTGGTGAGCGTCGTGATCACGAGTTCTCCCTGTTCTCCAGGGGCAACCGGTTCTCCGGTGGCTGGATTCAAGATTTCCGGATAAAAATGATCATCATAGATATGAAGCCCTTTCTGCTCAAGACACTCACAGGCCACCCCGGGTCCAATAATCTCAGAAAGCCCATAAATATTGATAGCCTTGATAGGAAGCCTTTTCTCTATCTCGTCCCTCATGGCTTCACTCCATGGTTCTGCCCCAAAGAGACCATATTTGAGATTGAGCCTTTCTAACTTCAGTCCTTTTTTGTGGGCTTCCTCAGCAAGGTAGAGAGAATACGACGGTGTACAGGTAATCATATCAGGCCCAAAGTCCTCTAACACAAGAAGTTGCCTTGCTGTATTTCCCCCCGAGATAGGAATCACCGTTGCCCCAATAGTCTCTGCCCCATAATGGACTCCCAATCCCCCCGTGAATAGTCCATAGCCATACGCATTCTGAATAATCGAATGCCTTGTGGCCCCAGCCGAAGTAAGCGACCTGGCCATCACCTCTGACCAGACCTGAATATCTGACTGCGTATATCCTACCACGGTGGGCTTTCCCGTTGTCCCACTGGAAGCATGAATACGAACAATCTTCTCCATAGGCACAGCAAAAAGCCCATAGGGATAGTTATCCCGCAAATCCGTCTTGGTTGTCATAGGAAGAAGTCGAATATCCTCAAGGGTGCGGATATCCCTCGGATGCACCCCTTTCTCATCAAATTTCTTTCTATAAAACGGCACATTTTCATACACATACCAGGCGAGTTCTTTGAGACGGTACAACTGAAGCGACGCCCTCACCGAATGATCCATGGTCTCCATTTTCGTGTTCCAGTACACATGAGACTTTTTCATCCCTTACCTCCCTTCTTTCGCGAGAAACGAAAAACCCATTTCCCGACCCTTTTCAAAGGCCTTCAGATTTATCTCTTGATAGGCTGGTTTTACCATATCACGAATAACCCCTTCCCAGAGAGAAACCTCAATTGCAGGCAAAAAGCAAGAAAAAACCCCCAACAAAATGGTGTTCGTGAGTTTTGGGTTTCCTATCTCTCGACAAAGAGAGTCCGTATCCACCTTTAGAAGCGTCCCCACCGAAGTAAACAGCTCATCTCTCTCAGATGGATAAGCCATCCTGCCCAATTTTACAGGAACAGGTTCAATACGAGTAGTGCTCACAAGCGCTATCCCCCCCCGACGGAGAAAAGAAAGATACCGAAGACCCTCTAGATACTCAAAAGCAAGAAGAAAATCCCCCTCTCCCATACTTACCACAGGAGAAAAGACCCTCTCACCCCATCTCACAAAGCTCACCACCGAGCCTTCTCGCTGACTCATTCCATGAATCTCGTTCTTCTTGACATCATACCCACACCGAAACATCACCTCAGCAAGCATATCAGAAGCCAAGACAATTCCCTGCCCACCAACCCCACAAATCACAGCACTCTTGATATCCATATCATTTCTCCTCTTTCCAGAGCTGGTTGAGACGTGGTTGCGCAATCACACATACCCCTTCTATCACGATAACAGAAACCCCCTCATGCTCAAGTTCACGACGAATGGTCTCTCGAAGAAGCGTCTTGTCATACGCAGAAACCCGCACCACGTGTTCCACGCCCATCCCCTTGACCACCTTTTCAATATCCACATAAGGGGTTTTGTGAGCATAGGCATCCACCTTGCTTGCTGGATTGGGCTGATGTCCTGTCATGGCGGTAATATGGTTATCCAGCACCAGGAGTTTCATGGGAATTCGATTGTACACCGCATTGACCACATGCGTCATTGCCGAATGGAAAAAGGTAGAATCTCCTACCACACCTACACTTGGATGATCTTTGCCCACAAGAGACAAAGCCTTTTTGAACCCGGCTTCTACCCCTGCCCCAGCCCCCATACAGATACAGGTATCCATGGCATCATATGGCGGAAAGGCACCAAGGGTATAACATCCTATATCCCCCCAGACGGTTATCCCCATTTCCCCAAGCACCTCAAACACAGGCACATGGGAACACCCCTGACAAAGTTTCGGGGGACGTGGGGGAAGCATCTCCTTCACCACCGCTTCGCCTGTGGGCATCCCAAAGGCTTGCCTGATCCGATCTGGAGTAAGTTCCCCGCACAAAGGAATAACCTCCTTGGCCTTCTCCACGCTCACACCAAGAGAACGAATCTCCTCCTCAATAATGGGATCCAGTTCCTCAATAAGAAAAAGTTTTTCCACAGAGCGGGCAAAAGAGAGGATTTTTTGACGGGGAAGAGGATACATCCCCACCTTCAGCACCGGCGCCTCCGGAAAAACCTCTCGTACATACTGAAACACAAGCCCATGCGTCAAAATACCAAAAGAACGGTCCTTGCCTTCCTCTACTTTATTTCCCCAAAAGTTCTCTGAAAAATCCTGTAGCTTCTTCCATCTTTCCACAGCTACAGGATGACGTCCAATGGCATTCGCAGGAGCCATCACATACTTTCGGATGTCCTTCTGATAGGAAAGGCGAAAAGTCTCTCTCTCCGGTTCTGACAACTCTACCACGGTTCTTGTGTGGGCCACCCTTGTCACCATGCGAAGAATGACCGGTGTATCAAAACGCTCTGATATCTCAAGCCCAATCTTCACAAACTCCTTGGCCTCCTGACTATCCGAAGGCTCAAGAACAGGGAGAAGTCCAAACTTACTCCAGTGCCGGCTATCCTGTTCATTTTGAGAGGAATGCATCCCGGGATCATCAGCCACGACGATGACAAGCCCCGCATTCAGTCCTGTAAAAGCAAGCGTCATCAAGGGATCAGCAGCCACATTAAGCCCTACATGTTTCATGGTCACGATGGAGCGAACTCCGGCAAGGGAAGCCCCAATAGCAACCTCAAGGGCTACTTTCTCATTCACACTCCACTCACAGACAATCTCTGGATAATGTTCAATAATGGCTGGAATTATCTCAGAACTTGGTGTCCCGGGATATCCCGTGGCCACCCCAACACCCCCTTCATACGCCCCCCTGGCTATGGCTTCATTCCCGGACAAAAGTTGCTTCATGGGAAACCTACTCCCGTTCAAACCCAATCCAGAGCCCAAGAAGCACCATCACAATACCTGCCACAATCGTTGACATGGACACAAGGGCATACAATCCCTCATAATTCAGCTTTACAAAGGAAACAAGAAAAAAACCAAAATACATCAAAAAGACCCCAAGTCCTACCATCACCCAGTTCTGGACCATCATCCGGCTCTGTTTCATCGTTTCTTTTCCTCCTTTTTGACGGAATGAGTATAAAGCAACTGCGTCGGATAGGCAAATTCTATCCCATTTTCCTGAAAAGCCTTCATAATACCATGCAAAATCGATTGTTTCACATCCATATGCACCACAAAATCATTGCTTTCCACATAATAAACACACTCAAAGTCAAGACTATACTCACCAAAGGTATCAAAATGACATCTCTCAAAGGTGGCCTGGGGTTCATCCTCAATCACCTTCTTCACCACTCCAGGAATAGCCTTCACCTTCTCAAGCGGCGTTTCATACACCACCCCAAAACGGATCACCACCCGGCGTCTTTCCATATGACGATAGTTATGAAGTCTGAGAGACGTGAGTTCTCTATTGGGAACAATGAGAAGTTCCCCGGAAAGGCTTCGAATTCTTGTCGAACGAAGCCCTATATACTCTACCGTCCCCTTGGTATCCGCATCAATCACTAAAAAATCCCCAACCTCAAAAGGCTTATCAAGAAAAATAGAAATAAACGCAAACAAATCCCCCAGAAAAGACTGGGCGGCAAAGGCTACTGCAATACCTCCAATACCAAGACCAGCCAAAATCGTATTGATCTTAACCCCAATATTATCCAGAATGATAAATAACGCAATAATCCACAAAACAAGTTGAATAATCCCCCAGATACTCTTCACAAAGCCTTCATGAAACTTCTCATCCCTATCCGGCGCCTTCTTGTACCAGTATTCACGGAAAAGCACCTCCAGCACACGAGAAAGAATCATCGTTGCCTCAAAGCCTATCCCGAACACACAGACTCGCTGCAAGAAAACCTGCCATTTTTCGGGAAGAGTCATGGAAGAAACAAAAACAAGCGCCACCGAAAAAAGCACAAGCCCTATGGTTTGCTTTCTGAAACCCTCTCGACGAAGCTTGCCTCTGTCGTGAAGTTTCCATATCCGAAGGATCCAGTAACGAAGCACCCAATCAAAGGCAAAACTCACCCCAATACCCGCCAAAAGGATAACCACAAGGAGCGCATACTTCCACACAGGAATCCCAAGAAACACCATATCAAGCATAGACACTCCTCAAAGTAGCCTTTCCCACATCTTTATCCACACCTCTGAAGGCACATCCGCAGGATTTGCCTTCATGCTGGAACTTGTAGAAAGCCTCACAATCTCCTCTGCCGAAAGCCGAAGATTAAAAGGCTTAAAATCCTTTTCTATACCCATCTTTTCTTTCCACTCGGAAAGAAAACGTATAAATCCCTTCGTTCCCCCACAGGAACGGACAAAAGCAAGCCTTTCATACCCATCAGTGTACTGACTATTCACTTCCACCACATGGTCCAGAAGAATCCCACACACCCTCCCATGGGGAATCGTCGTCATACCCCCAAGCGTGGCGGCAAAACCATGCACTGCCCCAAGCCCTGCATTCGCAAGGGCTATTCCCCCCGCTGTGCTGGCCATCAAAAGCCTCTCTCGTGATTCAAGGTCACTCCCATCTTCTTTGACCCTCACAAGCCCATCGACGATCTCGGGAAGAGAGACATCAGCTAACGCAAATGCCCATAGATGAGACTTTCGACTCACCGCCGCTTCCAGAAGGTGAGTAAAGGCATCAAAAGCCGCATTCACAGTAACCTCCCATGGTGCTGAAAGCGTAAGTTCTGGATCAAGAAAAACAGCCTTTGCCCACAGATTCTCATGACGAAGCGAACGTTTCACCCTTTTCTCAGGCACAATAATCACCGCATTTTTGGTCACTTCAGATCCTGTCCCTGCTGTGGTAGGTACCCCCACCCATGGCAACGGAGAGAAGACAAGTTTTTTTGTCCCAACTTCCTCAAGATAGTCCTGGACGCTTCCCTCATGAACAAGCATAGCTGCCGCAGCCTTGGTAGTATCCAGCACCGATCCCCCACCAATGGCTACAAGTCCCTCTGGTTGCCATTTTTTCAAAGAAGTAACCAGCGTATCCACTACCTCAACGGTAGGTTCACCCCCACTGACCACAAAAGCCTCTACCTCAAGCCCCGTCGCACAGGCCCTTTCTCTCCAGAAAGCCCACTCCGTATCAAAAAAATGTCTCCCACAGCAAAGAGCCCAGCGTTTTCCACACGATGACAGATACTCAAGAAGCAAAGAAAAACGACACCCCCGTCCAGAGAAAACAGGCGGAGTATACCACTGCCAGTTTCCCATACCCTATTACCTCAAGGTCTGGATAAAGGCAAGAAAAACCAGAGGCTTGTCTCCACTATTGCGAATGGCATGACCTTCATGAGGACCGGTAACAACGACATCCCCGGGGTAAACTCTTGTTGTTTGCCCCTGTTCTGTCACCTCGCCTTCACCGCTGAGAATCACATAGTACTCCACCTCATTCTCATGAAAGTGTTCTCCAATACTTGCACCCGAAGGAATCTCTATACGAGCCACTAACCTTACCTGAAAGAGCCTCTCTGAAGGAACAAGGTGGGTGAGGGAGACCACTCCCTCACCACCTCGCATATTCTCTCTCTGTTCAGTCTTTTGATCAGATGTCCTGTAGATCATTCCCCTCTCCTACTTCTTGATGAGAATAAACTCCACACGACGATTCTTGCGTCTTCCCTCTTCAGTCGCATTATCAGCCACAGGATACTGGAAGCCAAACCCCTTTGTCGTCATACGTCGTGCCGGAATACCCTTCTTCACAAGATAATCCTTGACCGCCATGGCCCGCTGAAGAGAGAGTTCAAGGTTTCGTTGTTCACTTCCAATATTATCCGTATGGCCATGTACCTCAATCTCATAGGCACTATATTTCTTGAGAATCTGGGCCAACCTATCAAGGATAGGCATCTTGGTACTCTTGAGTGTCGCTTTCCCAAACTCAAACTCAATGCTATTGATACGAATCCGAAGCCCCAACTCGGTCTGTTCCACTAAAATATCCACAGGAATAACCCCAAGGTTGGTGGTCATGGTATTGCCAAGGCCATCTTCCACCGTCATTTTCACGAGATAATCCTGAGCAGATTCCACCAGTTCACCATTATCCGAACGTCCATCCCAGCGAATAGTCGGAGCGGGATTGCCCTCTCCCCTGAACACCTTGAATGGCTTTTTGTCGGGATCAAGGATCACCATCTCCCAGCGTTTCACATTCTGGGGATCATCCGTGAGAAGATGGAGATAGAGCGTGTCATTTTCCCCATCATTATCAGGAGAGAAGAGGGGTGGATCAAACTCAAAACTCACCGCAGGAGGGGTATTATCCACCACCACAGAAACCTGAGCTTCAGGAGTATGGCCACTCTCGTATACCAGCTTCATCCGGAAGGTATAATTCCCATCGGGAACCATCTTTTTCTGTTTGTCCTTGCCATCCCACACAAAAGAAGCAGGAACAGGACCGCTTCCTTCCCATTTAGCCACCTCTTCACCAAGGGTATTGACAAGAGAACCAGACCATTTTTCAATCCCCTGCTGGTCTGACACCACCGGCTGGAAATTTACCGTTTGACCCTTAGCTACCGAAAGGGCTTGCTTATCCACATTGACAAAAAGTGACTGTTTCTGCGTCGTAAGAATAATTCCCTTGGCCGAAAGAACGGTTTTATTGCCCGCAAGGTCTTCCCCATAGAGAAGATAATCATACGGTCCATCAGGCAAGAGCTGCCCCTTGGGATCAAGCCCATCCCAGACAAGGGAAGGAGGCACATTGGTCTTCCATTCCCAGGAGAGAACAACCTCCCCTTTCTGATTGCGGATCTCCGCCCTCCAGTTGTCCATCCCGGAAACCTGCTGGTCAAGGCGAAGCGTATCCTTTCTCCCATCACCATCCGGAGAAAAGATTCTATCATACAGAGCAAGACTCCCGGAAGGAGCGGTCACATCGAGGACAAGAGCATTGGTTTGAGATGTCCCCTGATTGTTCACTTCATCCCATGCGGTCATCACCACAAAGTACTTACCCTCAGGAGCGAGTGTCCCCTTATCTGTGGTTCCATCCCAGACAATCTTTTCAGGAACAGGAACAGCCGATTTCTTTGCCCAGAGTTTTTTCCAGAAACGGACAAAATCAAGGCCGATATCCCTTTCTTCTTCTGATTTGAAGGTTCGTACCACCTCATTGTTTTCATTGTAGATTCTCACTTCCCACTTTTGCACAAGACTCTCATCTTTTATAGCCACAGGAAACTCAACCACATCCTTGGTGCCATCATAATTGGGAGAGAAGTAATACACCCCTTCGACAAGATCAGGGGAAGCTACCTTGAAATCCACCACAGGGGGCTTTTCATCAATATACCCAAAAGCTACCTGAATTCCCCCCATATGCATAGCCGAAGGAGTATTGTTAAGCATCACCGGATTGTACGAATAAAACACCTCAAAGGGCACCTCATTGACCTTGTAGGCAAAAGAAACCCCAAGCGTATAAAAACCAACCCCATTCCCAAACCAGCCAAGCCCATTATTCCCAAGCACCAGTCCACCACGAAGAAAGAGATGATCTACAATGGAGAAGGTCGTATACCCGATTCCATAAACATTGAAGGGCCATACATCGATATTGGCTTCAAGACCAGCTAATCCCTTGATCCACCCATAGTCAAGCCATGTCCCTGAAATCCCGGCACGAGTTCCGATACCAGGCAAAGGTGTATTGGAAAGTACGTGGGCTGGTTTTCCAAGTCCCTTGAGCGTTATCCCCACGACATTGTCTTTGAAACCAATACCCTTGTCAAAGGAAGCCACACTCTTGCGAAGCCTGAGAATAGCCCCAATATCTCCACCAAAGGCTATATCCATCTGGTTTGAACCGGCACCGTGAACAAGCATATACCCATCAAAACCGAAACTCAGATACCGATCAATCCGCTTACTGAAGCCCACAAAAAAACCATTCACCCCACCAAGCGACTCAGGACCATTGAGAAGTTTTCCTCCAACAGAAAGCACGCCGGTAGGAATAGGCATAGAAAAACTGCCATTGACAAGGGACTGCCATGGAGAAATACCCACCTGCAAAGAGAGATTGAGCCGTTGAACATTCGCCGGAGCAGCCGGATTGAGAAAAAGATAACTACTCCTCTCATCCGACGTAACCCCTGCATACGCATTCCCTGAACCAGCAGGGGTCACTCCAAGATACACCCACTGGCTTCCATCCACAACGGCAAACATCAGCGCAGGCAAGCATCCCAACACCCATATCCATTTTCTCATCACTCTCATCATCTTTACCTCCAGGTATTTTTCTTTTTCTTTCCCCCGGTTTGCCCCACACTCTTTTCTACACCTTCTTCTCCTGGTAGTACTCCTGGATGGCCTGAACCTCAAGGGGCTGATGGCGTTCAGCCATGGCCTCTATCGCCGCATAAATAGCCGATACCGTGGTAATCAGAGGAATTCGACTCTGAATAGCCTGTCGCCGAATATAGGCATCATCATGATGAGCCTTTGAACTGGCGGGGGTATTGAATATCATGTGTATCTGTCCATTTTTCATCAGGTCAAGAATATCCGGTCTGCCCTGTCCCAATTTGAACACCATTTCACAGGGAACATAATTTTCCTTGAGATATTTGGCGGTATTCTCAGTGGCTATGATTTTGTAGCCCATCTCTACAAGACGTTTGGCTGCCTCAACAATCTTTGGTTTATCCCTATCATTCACCGTAATCAGAATAGTTCCACTCTCTGGATAATGATCTCCCGCTGCCATCTCCGCCTTGATAAAAGCCTTGGCAAAGGTCCGATCAATGCCCATCACCTCACCGGTTGACTTCATCTCAGGTCCTAAGATAACATCCGCCTTGGGAAACTTCTGGAAAGGAATCACCACTTCCTTCACAGAAACAAAGTGGGGCTTTTCATAGAGAGGAAGCTGAAGACTCTTGATCGTAGCCCTTCCCATCACAATCATAGTTGCCAATCGTGCCCATGGTTTGCCGGTTGCCTTACTGACAAAGGGAACGGTACGAGAAGCACGGGGATTTACTTCTATGAAATACAACTCATTATCCTTGATGGCAAACTGGACATTCATGAGTCCTTTTACCTTCAAGGCTTTTCCCACCGCCCGTGTTTGATCAATAATCTTGTCTACCATCTCCTTGGAGAGACTCACCGGAGGAAGCACCATAGCCGAATCACCCGAATGAATCCCTGCCTCCTCAATATGCTGCATGATACCAGCAATCACCACCTCCTCTCCATCACCAAGCGCATCCACATCCACTTCCTGAGCATCGTCCAAAAACTTATCAATAAGTACAGGCCCATCCCGCAGGACATCGGCCTCTTCCTGAAGATAGCGTTCCAGTTCCTCACGACTATACACGATAACCATTGCCCGCCCACCAAGCACATACGAAGGCCGGGCAAGCACAGGATATCCCACCTGTTCGGCCAATTCCGCTACCTCATGGATATTTCTGGCAATAGCCGAAGGAGGTTGTTTGAAACCAAGACTCTGGATAAGATCACGAAAACGATCCCTGTCCTCTGCAATATCTATAGCCTCACTTGAAGTTCCTAAGATGGGCACACCCGCTTTTTCCAGTGATTTGGCCAATTTGAGGGGAGTCTGCCCACCAAACTGAAGAATAACCCCAAGCGGCTTTTCCTTTTCGTAAATGTTCATCACATCCTCAAAGGTGAGGGGTTCAAAATAGAGCCTATCCGAGGTATCATAGTCCGTCGATACCGTCTCCGGGTTGGAATTCACCATGATACTCTCATATCCCATATCCCTCAAAGCAAAAGCCGCATGCACACAGGCGTAGTCAAACTCCACTCCCTGCCCGATACGATTGGGACCACTTCCTAAAATCATCACCTTCTCACGAGAGGAAGGTCTCACCTCATCCTCATCCTCATAGGTGGAATAATAATAAGGCGTCTTGGCCTCAAACTCAGCAGCACAGGTATCCACGAGCTTGTAGGTGGGAAGTACCCTTACAGACTTCCGTTTCTCACGGACAATATCCTCTGTCGTTCCATACCATTTGGCTATCTGGCTATCAGAAAACCCATGCTGTTTCAACTCTTTGAAATCTTCCGCAGAGAGCATTTCCAGAGATTTTTTTCTGTAGTTCTTTTCTACCTCAAGAATCTCCGCCATCTGTTTCAAAAACCAGGGATCAATAGCTGAAAGTTCATAGATCCGTTCAATCGACCAGCCACGAAGCATGGCATCCTTGATATAGAGCACCCGATCAGGTCCCGGAATACGGAGCTTCTCCTCAAGAAGCGCTTCAACCTCACCTCCAGAAACCCCTTTCTCCTCCCAGCCCACAAGCCCACGTTCAAGAGAACGAAGGGCCTTTTGAAAGGCCTCTTTGAAGGTTCGTCCAATCGACATCACCTCACCCACAGATTGCATCTGGGTTCCTAAAACCGGAGAAACTCCCTTGAACTTCTCAAAATTGAAGCGGGGAATCTTGACCACCACATAATCAAGGGTGGGTTCAAAAGAAGCCGGCGTTTCTTTGGTAATATCATTTTGTATCTCATCAAGGGTATAACCAACAGAGAGTTTGGCGGCAATCTTGGCGATAGGAAACCCCGTGGCCTTAGAAGCAAGAGCCGAGCTTCTTGAGACACGAGGATTCATCTCAATAACCACCACCTCTCCATTTTTGGGATTCACAGCAAACTGAATATTGGATCCCCCTGTTTCAACCCCAATCTCCCTGATGATAGCAATCGCATAATCCCGAAGACGTTGATATTCCTGATCCGTGAGCGTCTGAGCCGGCGCCACGGTAATCGAATCCCCTGTATGTACCCCCATCGGATCAAGGTTTTCAATGGAACAGATAATCACCACATTGTCATTTTTGTCCCGCATCACCTCAAGTTCATACTCCTTCCAGCCAATCAGAGAACGGTCAATCTGTACCTCACTTTTGAGAGAAAGTTCCAGTCCCTTCTTGACAATCTCAACAAACTCCTCCTGGTTATACGCAATCCCCCCTCCTGTTCCTCCAAGCGTATAGGCGGGGCGAATAATGGCTGGAAACCCGATATGGGGGATAACCTCCAGAGCCTCTTCAAGGGTATGCACCACCCGACTCACAGGAACCTTCAGCCCAATTCTCTCCATCGCTTTGTTGAATTCAGCTCGATCCTCTCCCTTTTTGATGGCATGGTATTGGGCCCCGATCATCTCCACCCCGTACTTGTGCAAAACCCCACTCTCATAGAGCACAATCGCCGTATTGAGAGCCGTCTGACCTCCTAAGGTAGGAAGAAGGGCATCAGGTCGTTCTTTCTCAATGATCTTTTCTACAATCTCTGGGACGATAGGCTCGATATAGGTCTTATCTGCAATCTCTGGATCTGTCATGATGGTAGCAGGATTAGAATTGACTAATACCACTTCATAGCCTTCTTCACGAAGCGCCTTACAAGCCTGAGTACCAGAATAGTCAAACTCACACGCCTGACCGATGGTAATAGGACCTGAACCGATAATAAGAATCTTATGAATATCTGTGCGCTTGGGCATCCTCTTCCCTCCAGAAAAATCCAAAACTCCACTATTATAAAGCAAGCGAAAAAAAAAGTCTATTGTCTACTTCAACTCTTCTCTTGAAACAATCGCCTCAGAAAGCGTCTGGGTTCCTGTTTGAGGAAGAATAGCACCCACAGGAACCCCTCTCGCCAATGTGGTAAACCGAAGGGGATAAGAAGCGAGTTTCTCCCGAATATACATCACGGTGGCATCTCCCTCTGTCGTAGGACTTGTCGCAAAAAAGATTTCCTTGACTTCTCCAGAAGCCACCCGTTTCACAAGTTCCTCAATCCGAAGTTTTGAAGGCGTCATCCCATGGAGAGGGGAAATCACCCCCCCAAGCACATGATAAAGCCCGTGATATTTTCCTGTAGCCTCAATATAGACTATATCAAGGGCGGTTTCCACCACGCAGAGAATAGACCTATCCCGGTTCACATCCTCACAGATGGCACAGCGATTCCCGGCGGAAAAATTTCCACACACCTCACAGATATGGGTCTCATCTCGAAGACGAAGAAGAGCCTGAGCTAAATGATTCACATACTCCCGGGATTGCCCCAAAAGAAAAAGTCCCAGCCTCTCAGCAAGCTTTGTCCCAATACCCGGCACACGACTCCAGACCTCAACGAAACGCCGAAAAGGGTCATTCATGCCCTATTCCTTGAAAAAATCAGCCAACCCACTATTCTTCATCTTTTGTTTCACAAGCTTGTCAATCTCTTTGCCTGCTGCCTTGTGAGCTTCCTTGACACACTTGGCGAGCTCATCAGGTGTTATCTTCATAGCCTCTTCAGAAAACTCAATATTTTTCAAGCCCTTTTTGCCGTCAAGGGTAACTTTGACATACCCTTTGCGAGAAACACCGGTTGCCCGAAGTTCTTCCATGATTTTTTCCGCTTCCTTGGCGGCCTGTTGCATCTTGGCAAGCTCTTTGAACTGATCAAACGCTCCCATGTTTTCCTCCACTTTATGGCTTATGGGTATTTTTTGGCTTTGAAAAGGTCTTCGGCATACTTCACCACATCATCAGCCGAAGTCTCAGAAGAAGCCTCCTGATCACTCGCGGGAGAAGAAGAAACATCTTCCTCTTTTTTCGTCGGTTGGACCTCAACCTGAGAAGGGGTATTCTCTACGGCTTTTCCCTTTCCCGCAGAAGAACCATCCTCCATCAAAACAACAATCTCTGCAGACGTCTGACAAGCTTTCGCAATAGCCTCAGCAATCTTGGAAGAAGCCTTGGTGAGAAAATCCTTCACATAATACGCCTTTGTCCTAACGGTAAGCGTTGTCCCATCCCAATCCACAGAGAGAATTTCCTTCTGCATTTGTCTGGCAATGGTAGAACCCTGAAGGTACCCAAACAAGACCTCTTTCGGGTCATTCTGAGAAGAAACCACCTTTTGAGAAGAAACTTCAGAAGAAGCAGCCACGGGCTTTGTCTCTTTGTCAAGGTCTGTTTTTGGCGTTTCTGGTCTAGATCTCTGCTCCACCTTTGGAGAAGACGACGCCATCGCTGAACCCTGAGAAGAAGGCCGACTCTCCACCTTTGGAGACATACCCCCCATTGGCTTTGTCGGAGAGCCACCTGAAGCAGACGGCAAGCGTTTCAGAAGTTCATCCCGTATCTCCGAAAGCGGAATAAGATTTTTGTAATCCACAAGCTGGACAAAAAGAAGTTCAGCCGCAAGCCTGTCATACTGATCACTCCGAAGCCCTCGCAGAAACTCCGCCATCACCTGCATCATTCGAACAATGTCCGTCGCTTCGACATGGGAAAATAGAGAAGAGAGACGCTGGTACTTTTCCTCACTCATATCCACAAGGGGATCATGAAGAGATAGCCTCTTGACCAAAAGCCCCAACCGAAGAAACTCTACCATCCCCCAGACAAATCCCCTCACATCCCCAAAATGCTGCATATACTCATCAATAACCCGAAGAACAGTGATGATATCACCCTCAACAATGCCCTTCCAGAGATCCTCATAGAACCTCTCAGGAGAAATTCCAAGCACCTCTTTCACCGCAGAAACCGTGAGATTACCCCCTGTATAGATAACCACCTGGTCAAAGATACTCTCGGCATCCCGCAGAGAACCATCCCCTGCCTCAGCGATGAGAAAGAGAGCCTCTTTCTCATACGGATAGCCCTCGGTTTCACAGATGGTCACCAGTTGGTGGGCAATTTTTGTCACCGGAATCTTTTTGAACACGTAGTGCTGACAACGAGAACGAATGGTTGGAAGAAGCTTGTGTACCTCCGTGGTGGCCAAGATAAAAACCACATGAGAAGGGGGTTCTTCGAGAGTCTTGAGAAGGGCATTGGACGCCTCGGTGGTAAGCATGTGGACCTCATCAATGATATAGACCTTGTACCGAAGCTTCACAGGCATATAATTCACTGTCTCTCGGAGTTCACGAATCGCATCAATCCCCCGATTGGAGGCCCCATCAATCTCAATCACATCCATCGCTGAACCATCATTGATAGAGACACAACTCTCACACTGATTGCAAGGTTCTCCCTCATGAGGAGAAAGACAATTGAGAGCCTTGGCAAGAAGCCTTGCCGTGGACGTTTTCCCCACCCCACGAATACCAGAAAAGAGGTAAGCATGGGCTGTCTTTCCGGTTTGCAGGGCATGTTTCAAAGCCTGGGCGAGTGCCTCCTGCCCTACTAACGCATCAAACCTCTGGGGACGCCACTTCCGTGCGGTAACGATAAATCTCTGTTCCGTTTGCATACTAAAGATTATAAGAGAAAGCGAAGAAAAAAGCAATAGAAGACCCTTGCACGGGTGTTTTCTTCCCCTCTTTAGGTCAGGGGCTACGCCCCTGAAACCCCGCTTTTTCTGTTTACAAAGGCTTATTTTTCTTTTTATATCTAAAAAATAGACTTGTTTATTATGGAAAAGAATATTTTTATACTACTTTCTGTTTTCTATTACTTTTTTGAGACCTTTGCACATTCGTGCAAAGGTCTCAAAAGAAAAGCGCCCCAGAGAGGGGCGCTCACAAAAGCTCAGTACGTTTCTACAAACACCTCAAAATATCCCTGGGGATGCTTACAACTGGGGCACACCTGTGGGGCTTCCATGGCCTCAATAATAAAACCACAGTTCCGGCATTTCCAGAGAACCTTCTGGTCCTTTTTGAAGACCTTCCCAGAGGCAATATTCTCCGCCAATTTTCTGTAGCGCGCCTCATGCCTGGCCTCTACCTGAGCAATAGCCCGGAAGCTTGCGGCAATTTCAGGGAATCCCTCCTGTTCGGCCACATTGGCAAATTCAGGATAGAGATGCGTCCACTCTTCATTCTCACCTGCGGCGGCACTCTTGAGATTAGAAAGGGTATCAGCAAGCGCCACCGGATAGCTTGCCTGAATCTCCTGCATCACATCGTTTCCAAGTCCCTCCACAAGGTACTTGAAAAACACCTTGGCGTGCTCTTTCTCGTTGTCCGCCGTTTCTGTAAAAATAGCCTCGATCTGCATGAAGCCTTCTTTTCGTGCCTGAGAGGCATAGTAGGTATAGCGGGTACGTGCCTGAGACTCACCAGCAAAGGCCTTCATGAGATTTTCTGCGGTTTTTGTTCCTTTGAGCGATTTAGCCATTCTTCTCCTCCTTTTACATTATTCTCTCTTTCCAAGTTTTCCATCAAGATAAAGCATCCCTGAGTTGCTCTCTCCTACCTTCTTGAGTTTCTGGACAATCTCAAGGGTCTGTGCCTCCTCTTCTACCTGTTCGGCCACAAACCACTGAAGCATCTGTTCTGTCGCATAGTCTTTTATCTCACGGGCAAAAGCAAGAAGGTCATGGATGCGTTTCGTCACCTTGGTCTCATGCTCATAGGCTGCTTCAAAAACAGAGAGAAGGTTCTTCCACTCAGAAGGGGGCTTGTCTATCGCCTCCATGATGGCTCTTCCCCCTTTCTCCACAATATAGTGATAGAACTTCATCGCGTGATTTACCTCTTCCTGTGCCTGCTTGCGAAACCAGTGAGCACTCCCTGTCCAGGACTCCTCATCGCACCAGGCTGCCATAGCCAAATACAGGTAGGCTGAATACAACTCCGCCTGAATCTGTGCATTCAGCCGCTCATTCATCTGTTTATCAAGCATATCTTTCCTACCTTCCTGCCTTCCACAGGCCATGGAGATTACAGTATTCTTTGGCTGTTACAGAGGTTGCCTGAACAGCAAAGAAGGCTTCAGGTTTGTCGCCTGGCTTGAGATACTGCGTGTATTCCCTGCCATCAGCCACAAGGGTTATCCACATGATATAGTGCTTTTCTTCCATGGGATGTTCCACACTGCCAACCTTGACAAGATACCCTCCATTCTGGGCTTCAATCACCGGTACATGCTTTTCCTTGGAAGCATCCACCGTGTTTTCCACCTGAAGTTCCATGGGCTTCCCACAACAAACAAGGGTGCCACCTCCCGCAAAGCGCACCTCGACAATATTGCCACACACCGAACACTTGTAAATCTGTCCTCTCTGGACCATATCATCCTCCTTTTTGGTTTTTATCGAATGCCCTTTTGATTAAAAAAGGGCTTGTACGCCATATCACTCTGAAGAATATGCTTTGCCAACCACTCCTTGAGAAAATTCATGGTATCAAGAGAGAGAAAGATATCCCCCGCTTGAAACTTCTGATAGAGAGTAGAGACCTCCTGCACCAGTTTTTCGTGTTCTGCCCGATGGGTCACAAAGCCTGGATAAGCATACTCTCTCATGAGCCTTTCTTCTGCCTCAAAATGATACTTGGTATACTCCATGAGTTCCTTCAGAATATCACCTACCACCTCTTTGGCCTTCCCTGCTTTCATCGCATCGAAAAGCTTGTTCACTAAGGCCACCAGTTTCTGATGGTGGTTGTCAAACTCTGCCACCCCCACACTCATACTTTCA
The DNA here is from genome assembly GCF_025266855.1 of Longinema margulisiae. GTDB lineage: Bacteria > Spirochaetota > Brevinematia > Brevinematales > Thermospiraceae > Thermospira. The sequence continues at coordinate 106,354 of NZ_CP053071.1, forward strand.
TCCCATGAGATAAACGGCATACCTACCTCCCTCTTTTATCTTGGTTTTTTTTCCCACTTTGACCGGCCGGAAACATCACCTTCGTCATACAACGTTCACACACCCCGTAGAGAGTGAGTTGAAAAGCCTCAACCTCACCAGGGATATTCATCCCTTTGGCAAAACTCCCCTCTTTGATCTCACAATCATACACTTCTCCACATTTCCGGCACACAAAATGGGCATGATGGTGAACAAAGCCATCATAACGCTTTTCTCCCTGTCCCACATCAAGGGCAAGAATCTTCCCCTGACTTTCTAAGATATGAAGATTACGATAAACGGTGGCAAGGGTCGCTGAAGGATAGATTTTCTTCACCTCCTCCCACACCTTATCCGCCGGGGGATGAGTCCTTGTCCCCTTGAGCGTTTCAAGGATCGCCTCTCGTATTCGACTCTTCTTGTATCCTGTCACCTTTTCCTCCCTACCGCAGTGTAATGGAAAACAACTTTTCGTGCAAATTTTTTCCACACAAAATCACTAATATTTATTATAATCATTATTATTTTTATTGTCAAATTTTTTCATTGCTTTCACCAAAAAAGAAGTCCTCCCTCTTTTGTAAAGCGACAAAAAATCCCTCTGTGGCAAAAAAAACTCTTTTGTGTTATACTAATAGCCACAGGAGTCTTTATGAAACATTTTGTCATTGTCCTCTTGAGCCTCTTTTTTTCTTGTCTTTTGTTTTCCAATCCATTTCCCGGCATGGAAATAGAAAATGAAACCTCTCTTTATGTAGAAACCCAAGAATACGCCCCTTTTCGGGAAAAGAACCATTTTCGGTCTTTCCGATGGGGGGAAAACCGGGCGACCATCCTTCAAAAAGAAGAGGCTAAATTTTTTACCAATGTCCTGCAGGAAGAGAGATTTCTCATCACCCTCTTTCGTCAGGAAGGGAAAAAATGGCTCTCGTTTCTTCGTCAGGAGATTTTTATCGGGTATGTGTTTGAAAACAACAAACTTCTCTTGGGATACTACCTCGTTCCACTCACTTCGCTGGCCGACGCCACCAACACCTATGAAAAAATGAAAAATTACTTTTTCCGTCAATATACAGACAAAGCCTCCTACTCTCTTGGGCTTATCAATCCCCCGTATGGAGATCTTGAAGGTGTCCTTGCCTTTGTCCGATGGAAAACCACCAATACGGTGATTGAGTTGACCTTGGAAAGGGAAAAGGTTATTCTCGATCCTGCTACCAGAAAAGAGATGACCATCCCCTTTGTTATTGTCATGAGTTATACCGATATCAAGCAGGAAGAACGTCTTTTGAAGGCCACAGAAAACCATCCGTAACCATCCCCACATCCTTCAAAAAGTGTGTCTTTTCTCTCTCTTTTATTGCTATTTTCTTCCCTTCCCTGTACGATAACCTTACTGAGACCTTCGCACATTCGTGCAAAGGTCTCACATCGAAGGCTCTAAAGCCACCAAAAGTTCTTCCTCAGGCAACAACACTTTTGTCGTTCCACATTCATACAGAACGGTTATCTTCACACAAAAACTAAATACTTGTTCAACCATCTTTCCTCTTTCAATTTTGGGCTACTTTTGTTACCTATCTTCCTTCTTCCACGAAGCGCTCCCGCGCGGGGCAAAAGGGATTTTGTCCTCGTCGCATGCTACGCATGCGCCTCGGACGGACAATGGCCCGCTTTTGCGGGCAAAGAAAAACTTCTTCCTTTTCCAGGGGAAGTCCTTCCTCCGTGGGCGACATCAACTCGTCCTCCTGACTTCGGAAGCATAGCGCCCACCTCGCTTCGCCGATTCCCCGCTCAGACGGGGTCCCCGCGGCTACGCTTCGGTGGGCTTGTGAGGAAAAGCAACAAAAGATGTCGCCCCGGGTGCCTCCTGCACCCTCACTCCGGAAGGACTTTCCCCACTCCACGACAAAGGGTACATACCCGCAAAAGCGGCCCGGTGAAGTTACAGAAAAAAAGGGGTAAAAGAACAAGGCCTTCTGTTACCAGCCCGCGGGGCTTCTTTTTCAGGAGAGGCTTTTTGGATATGGCACCGCGGCAGGGGCGAGGGCTATGACTTTGTTTCAGCAAAGAACAATGGTTTAGCTGAAACAGGGTAATAGCTCTATCTTGCCGTAATGCTTTCAAGCTCAACTTTTTTCAATAGGAACCAGAACAGAAAGCTTTTGTGTTGTTTCCCTGTTCATAAGAAATGTGGAAATAACTATTCAGTTTCATATGTGGAACGACACTCAGGCAACAACATTTTCCTCTTTCTTCTTCCAGAATATTGACAAAAACATCCATCGGATATACAATAACATATCCCCCGCAAGGAGTTTTGCATGCTCTGGAAACACACCACGCTTGTGTACCGCCACGAAAATACCCTCTATACTCTCCGTGGTCATCTTCCTCTACGCAATGACCATCTCTCCCTTGAAGAAGACGAAAACACCCTCCGCGTGGTAACTCATGTCCCCATCACCCTTGTCTCTTTTGAGACCTCTCTTCCCTGGACCTACCAGAAAAAAGATCGTCTTTTTGTTCATGGATTTCAAAGCTGGTCTGATAGCAGAGAATTTACCCGGCAAGAGAAAATCCCCGGTCTTCCTCCCCATCTTCGGTTTGCGTATGCCATGTATCATCTTGAATTCTATGGGGATTATCATTTTTACCGCTACAACCGAAAACGGGGGAGACTCCATAGCCATGGCTGGACCCTCTCCGGCCAAAATACTTCCTGGCATCTGGTAGGCTCTCTTGATGAAGCGTCTGCCTTTACTATCTTTGAACACCATCCCGAAGGGGATTATCTTCGTATTATCCGGGATGTCGAAGGGTGGCACCTCCCCCCAGGAGAAACCTCTCTTCTCTCTCTTTTTTTCACCAGTGGTACCCTCCTCGAAGCCCAGAGACGCTATTTGATGGCTCAAGGGCTCTCTCTTCTTCAGACTCCAAAAACAAGTGGCTGGACAAGCTGGTACCATTATTATACCAATATCTCTGAAGAAATTGTCCTCTCCAATCTTCGATCTTTCAAAGAAAACCATCTCCCTATCGATATTTTTCAAATAGATGATGGCTATCAGACGGCCGTTGGGGACTGGCTCTCCATCAAACCCTCTTTTCCTCGGGGCATGAAAGCCTTAGCCGATGAGATTCACGCTTCTGGTTACAAAGCCGGTCTCTGGCTTGCCCCCTTCATCTGTGAAAGCAAATCAAGCCTCTTTCATAATCATCCTGACTGGGTGCTTCGTTATCCAGATGGTTCACCGGTGATTGCTGGCTATAGCGAAAACTGGAATGGGGATTTCTATGCCCTCAATCTCCAGCATCCCAACGTACGTGCCTATCTTGAAGAAGTCTTCCACACGGTTTTGAATGAATGGGGCTTTGATATGGTAAAACTCGACTTTCTCTACGCTGCCAGCATCTATCCGCATAGTGGCAGGACAAGGGGTGCCCATATGAGTGAAGCCATGTCCTGGCTTCGCTGCCTTGTGGGAGAAAAGGCTATCCTGGGTTGTGGGGTTCCCATCAGCAGTGCTTTGGGCAAGGTGGACTATTGCCGAATCGGGTGTGATGTAGGGCTTGATTGGGAAGATATCAGACCGGCAAGGATTCACTTCAGGGAACGTATCTCCACCATCAAAGCCATCACCACCACCATAGGTCGATATCCCCTTCATCGACTCGGTTTTCTCAACGACCCTGATGTTTTCATCCTGAGAGAAAACAATCAGCGCCTCTCTTTTGAACAGCGCTATACCCTTTACCTTGTCAATCAACTCTTTGGGGGTCTTCTCTTTACCTCAGATAACATTGGAGAATACTCTTTAGATATCCTTCATCTCTACAAAAAGCAGTTTCCCCTCGCTGAACCAGAGATACTTTCCTTGACCCATCACCACGAAACCTACCGTTTCCGTCCCCGAAGTGCCTCTCTTCAAGCCATAGGACCTGTCAGGGTGTACGAAAGCCATTATACAGGATGGATCAAACTTCCCTTCTGTCAGGCTTTTCTTGTGCTCAATCTCGGTCATAAACCCCTTCGGCAAAACCTCCCCGATGGTCTCTTCTTTGATCCTCTCACAAAAACATACCATAGAAAACACTATTCTCTTCCTCCTTATGGAAGTCGGCTTCTTCTTGCCATTACTCCACAAGAAAACTGGGCATACGGCGGCAGTACAGAACACCTCTTTCCAGGATCAGGCTTTTCTTCCCTTGAGATCTCGCAGGAGAAACTCTTCTACCGTCTCCATCCCCAAACCGTCCAGAGAGAGAATCTCTTTCTCGTAAGCCTTCAGAACAACCCCCTCTGGTTCAACGGTCAGCCTCTTCCTGTACAAAGGCATCCCTTTGGCTTTTTCTATACCCATATTACCCTTGAGGAGTAGTACCTATGGAAAGTATTTTTTTCCCCTCGGATTTTTTATTCGGGACAGCCACAGCCGCCCTTCAAATAGAAGGAGGAGATACCAACAACAACTGGTACAGGTGGGCAGAGCAAGGCCATATCAAAGACAACTCCTCTCCCCTTCGTGCCAATGACCACTGGAAACGCTTCAAAGAGGATATAGAACTCCTTGCCGAACTTGGGGTGCAAACCCATCGTATGGGACTTGAATGGAGCCGTATTGAACCAGAACCAGGGAGATTCTCACAGGAAGGCATTGATCATTACGCAGAAGAAATCTCCCTACTCAAAAAATATAACATCCGCCCTCTGGTCACGCTCTATCACTTCTCGCATCCCCTCTGGTTTGAGGACAAAGGGGGGTGGGAAAATGAGGAAAGTCCAAGTGATTTCCTCCGGTATGTCAGGTTTGTCGTCGAAAAACTGAAACCCCTGGTAAGCGACTGGGTCACCATCAATGAACCCAATGTTTTGCTCTCCTATGGCTATGTGCTTGGCACATGGCCCCCGGGAAAGCAGGACAGTCAGGCAATGATCCAGACTGCGAAAAATCTTGTCCTTGCTCACCTCAAGGGATATATGGCGATTCACGAACTCTATCAAGGCGAAAAAGAAACCCCGCTGGTAGGGGTGGCTCACCATCTCAGGATTTTTAGTCCGCTCCATCTCCTTTCTCCTTTAGACCATTTTGCCGCGGCTCTCAATGACTTCGTCTTTCAGGGTATCTTTTTAGAGGGTATGGGAAGAGGTCGTTTTCTCCCGCCCCTTGGCTCAGGATACCCTCTGGGCAGGGGGAGATTTCAAGATTTTCTTGGGATAAACTACTACTCACGGGACAAGATCCAGTTTACCTGGAATCCACAAGAACTCTTTGCCAAACGCCTTGTGGCCAAAAATGCTCCCACCAACAACCTTGGCTGGGAGATCTACCCAAAGGGTATTTCTCTTCTTGCCAGAAGACTCTGGAAAACCTACCGTCTTCCTATTTTTATCACTGAAAACGGGACCTGTGATAGAGAAGACGTTTTTCGTCCTCAATTCATCTATGACCATCTGAAAGAAGTAGCCTCTCTCATCGCCTCTGGTATTCCTATCCAGCGCTACTATCACTGGACATTTATTGACAACTTCGAGTGGATAGAAGGAGAGTCAGCTCCCTTCGGACTCTTCGCCAACGATTACCAGACCCAAAAAAGAACATGGCGAAAATCCGCTGAGTTTTACCAGGAAATTTGCAAAAAGAAAGCCATCACAGAAAAGATGATACAAAAATACCTGAATACCGAAGCCTACAAACCCCTTTCCTAAGCCTAACGTGTATTATGCCGATAAAAAATAAAAAGACAATAGAAGAGACATCAGGGGGTGCCTATGGATGAAAAATCTCAGGTCTTGCTTGAACGTATTTTAGCCTTTTTGGAGGAAGAAGAGAAGATCAATCTCCCCTACTTCCTTGCCAGGGTAAAGGAACTCCAGAAGGATCCTGGCAAAAAGGAAAGCTTTTTTTCTTCTCTTCTTGCCCTTTTCATTCACTACAACTTTGCCGAGGATGAAGCCTTTGCTCACTGGGTACGGATTATTGAACATGCGGAATTCCTTTCTCACAAGCTTCAGCGTCCAGTGGGCATTCGACTCCCTATTGTGGACTATTTTATCAATTACAACAGACTGATTTCCCATCCGATGGTCATTGAATTCCACCTTTTCAAACAAACCGAAGAAATGGCCATGGTGGATAGCCTCACAGGGGCCTTCAACAGGCGCTATATGGAAATGAGTCTTCAAAAAGAACTCAACCGAAGCCTGAGGTACAACAAGAAATTTTCAATCCTTATTTTAGATTTAGATGACTTCAAGCGTATCAACGACACAAAAGGGCATCTCTTCGGGGATGAGGTGCTGAGGCGATTTACCGAGTTTGTCAAGGGCCACATCCGTTTAGAAGACGTCTTCTGTCGCTATGGTGGAGAGGAGTTCCTTATCCTTCTGCCGGAGACTGATGGTGAAAGGGCGTTGTACTTTGCTAACCGTCTCACCCGTCGTCTCCATGATCACTCCTTCTTTGCTGAACATGATATCCATTTCAGTGGGGGAATTGCCACATTCCCTGACATGGGAGGAACCATCCCTGATCTTCTCGCTCAGGCTGACAGGGCCCTCTACCAGGCCAAATACGAAGGCAAAGACCGTGTCATTGTCGCCCCAAAGGACAGAAGAAAACATCTTCGCCACCCAAGACAGTGGGAGGTATGGCTTTCCTACAGACAGGAGGGAGAAACCATCAACGAACATACCTTCACAGAAAATGTTTCCCTCGGGGGACTTCGTATCACCTCCCGCCATGTTCTTGCCCTCGAAATGCCCATCCACATCCAGATACGAAAATCCCATACCCACAAAGATCCTATTCCTCTTGAAGGTACTCTGGTATGGGGAAGAAAAATCGAAGAACACGAATACGCTTACGGCATTGCCTTCAACGAACTCAAAGAAAAAGATATCAGCGAACTTTCCATCGACCTGCCAAAGAGCCAGCTTTACAGCGATTTGTAGAGACGAAGATCAAGCCGCATCCTATAACCATCTTCATCCCCGTAATACCCTTCAAGCCTCTCCTTGACAGTAAATCCCAAACGAGTATAAAGGGCATAAGCCCTTTCATATGAGACCCGTACCTCTAAATGACAAAAAGCATAAAACGAAGCAAACTCCTTAAGCCGATAGCGAAGATACTCCTCGGCAATACTCTTCCCTCGATAGGAAGGCAAAAGAGCAAGGGAATATAGTCTGATTACCCTGCTTCCCCGCCTCTTCATCCAGCACGCCCATCCGGCCACTTCTTCTCCCCTCAAAAGAATCTCAGACAAAACAGAACCGCGGAGATTGGAAAGAAGAGAGCGAATCTGGCGTCTCCCAAAGGCTTCGCCGGGAGAAAAACTCGATTTCTCTATCTCTACGACAATATCCAGATCATCAATCGTTGCCTGTCGAAACCAAACCTCTGTTTTCATTCCTTTCCCCAGAGACGCACCACGGACAAAAGACATCCCTTGAGACGTTGCTCAGCCTGAGAAGCTACCCGAAGTACAGCCTGATGATCAGGCTTATGATCCCCTAAACCAGCCGCACGATTGGTCACCACGGAAAGAGCACATACCCTCAACCCGAGATAACGACTCATAATGGTTTCCTGAACGGTGGACATACCCACAAGCGTCGCCCCTTCACGAGACAAAGCCCGAATTTCTGCAGGACTCTCATACTGTGGACCAAGAACTCCCGCATACACCCCCACAGGAATACCCTCCTTCTGAAGAAACTCCCAGGTAGCTCTATCATACGCCTCTATCATTGACACAAAACGCTCGGGATACGGACAACCAACCAGAGGTGACGTACCCTGATGATTGATATGATCCGTTATCGCCACAAGAGACCCCACCTCATACTCTCCGATACCTCCTGCGGCATTGGTGATGATCACATTTTTCACCCCCAACCTTGCCCAGAGAGCAAGGCCGTACACCACCTCAAGAGCACTATACCCCTCATAGAGATGAACCCGCCCTAAGGAAAATACCACCGGTACCCCTTCTACAAGCCGTATCTCATACCGCCCAGGATGACCCACCACTCCGCTTTTTGGATGATGGAGAATCTCCTCAAACCCAATGGTCTGAAGAAGCTCCCAGTCTTCCATCACACGAGATAATCCTGAACCAAGTATCACCATAATCCCCGGTTTTTGCTTCATCTCAGGCATACTCTGGAGAGAGAGTGACAAACAATGTTCAAAGGTTTTCCAGTCCATGAAGAACCTCCACTTTTTCTATAGGGAGAACAAGTTCACCCACATCTATCATCGCATTGATAAACCCAATATGGGAAAAAGAGAGAAGATCTCCCACCATGATTGGAGCCTCCTCAATGATTCCCTTATCAAGACAAAAACGCCTCTTCACCCCATTCAAAAGGTATGTGATTGGTGTTATCCATTTTTTCCCATCAAAAAAAATCACATTGCTGAAAAGACTATCGGTAATACATCCCTCACAGGAAAATACCACCATCTCCCCATCTTTGAGCATGCCGGCCACAGACTCCAGTTCTTTCCTATCGGTAGCCTTGTAGGGATACTCTATCTTTGCCTCTACAATTTTCACCCGATCAATACGCCGCATGGTGTACGATTCGTAGCAGATATCATAAGCCCTTTCCCCATACCTCACCCGACACTTAGTCCTCCCCTCTACCTTTGGCACAGGTACCAGAATATCACGAAGAACGAAAGGTTTTACCCCGGGATAAAAATGGGCAAATACTTCCCTTACCCTTTGCTGATGATAGTCAAGCAAACGAAACCCATCCTTTTCTAAACGAATACTCTCAAAAAACGGGAACATAGACCTTCTCTAAAAGCTCCTGATATTCCTGATAAGGATCACTATAAATCATTATCCCTCCACCGGATTTATAGAAGACACCCTGAGACGTCTCCTCTATATAACGAATCATCACCGCGCTTGTAAGCCGTTTCCCGTCAAAAAGCCCAAAAACCCCCGTATACCACCCTCTTTCATACCCCTCCACCTCCTCAATAATGGCTAGTGCTCGTGGCTTGGGAACACCTGTGACAGAGCCTGCTGGAAGCAAAGCCTCAAAAACCTCCGCAATCCCTATCCCTTTTTTCAGTTTCCCCTCGATATGAGAACTCGTTTGAAAGAGTTCCCCCCTTCCACGACTGACCCTCTCCCAGTAGCGATATCGCTTCACCTCCACGGATGAACACACCTGACCAAGATCATTCCGGAGAAGATCCACCACAGCCACATGTTCCGCCTGTTCCTTCGGATCCTGGTAGAGAAGACGGAGATTTTCCTCCCTCTCTGCCCCCTTTGTTCCCTTCATAGGAAAGGTGGAAATCGTCTCATTTTCTATGATCACAAAGGTTTCAGGGGAAAAAACCACACACTCATTCCGAAGGGCAAACACATAAGGGGCTTCCACCACACAGGCAACCGTCCAAAGATCACAGGAGAGTTCTATTTCCGTAGGAAAAGTAAGATTCAAAAGATAATTCTCCCCTGCCCGCTGATGGTCCTGTACCCTCTGGAAAGCCTTATGGTACCTCTCCCAGCTCACTGGCCTTTTCACCCTCCAGGAGAAAGAGAAGGACTTTTTTTCTCTATTGGTATATCCCCCTATCTGGTACAAAACCCTTTCCTGTGGCACCTCAGAAAGCCTCCACGCGAAAGCCCTCTCTCCCCGATAGTCCACCACAAAAAGAAAAGGCTCACCTTTGCTATACCACTGGTTTATATCCTGTCGAACCCTTGCTGGTAGTCGAATCATCCCTTCAGTTTTCCCTCCTCCCGGGAAAGAAAATCAAGCCTGTCCAAAAGCGGAGGATGACTGTATGTCATGGCCACAACCAAAGGATGGACATGAAAGGTAGAAAGATTTTCTCTGTACAGCTTGATAAGCGCCGACTGAAGTGGCTTAGCCCTTCCCATAACCCGAACTGCATAGGCATCCGCTTCCCTTTCCCGTTTACGAGAGAAATAAGCTGCTATTGGCTGGGTAAAGATAGCCACCCCAGAAATAAAAATACCCAAAAAGAAAAGCTCCGAGAAAAATCCATAAGAAGAAAGGGCTATTTCCTTCCCCACACCAAAGGCAAGCGAGAAAAGCCGAAGCTGAAGCAGATGAAAACTGATATACACAGCAACCAGGGAAAAAACAAAGGCAAATATCAGTTGTTTAAGAATATGATGCCTCTTCCAGTGCCCGAGTTCATGAGAAAGAATAGCCAGAATCTCCTCCATAGAAAAATTCTCAAGCAGGGTATCAAACACCACAATCCGTTTCACCCTTCCAATACCCGTAAAATAAGCATTGGAATGTTTTGTTCGACGAGAAGCGTCCATCTTGAGAACAGCTTTGACACTCACCCCCTGCTTTTCTGCCCACTCCCTGATAGGATCCCCATATTCATTTTCCAGCGGCTCATACTTATTGAAAAGGGGCTCAATCACATATGGGGCAATATACATCACAAATAGATCAAAAAGCGAATACACCACCCACACAACAAACCACCACCACTGGGGTAAACCCTGAATCAAAGAAAGCACAATCCACAAAAGCGGAAGTTCTAAAACCACAGAAAGAAGAAGCCCTTTGATCTGATCGGAAAGCCAGATACCAAATGTCATGGTAGTAAATCCATATTTTGCCTCAAGCACAAACGTCTCATAAAGATCCCATGGAATTTCAATAACCATGAAAAAAAGCGTGGAAAGCCAGGTGAGGACAATACCTGTCCATACAAAGGACAAATGCCACCCTACTACCATTTGATACAACCAGAGAAACCCTCCACCAAACACCCACCACAAAAGCACAGCAAAATCAAACACACCCTGCCAGGTACCATAACGCATATGAGCAAGCATGTACGACTCAGATTTTTCCATATCCTCCGGAGAAAAATACTCTCTCACGAGAGGAGGGATTTCCCCTTTATGCTTTTTGAGATAACGATAATTCAAATACCTGAGAAACTGCTTCCAGAAAAACCGGACTACCGTTAACACTAACGTCAACACAAAAAGCCATCGATATTCTGTCATTGACTATTCTCCTTTTCCTGTATGTTTTCAAACCACATCTCTGTTTCCCATGCCACCTCCTCCAGAAGATGATGCCGCTTCATAAAGGCTTTCATCTCGGCAGGAAGGGGGGCCACTACCCGAAAATCCCCCCCTGATGGCAATTTTCCTCTCACCTCATAGGCATGAAGGTACTGCTGGGAGGTCTGACGAAGTTCCCGTTTTTCCAGTTTCTTCGGCCCATAGAGCCTATCGCCTACGAGCGGAAAACCAATCTTGGCCATCTGAAGACGAATCTGATGTTTTCGTCCCGTATGAAGCCTCACCCCAACAAGCGTATAATGATCCGCACAGGCAAGCCTCACCACATCCATCATCGCCAACTTATGATCAAGATAATCCCGAAGCCGTTTCTGCCGAAAAGGAATCTCCCCCTGACAGATAGCAAGATAGTACTTTTCCACGACTTCATCCCAATGTTTTCTATAAAACTCATACACCTCATCACTCCGACCAAAAAGCACCACTCCAGACGTGTCCTTGTCTATACGATGAAGAGGACGAATCCCCCTCTCATGGTAAAAACGCTTTAGCTGATCCTCAAGAGAATTCTTGGCCTCTGTAACTACCATCCCTGCTGGCTTATTTACCGCAATAATCTCCTCATTTTCAAAAAGAATCAAAGAAGGACCAAAGGCAACGGCTGGTTCCTCCATTACCTCAACCCTATCCCCCCGTCTCAGTTCATGCGTCGCAATCCATACCACCTGCTTATTGACAAAAACCCGTTTTGCATCAATGAGAGCCTTGGCCCTTTTTTTGGAGATGCCAAGTTCTTCAGCCAAAAAATCACGAAGTACCACTGGATAAAGACATTCAAAGCGTTTCATCAAATCCCTGCCCCATGATCAAAGGTCACATCCATAGGTCTTGTCTGGAGAATCTTCTGTCCCGGTGGTACATCCTCTGTCACCCAGACATTTCCCCCTATCACAGCCCCCCGTCCAATCGTGATCCGTCCCAGTACAGTTGCTCCAGAATAGATAATCACGTCGTCCTCTACAATCGGATGGCGTGGAATACCCTTGATGGGATTTCCATGCTCATCCTTGGGAAAACTCTTGGCTCCTAAAGTCACCCCCTGATAGAGCCGCACATTATTGCCAATAATACAGGTCTCTCCTATCACCGTACCCGTCCCATGATCTATAAAAAAATACTCCCCAATCGTTGCCCCGGGATGAATATCAATCCCTGTCTTGGAATGAGCCATTTCAGAGATAATTCTTGGAATAAGTGGCACCCCTAAGGAAAGAAGCTCATGAGCTACCCTGTGGTGAAAAAGAGCCAAGATACTGGGATAACAGAAAATAGTTTCTCCTTTATTCTTGGCTGCAGGATCCCCCGCATAAGCCGCCTCAACATCGGTGGCTAAAAGCCTTCGTATCTCTGGAAGCCTCTCCAAAAACTGCTTCACAATAGCCACTGCCTTTCGTTCACAATCAGGACAGGTCTTTTCTTCGGTAGTGCAATCAAAACAAAATCCCCGTTTTACCTGTTCCACAAGACGCCGATAAATTTCCGAGACGGCAGACCCGATGAAAAAGGGCATGGTCACCGAATTCATCTCCGAAGGACCAAAATATCCAGGAAAAATCACACTCCTCAAAAGCACCAGTATCTCTTCGAGTTCAGACACAGAAGGCATAGGAACATCACGATACGCATAGTGATACAACTGAGAATACGATCCCTCATCACAGAGCTTTTCCACAATCCTCTGGAGAAAAGACTTATCAGAAAACATCCTTGCCTCCTTGCCTATTAGTATAGGCAAAAAGAGCAAAAAAAGCAAAAAGAAACCATAGCCTCAGGATACGTGAGCCTTCTACCTTGACTCTTTCAGATGAGAGAAGTTATCAAAAACCATGGGGACTTTATATTTTTCGTGGGGATACTCATACGAAGAAATCTCCATCATCATGTCCGTCCGCTCATATACATGGTAGGAAAGACTCTTGAGCTGACTCTGAAGAAGTTGCCTATCATACTGGGGAGCAAGAAAAACAAACTGAAGATAACTTTTCCTTGCCACCAGGAGAGGATAGTGAAGATCCTTCTTGATCATATCCGTGACCGTGTGAATGATCTTTTTCTTCGCTGAGGAAGGAAGCATGTGAACACTCTCCGGTAACTTCATAGAACCAAAAACAAACGGCACATTATTGTTCACAAGAGATTCCACCTCTTCATGAAGGTACTCAAAGAGATAGAGCCCATTGAGAAGATTGAGCCGAAACATCATGGTACGGAAGTCCTCAAGCCGACTTTCCTTGATCATGGTTTCCCGTTCATAAATCACATCAAGATAACGAATAGCAAGAGAGACTATCTCAGCATCCCATTGCTTTCCCGCTCCCTCCCTGAGAATCTCCTCCACCTGATCAAGGCTTAACGCCTTCCGATAAGGCCTATCCGATGTCATAGCATCAAAAGCATCGGCCACCGCAAGCACCCGTGCCCCTAAGGGGATATCCCTTCCCTTCAAACCATAGGGATACCCACTTCCATCCATGTACTCATGGTGGAAACGAACCCAGGGAACAATATCCTGAAGATTTTCCACCTTGGCCACAATATTGGCCGAAAAATCTGGATGAAGCTGCATGATGTTATACTCCATATCGTTGAGAGGAAGAGGCTTCAAAAGAATGGCATCCGGTATCCCCACCTTGCCAATATCATGAAGAAGAGCGGCAATACTCAGTTTCTCAATCTCATAGTCGTCCCAGTGAAGATGGCGGGCAAGTTCAACCGCATACGTCGCCACCCGCATTGAATGACCTGTTGTATAACTATCCCGGGTTTCTGTCGCATTCACCAACGAGGTCACAATATCAAGATTCATCTTTTTGAGCCTTTCACTACTTTCCACAATATAGAGGTAATACTCATTTTTCTCCAAAATGAACGCAAACTCATTGGCAAAGTTTTCAAGCACATCAGTCATAAAATAAAGAACCGGTTTTGGTTCATCAAAAGCAAGGCTGATAAACCCCCGAATCGCCTTGTTCTTGATAAGCGGTACACTCACCACCATGGATAACGGAGAAACCACCTTAGAAAGATCCGAAGCCAAATTCCCTAAGTCTTCCATGGGATTCTCTGTGATCTGAAGCCGCATTTCCCGAATGAGCCGCCGATAAAAAGGAATCGTATCAATATATATCTCATGATGTTCACCAAGATAATTCGAATTCAGCCCATAGGAAGCATAGTGCCCCCACCTTCCACGAGTAAAAAGCCTCATCACAGCCGCTCTTGCTCCCAAAAGTTCCGCAAACTTCTGAAGGATACGCTGCGCCGAGATCTTGGCCGAGGATTCGTTGATGATATTCTTGGAAACCATATCAAGAATTTTGAGAGCTTCAGCCGCCAAGGTATCCCGCTGCTTTACCAACGAATGAATCTGCCGAAGGGGTTCAGAAAGCTCTGTCCAGACAAGAAAAAGCCCCTCTTTATCCACTACCTTTTGAATCAGAAGAGGAATGGTGTAGGTGCCAACAAAGCGAGTAGGAACGGTGAGTTGAAACTCCCATTTCCCCTGACACTCCTGTAAAGAAGAGGTCCGGAGTTTTCTTATCCCTTCCCCAATGGTTCTTCGAAGGCTCTCCAGTACATCAGCGCCTTCCATGGAACGCAAGACCTCGCCGAGAGGATGCTGATATTTGAGCTCCTCTCCCCACCATATTGCGAGTAGATCCTTCATTCTTTCCCCTTTTTGCGTATGTTTGTCCAGGCCACAAACTACCGGCAAAAACTATACCAGAAGTATAGTCCTTCTTGACTTCCATAAGTATCGATATTTTCTCAGTTAAACTTGAGTGAAAAAGATATTTTTGAGATTTTGCACATGCTATGCAAAATGCATTCCAAAAAGAAACAATTTGCACTGTGCAAAAGATATTTTTTTGATATCGAATAAATTTGATAGATATAGTATAAGAGAAAAAAAAGAAAAAAGCAAATTCTAAGAAAGATTTTTCTTGTGTTAACAACAAATTTTTGATTACGTTTCCAACAGGAGACCTGAAAGAGAGAGAAAAGGATAAAGAAGTTACCCCTGGCTCAAAAGATTTTTGTCAACTGTAGTATACAGGGAACATTTTAGATAAACAAGTTTTTTCTGGGGAAAGTACCCTTTTTAGGCCATAAAACAGGGCAATAAGTACGTACCATCCCTATGTTTTATATCACATCCTGCCAGTAGACACCATCGATAGCCTCATCACGATTATAGTAGTAATGCAAACGCACAGCAAGAACATTGGTTGCCCCTTCTCTTTTCCATACCCCTACATCCATTCTCTGGTTTATGGTTCGCATCACCCGTTCTGCCCTTGAGGTTGTTCCTGGCAAACCATCTTCACTGTCACAGGCGAACATGTCTTTTTGAGCACGAAGAAGATAATAAAAACAATGTTTGCGCCCTTTTTCGTGAAATAAGTCAAGAAGATTCTGAATATGCTGTCTGCGCTCGCTTTGATAACCAAGTCTTGTTTGCCAGTCATTTTTGTACCCCAAGAAACAGGCTTTCCCTGTTTCAGCGACAATATTTGTCCACTCAGAAGAACGATATCTCACTCTATCAAGACGAAGAAAATACTTCAATTGATAACTTACATGCCACAAACATCGTTGAAAAACGATACCGGGATGTTTGCCCTGGTTAATCCCTGTATCTCCATCGACAACAAGAAAAAACCGAGAAAAAGAGTGTTTTTCTTGAATGGGCTTAAGAAGTTTGTCCCAACCTGCATGGTAATTATCCACAAGAAGGCCTGCTATTCTTGTATTTTTTCCTGTCAATGGGGAGGCTTGTTGCCTCTCCTGCAAAAGAATTTTAGCTTCTTCTCCTTTTTTCTTGCCCTGAACAGGAATACCCGTCCCATCGGCTTCTCCACA
Source organism: Longinema margulisiae (assembly GCF_025266855.1). Taxonomy (GTDB): domain Bacteria; phylum Spirochaetota; class Brevinematia; order Brevinematales; family Thermospiraceae; genus Thermospira. The sequence goes on from NZ_CP053071.1 coordinate 122,353, forward strand.
GGGTTTTTCTTTTTCTGAGATACTGAAATGTATCTTTCTCCCAATATTTTGAAGGTTTTTCCAGAGGGTGCTAAGACCTATTTTATACCCTGTGAAGGAAAGAATACGAGCGGCCACTCGATAGGTGGTAAGAGCCCCGGCTAAAGCCACTCTGTAGATATCTTTCAGGATTTGCCTTTTTCGCTTTTCTACACCAAGAAGAGATCTTGTGAGAAAAAGTTTTCTTCCACACTTTTTGCATTGAATTTGGAGCTGAGGAAGAGTGATCTTTCCAAAGGGCATCAGAACAAAAACAGTGTTTTTTCCATGCTTTGTTTTCCATATGAAGTGATGTTTTTCTCCGCATGTACAGGTGATACGACCTTCTTTTATTTCTTTTTCTGCCACTTCTACAGAAATCTGATGAACAAATGACTCAAACACTCCTTTGATGGCCTGGAGAAAAACCACCACTAACGTCTCAAGTTTTGTGTCAGGGTAGTCGATAGTCAAAGTGAAGGTGAATTCTTTACGCATGGGTTCCTCCTTGTGTCCTATTATCGGCCAGGGAGGAACTTTTTTTTGCTTTTCCTCATCTTCCCACTGCAGGTCTCCTGAAAAAAACGTTACCAAATTTTTTTCAAAAACTCATTGAGGTAGTCGTTTACTCTGATCTTCAGATTTCAAACAAAGTAAAACCTTTGCACAAATGTGCGAAGGTCTCAAAAAAGTAATAAAAAACAAAAATTAGTATAAAAATATTTCTTTCCGTAATCAATTATTCTACTTTTTTGAATAAAAAAGACAAATAAGCCCTTGTAAACAGAAAAACGGTGAAGAGGGGCGTAGTCCCTGACCCAGAAAGGGTAAGAAAGCACCCGTGCAGGGGTCTCAAAGTATATTTCCTGCCAAACTAAGTTGTTTCACAAGAATATCAAGGCCTTTTTTCGTGCTCGGAGGAGGTCAACCATTCTTTCCAGATTTCAGGGGTATAGCCTACACTCACCCTTTTTCCCCATCGTACCACTGGCATACGGACAAGAGTAGGGTTCTGCAAAACCTCCTCAAACCAGTCCACCACTAAATACTGCATCTGTCTTTTCTGATACACAGGGCTTGTGGGATCTATGAGCTTCTCCCACGAAACCACCTCAGATATCGCCTTGAGTTCTCCTGGACTGAAACTCTTTTCCTTCAGATCAACAAAGTGATAAGAGATGCCTCGCTCCTTAAAAAAGCGTTCAGCTTTCTGGGTATCAAAACTCTTTTTGACACCGAAAATCTGGATCTGTGGTGGCATACGCTCCTCTACATCCCCTTGAAAAGCTGGGCCCACGTAAAACTCTCAATAGCCGCCTTATTTAGCGTGTCTAACGTGAGTTTGATCTCGTCTAAAAGGGCCTTTATTTCTTCGATATCATTGGCTTCATTCGTTTCCACAAGAAATAAAAGTTTCCCCAAAAGATTGGTTTTGCCTATGATGGCTTCATAGATTTCACTGGAGATACCCAATTCCTGCAAAATTTTCTCCGCCGGTTCATGAAAAAGGGCACTCACAAGCGAAAGAAGTCCCGTCAAGAAAGCCGCATCCATAAGTTCTGGATTGTTGCCTCGAAGATACCGAATAAGGGTCTCCATCATTTTCGCTCGCTGAAGGGCTAATTCAAAAAGAGGATTGGCCATTTCATTATCAGACTGATACACATAGGCAAGAAGCATAAGCCAATTAAAGAGCTTTTTGTAGCCAAGAAGGGCTATGGCCTGGCGTATCGAATTCACCCGACTCCTTGTCCCAAAAGCAGAAGAATTGATAAACTTCAAAAGATTCACCGTAATATCCGGATAGCGTTTGAAGGTAGCCTCAAGTTCTTCTATCTTGGCATCCTTTTCAATGAGATGCAAAAGTTCCATGATGGCTGTCCGCTTGGGATCGACACGTTCTCCCTGAATAATGGTAGGCCTGGAGAAAAAATACCCCTGAAAAAGGTCAAACTGCATCTCATCCCGATAGAAATGGAACTCCTCAACATTTTCCACCTTTTCCGCCAAAAACTTGGCATTGGTGTACTTGCGAAGAAAATTGATCTTTGCTCTTATCTGGGACTCTATATTCTCCCGCACATCAATCTTTACCACATCAATATACGGAAAGAGAGGACTGAAGGTCTTTAGGTACCCCTGATCATTGAGAATCACATCATCCAGGGCAAAACGAAAACCCTTCTTGTGGAGATTCTCTACTGTTTCTACTAAGCTTTTGTCCACCCGACATGTCTCAAGAATCTCAAGGACAAAGGTCTTGGGATTAAGGGTTTCGTAGAGATGGTTCTCAAAAAACTGATTTTCTACATTGATATAACCTGTATAGTTGGCCAAAAGATTGTCAATCCCTATCTGATTCAGAATAGTCACAATAACAGAAGACGTGGCATAGAGATCATTTCGCCCAGAAACATTTTCCTCTCCACTTGAGCGAAAGAGAAGCTCATAGGCTTTAATTTCCGACTGGCGGTTGAGAATTGGCTGTCGGCCGATATAAAACTGCGAACTCTCCATACCTTTCCTTCTTCTTTTCCTTGTATATTGTATCATTTCTTCAAGAATATGTCAAGCGAAAAACAAAAGTGTCCTTAACCGGTTATCGAAGAGAGTTTTCCCAAAACCCTTAACTCTTTCCCCCTTTGTTGTCGATATTATCTGGGATGAAAAAAAATAACCTTTCGGCCTTTTTTCTCGCTCTTGGAGGAGCTCTTTTTGTGTCACTTGCCGCTTATCTCTTTTGGCAACCCGAAAGAGAAATCGCTATAGATATTGAAGGGCATTATGAAAATCCCTTTGATGTTCTTTCCTTTGAAGACATTCTTCAGCGGCTTCCTGGTTCCATCCCTATCCTCCAGTATCACATGATCATGACTCCTCATAATGCTTCTTTGTTGTCCCCTCTCATGGCCAAACGTCCTCTTCTCAGGCGTTTTATCCTCACCTCCCAGGAATTCAGAGAGCAGCTTGAGATTTTGTACGAACAGGGCTTTCGTCCTATCTCACTCGATGAATATCTCGCTTTAGGAAGTGGAGAGGTTTCCTCTCTCAAAAGACTTGCCCCCGGTACCAAACCCTTTGTTCTCACCTTTGATGATGCTACATACGGCCAATTCGATCTCATTGACACCAATAGCGATGGCATCGTAGAGATTGACCCTGAGTGTGCTGTTGGCATTCTCCTTGACTTCCATAACACTCATCCAGACTTTGCCCTCAGCGGGGCTTTTTGTATAGATTTTTCCAAGGTTCCCTTTCTCCAGCCCTCCTATGTGGAGAAAAAACTCAATCTTCTCTTGGACTATGGTTTTGAAATAGTCAATCACACCAAAAACCATACCTCTCTTGACAAACTCTTCAGAAAGTCTCCCGAGGCCGTAGCTAAAGAAATTGGAGCCGCTATGGAAAAATTTGAAAGTTATCTCGGCTATAGAGCAAAAAGTATCAACAAGATCGCCTATCCCAACGGTCGTGTCTCAGATCAGGTGAAACAAGCCGTGAAGCAGATATCCTACAAGGGAAAAACCTATCATTTCATTGCCGGGCTGCATGCCTATGGACTCTGGGCACCTCAACCAGCCTCAACACATTTTGATCCCTATGCCATCCCCCGCATTGAAATCAGCGGGAAAAATTTTGAAAAGTTTGTTCTTCTTGCCCCGCGCCTTCTCACCATGCCCCCTCTCACAGAAAAAAAAACACAAGACAAATAGTTTTCCCATCACCCTTTTCTTCTTGAAAAAGAAGGCTTCACCCTCACTCCTTCAAGAGAGAAGTAAACAAAGAGAGATGCGCATTCACGGTTTTTTCCCTGGTAAAATGACGCACCCTCTCAAGCCCTCTCTTCTGATACCTCTCCCTCAACTCCGCATGACAGAAAAGAGCAAACATCTTTTCTGCTATATCCTCAGGTGAATAGGGATTGACATAATACGCTGCATCCTCGCACACCTCCCAGAACACGGGAATATAAGAAACAATTACGGGACACCCACAGGCCATAGCCTCAAGGGGGGGAAGACCAAACCCTTCGTAGAAAGAGGGAAGCACCAACCCCACAGCCCGCTTATACAGAGCGACAAGTTCCCTGTCCCCCACCTGACCGGTGAAAAAAATTTTAGACGAGGCATGACTATGCTGAATTATCTCTTCTAACTCAGGAACTCCCTTATAAAAATGATCCTTGTTTCCAACAATCACCAGGGAAACCTCATGATTTAGCCGACTCACAAGCGAAAAAGCCTTGACAAGTCCAGTGATATTTTTATGTGGCTTGATATTGCCTACATAAAGAAAGAAAGGCTCCTGGATCCCATAGGTGCTGAGAATCTTTTCACTCTCCTCAACAGAAACCTTCTCAGGATCCACATCCACATAGTGGTGAATCGTTTGTATTTTTGCCTTTTGTTTGGCTGACGGATGAAGATAAAACTCTATCTCGTCACGGGTAAAATCCGACACTGTAATCACCGCATCAGAACGCTTGAGCGCCTGACGAAGAAGATAACGGGCGTATGCCTTTTCCAGCCTGTTATAAGGGGCTATATCAGAAAGATGAAACACATCATGAATAGTCACCACCCGCTTTCTGGCCGGAATCTTTCTCACCGGGACATTGAAGTGAGGGCTCCAGAAAAGATCACAGGGAGGAATCTTTTTTTTCAATTCAAGTTGTTCAGCGGGATGGTAAATACGACTCCGAAGAGGTATCACATGTTCACTATAGGCAAGCAGTTCCTGAGGACGCCCCATGAGAATCACCTCTGTAAGAGGTATTTCCCTGAGAAAAGGGAGAATAGACCGGATATAGCGTCCAATCCCGGACATATTGACCATCCGGGCATCTACCACTAACCGCTTCATGCGTACCCCTATCCACACTTCGAATAACCACAGGAGAGACAATTCACACAATCCTCTGTTTTCACAAGGCTCTTCTCTCCGCATTTGGGACATACCATGGCACCGGGTAGCTCTTCTTTCTCTCCATGAGAAGAATTGTCAAGAGGAGTATTTTCCTCAACAGCAGTCGCTGTCTCAAAGAGAAGTCCTTCCTGAGCTTTCACCAGAATCCTCTCCGCATACTCTTTGAGAATCTTTCCAATAGCATCAGGAACACTCTTTATCATCTTTCCATTGTCCCACACCGTACTATCACCGGTAATGCCAATTAACGTATCGGCTAAATCAAGGGGATTTACCCCGTTTTGCAGGGCTATGGAAATCACCCGCCCAAGGGCTTCAGAGAAAGCAGAAACCTCTGAACCATGTTTCGAAATATTGATGAAGATCTCTATTGGCCATCCTCTCTCATCCAATCCTATAGAAGTATAGAGAGTGCCACTTCCTGTCTTGGTTTTGACTATTTCTGCCCGAAGGGTCTTTGGTCGTTTCCAGCGAGAACGACTCTCGACGGGGAGAGGTTTCTGCGTCTGTTTCTTGGTTGTTGTCATAGGCTGAAAAGACTTACACCCATCCCGATAAATGGTTATCCCCTTGAGACCTGACTCCCAGGCTTTGAGGTAAATCTCTTCTATCTCCTTCACAGTTGTGGAAGAAGGTAGATTAATTGTAGAAGAAATGCTATTGGAAATATATCGCTGTAAAGCCGCCTGCATCTTGATACGATCTTCATAGTGGATATCATGCGCCACCACAAAGATCTTCTGAATATCAGGAGAAATACCTTCAAGTCCCTGGCAACTTCCACCGTTTTCAATCACTTTTTCAATAAGAACTGGATCATCACCTATGGCTTCACGAAAAGCCGGATCCACATAGGTGAGCCGACCACCATCAATAAGATTCTTGTGGTAGGCAAGGGCAAACTGTGGCTCAAGGGAATAGGTATAAGAATCAAGGATAAGGCTGATGGTTCCCGTAGGAGCTAAGGTAGTCCAGTTGCTATTCCGTATCCCCTGGGAACGAATAGCTGAGGCTATCTCCTTTTTCTCACCCTCACTATCAAAATAGGACATCACCACCCGAATCAGAGCCTCTTTATTTTCCTCAAAGAGAGGGAAACTCCCCTTTTCACGGGCGAGTTCAATCGACGTTCTGATAGACTGCTGTGTCATCTCTCGGGCTACTGCTGCCGCAAACTGGCGTCCCTCCTCACTGGTGTAAGAAAGTCCAAGGCGGAAAAGTGTCTCGGCAAGCCCGGTGAAGCCAAGCCCAATCGGACGAATCTGGAGGGTATTTGTCCTGAACTCCTCAGTGGGAAACGCCGCTACATCAATCACATTGTCAAGGGCGCGTGTGGCTAACGCGATTGTTTCACGATACTCCTCCCAGTCAAACTCTTTGCCCTTTACAAAACGAAGCAAATTGATAGAGCCAAGATTACAACTGGTGTAGTTATGCAGGCTTTGCTCCCCACAGGGATTGGTGGAAAGAATACGCCCAAAGCTCGGTACCGTGTCATACTCATTAGCCCGATCAATGAACCACACCCCGGGATCCGCCGTTCTCCATGCAGAGAGGGCTATCATACGGAAAAGTTCTTTTGCTTTTACCGTTCGTGTGATCCCATGACCACTATCTAAGGTAAACTCTCTATCTTCTTTCACAGCCTTCATAAAATCATCAGTAATAGCCACACTGATATTCATATTGGAAAGCGGTTCGAATACCTTTCGTCTCACATCCTGAAGAATTCCTTCAAGTATCTCTCCCTCTCCCAATGTATCTTTGAGCGATTCGGCAATACCAGACATCATTTTGTCCACAAAATCGTCCGGCAACTTGATGTTGGGATACATACGTTTCATCTGGGCTACAAAATCCTTGCTGGTGATAAACTCCTCAATATCCGGATGGGAAACATCCATCATGGCCATAAAAGCCGCCCGACGAACCCCTCCACTCTTGACGGTTTCTCCCACCTCATCAAAAAGACGCATAAAACTCACCGGACCACTGGATGTCCCGCCCCTTCCCACACGGGCCCCGCGGGGTCGTAAAACACCAAAGTTGAGCCCCATCCCCGCCCCTGCCTTGAAGGTGATGGCCGTATCCGTCGCCGCCTTCATGATGGACACCATGTCGTCCTGGATACCACCCACAAAACAACTGGAACAAAGGGGAAAATCACTTCCTGCATTGAAAAGCGTTGGCGAAGAGAACATGAATTTCTGTTCCATCATGAGATCAAAAAAGACTTTTTCCATCCTCTTGCGATTCTCTGGCTCTTTTTCAGCCGAAGCCACAAACTTCGCCACTCTATGAAAAAGCTCTTCGGGCTTTCTCTCCAAGAGATTCCCATCCCTATCACGCTTATAATAAAACTTTTCCAAAATAAAATGCGCATTCTCAGAAAACGCCATACAGGACTCCTCAAAAGTAGTGAATATATATGATACAAAAAAGAAGAAAAAAAGTCAAAGAAGAGAACCTCTCCTGAACAAAGGCACCCATTACTTGTGTCGTTCCACATATGAAACTGAATACCTATTTCCACATTTTTTAATGAACAGGGAAATAACACGAGAAAGCTCTGTTCTTTCACCCCCTTTTTTTTCTGTAACCCACCGGGCCGCTTTTGCGGTTGTGTGTCCTTTGCCGTAAGGGGGAAGTCCTTCCGAAGTGAGGGTGCAGGAGGCACCCGGGGCGACATCTTTTGTTGCTTTTCCCCAAAAGCCCACCGAAGCGTAGCCGCGGGGACCCCGCTTTAGCGGGGAATCGGCGAAGCGAGGTGGGCGCTATGCTTCCGAAGTCAGGAGGACGAGTTGTGGTTGCCGAAGTCCAGAGGGCGAGGCAATGTCGCCCACGGAGGAAGGACTTCCCCTAGAAAGAGAAGATGTTTTTCTCCTTGCCCGCAAAAGCGGCCCATTGTCCGTCCGAGGCGCATGCGTAGCATGCGACGAGGACAACGCCCCTTTTGCCCGCGCGGGAGCGCTTCGTGAAAGAAGGAAAATGGGTAACAAAAATAGCCCAAAACTGAAAAAGAAAAGATGGTCGAACAAGTATTCAGTTTTTTTGTAAAGATACCCACTCTCTATGAGTACGGAACGACACCTCTTCTCAACAAAGGCACCCATTACTTGACAGTCCTCTCCTCTTTCCCTATAATTATGTATATACGAAAAGGAGCATGGCCAATGCGAATGGAACTGCGCTACTTAGAAAACGGGCGCGTCGAATGCCGTTATCATCAGGTACATCTCTCCCTCTGGGATATCCTCAAATACACCCTTCACCACCCCTATCTGAAGCACTATCTCATCAAAGACTACGAAGGTGGAAATACCCTTGTCCCCAGAGAAACCTGGAAATATGAAGAAAATCTTGTCTACAAAGAGATTTCCCCAGGTGTCTATTACTTCCCCTATGAATCGCTTGGTTTTGTGCTAAACGATAGTCTCTCCTCTCTCAGTTTGTATGCCTTTGAGGAGAACTTCACCGGCATACCTGACATCTCCTCTGCGGATCTTGTGGTGGAAATACGGAATACCGATGATATTCGTCTCATCTTTTCCCTCTCCTTTCTTCCCTTCTTCCTTGGATACTATACGCTCTCTGTTCTCAAGATCGGCTTTGAGGACGTGACTATCACGCATTTAGCCGGAGTTTTTGAAAGTATTATCTCCAAAGAAAAACCCTCACTGTGGGAACCGATTGTGGGAAGCGTAAGCATTACCCCTCAGGGGCTCTCCTTTCTGGTAGAAACCAGCGAACGAGGGGAGGAGGTGTATTACCGATTCACCTACAAGACCAAATGCAAAAAAGAACGTCTCAAACCCCACGAGGTGAAGAGTATCGCTCTTACCTTCAAAAAAAAAATCTTAGTGACTAAAGAAGACAAACTCATCTTCGTAACCGGCGCTTTTCTTCTTTTCTGGTTGGCTTCCGTTCTTATCAAGAAAAAGTTTTTTGTCCCCCTTCTTCTTTTGCTTGGTTTTTCCTTTCTTTTCTGGCTACTGGTGAAAAGGTTTTATCTTGTTTTTATGACAAGGCAAACATCAAAATAAAACGGAAAAAACAATGGATTTTTCTGCTCTTCGCATCCTCAAGACATTAGGGAAAGGAAAATCTGGTATCTCCTACCTCGCTGAATACGAGGGGCGCCATGTCGTCCTCAAAAAGATGCAGAATACAGAATTTTACCAATTGGGGAATCTATTACTGGCTTAATCATGAGGGCTTTCGGGAATTTGCTCAAACACAAAACCCGGATTTTATCAACGTCCCCCATACCGGCATCCCCATCAAGACAGAAGCCATAATCCAGCAAAGAGAACGGCTCCTATCCCAGAGGTTTTAAGCCCAAGGTTCGGCCCCTGTGTTTTCGGTCATAGGATAAACAACTTTTTTTATTCAGGGTTTAGCATTTGCCTCTTTTTTATTTTTGCGTTATAATATTGCTCTCAAAAAAAGGAGTTTCTATGCATCCAAAAGCCCTTGATCTCATGCGAAAATACGAAGAGATGGGAGAGAAACTTGCAAACCTTTCTCCCGGTTCTCAGGAATACATCAAGATCGCCAAAGAACGGGCTGATCTTGAACCATTCGTTGAGGTATATAACCGCATCCAGAATATCGAAAAACAGATCGCCGAACACAGGGAAATCCTTGCCTCTTCTGATGATGAACTCAAACAACTTGCCAAGGAGGAGCTCCCCCTTTTAGAAGAACAGAAGGAAAAGCTTGAAAAAGAGATCCTTCTCCTTCTTCTCCCCAAGGACAAACTCCAGGGGAAAAACATCATCATGGAGATAAGAGCTGGAACAGGAGGCGATGAGGCGGCTCTCTTCGCCGCTGATCTTTTCCGTATGTATAGTCGCTACGCCGAGAAAAAACGCTGGAAAATCGAGGTGATGGACTATAGCGAAAATGAACTTGGGGGTTACAAGGAAATCATCTTTTCTGTAAAAGGCAAAGATGTGTACGGACATCTCAAGTTTGAATCCGGTGTTCATCGTGTCCAGCGAGTACCTGCAACAGAAGCCAGTGGGAGACTCCATACCTCGTCCGCCTCTGTGGTGGTGATGCCAGAAGCCGATGAGGTGGATATCCAGATCAACCCAGACGACCTCAAGATTGATACCTTCAGGGCCGGAGGAGCGGGTGGACAATACGTCAACAAAACAGAATCTGCCGTTCGTATTACCCATATCCCCACAGGTATTGTGGTGGCCTGTCAGGAGGAACGCTCCCAGCTTCAAAACCGTGCAGCGGCTATGCGTATGCTTCGAGCAAAACTCCTTGACCTCGAAATCCAGAAACAACTCCAGGAGCAAACCTCTATTCGCCGAAGTGCCATTCGAACAGGAGATCGTTCTGAGAAAATTCGCACCTACAATTATCCCCAGAACCGGGTCACCGACCACCGTATCAATCTCACTCTCTACAAATTAGACCAGATCATGGATGGAGAGTGCGATGAACTCATCAACCAGCTTATTCTCAGTGAACAGGAAGAGCTCTTGAAAAGCCTCGAGGTATGATGACCTATCGAGACGCCTACCGAAAGGCCTCCCAATTTCTCAGAGAAAAGGCTACTTTAGATCCGGATTTCTCGGCACGCTATCTCCTTGCCCATGTGACGGGAAGCGAACTCAACACACTTCCCCTTCTCTGGGAGAAAGGGCTCTCATCTGCCCAGAAACACTTCTTTTTTCACCTCGTAAACAAACGAGGAAGGGGTATTCCTCTTGCCTATCTTGTAGGATACACAGATTTTTACGGTAAACGCTTTACCGTTCGTCCAGGGGTTCTCATTCCCAGACCTGACACTGAACATATCCTTTATGCCGTCCAGGAATTCCAGCAGGATTTCTCCCATATCCTTGATATCGGAACAGGAACAGGTATCCTTGCCATTTCGCTTGGTTTTCTCTTTCCCCATGCCATCATAGAGGCCTGTGATATTTCCTGGAAAGCTATTCGACTTGCCAGGTTCAATGCCCGCAAGCTCAAAAAAAACATCCGCTTTCACTGGTGCGACTTTTTGAAGCGTCCACCCTCCGGCAAATATGACCTCATCGTTTCCAATCCGCCCTATATTTCTCCCCAGGAGAGTTCTCTCATAGAGCCATCTGTCCTCCGTCATGAACCAGAGCATGCCCTCTTTGGTGGCAAGGATGGGCTTCTCTTCTATCGCGCTATAGCCCATTACTCCCTTGACCACCTCTCTTTCGATGGCAAGATAGTCGTAGAAGTTGACCACAAGTGGGAGAAAATCAGGGATATTTTCACAGAATACTCTTTGAAATGCCAGATTCGGTATGATTATCAAAACCTACCTCGTGTCCTCATCGCTGAAAGAAAAGCGTAGAGTCGTTTTCTTCTTTAAAACAAAAGGGGCTGTTCCCTAAACCTGGAACAGCCCCTTGATTTTTTATCGTTTAATCTGAACACCCGCGTTTTCTTCCCCTTCTCCCTTGAAAACAGGTTCTGCTAATGAGCCTTCACTACTGGATTGTTCCTGAGAAGCCTGTGCCTTCTGTACTTTGCGACTCGGTCCATTTGCCCCAAACTCAAGATAGTACTCCAAGCCAAAGATATACCCCAGGGCATCTTTATGTCCAGGATAGTGCCCAAGCTCCTTTCCATAATAGGTCACATACCCCGTGAGATTTCCCATCGTGATAGGAAACAGAAGCACACCCAAAAAACCTGGCATCCAGGGAATATCCCGTATCCATGAAAGGGTGAGATTCACCTTGCCTCCTGCCGTCGGATAACCCTGATTGAGCCCTACCCCCACCTGGATCATATCCAGCAGAAGTTTCACATCAGCCCCAAGACGTACCTTGGAAAGAAGAGATAAGGGTTTGGTATAGAGAAGATCCTCCACTTCACAGTAGAAAGAGGGTTCGTTCACCAAAAATTTCAAAGGCTTGGCCACAGGATAGGTGTACCTCACCCCTGCGACCACATTCGGAAGGATCCAGTCAAAGGCATAGTGGTCTTTGGTATCATTCGTGGTCTTATACTTCCAGAGAATAGGAGAGAGAAGATTTTCTACCTTCATGGCTATTTGCCATTCTTCTCCTATTCTCTTCATTGCCCCAATATCGAACCCAGCACCAAAACCCTGACGAACATTCTCATACTGAAGAATGGCTGCACGGTTGGTTTCTATCGCATTCATATATGACGTGAGATCATCAAAACTCTCGAATCGGATACGCGTCATAAAAGGATAAATTCCTACGCTTGCTCCAAGCACCACATCTCCCACAAACGGAAGGTCATACCTACCAAGCCCAAAAGAAGAAATCGCCCCTGCTCTCAGCAAAAGAGAAACCTCCGGATCCCTGAAGAAAAAGAAAGTGCTCTCCTTTGAGGTAAAACTCCCATAGGTTTCTAAATCCACCAGAGGCTGAAAACCCACCGTATTTCCTTTGCCAAGAGGAAGAAAAAGAGAGCCAAGCCCCATAGTCACACGGGTATAAAAGCCTGGCGTCGTATTGGAAAGCACAAGATTAAGAGCCCTCTTGAGATAGGTAAAATCATTCGTTGGATTGGCCAACATCTCTGTTGAAAAAGCCCCTCCCGTTAGAGGCACCACATAATCCAGCCCTCTTTTGAGAAGAACCGTGAAATTTTTATCCGCATAATAGGCCAGGTAGTAAAGATACGCCTCAAGAAGCTGATAAAACGAGGTATTTACCCCCACGGCTAATGAACTAGAAAAAAGATATACCCTTCCAAGCTTCCACTCAGGAAAATTGGTGCTTGAGGTACGAAACATCCACGGATTGGGATACCCGCCATATCCCATCATCAAAGCCGGGTTGTTAAATCCTGCCCACGGAGAACTATAGTCGAAGAGCGTCACATTCCCCTTGAAGGCTGTAGAAGAGGAGGGAACCCCTTCAGCAAATAAGCCAGAAACACCCAAAAGAAACAAGAAAAGAAGCCAAAAATGTCTCATTTTCTCCTCCCTTACAGGTTAAGTCCCTGAATCAGATTTGAAATCTCTTCAGGGGTATACTGGTTGGTAATACTCGTGACGACATTACTTACATTCTCATCATTCAAGTTCATTCCAGCCAGGGCCTCACCGTAGGCTTTCAACCCACCACTGTGTGAAGACCACGAAGAAGGGCGAAAATCCCCAAGGGCATTATAGGCATAGCTTCCCACAAGCACCTGGTGAAGGTCATTACATACCCTTCCCACATTGGTTGGTGTATAGCGAAGCACATACAAAAGCCTGAAAGAATTGGTATAGTCGGTTTTGGCAGAAGGATTGGTGAGCGCATCCCGGATCTCATCATACATACTGGGATATACTGAAGAGGACGCCGGTTGTCTTCTCATGAAGGTTGAGGGGCGAATCACACATCCTATCATTCCATCTACATAGCTGATATTGAGATAGACAAAACGCAAAAGGCTAAGCACTTCTTCGATGGCATCATGAGAACCCTTGAGAGTATTGGTGAGGTTGTCTCCTGTATAACTTGTATTCACCTCCGTACTCGCCGTGACATTACTCAGAATACGGTTGATATCAAGTGAAAAGACAATCTCATTATTTTGCATTACCAGATAGTCCGGGGCCGTAAGGAACTGTTTATCTCCATTGGAATCCAAGAGATTGAGAGCGGTGAGACTGAGATACGCCACAAGAAGAACGACATTCACCTCAAGGCTATCATCCTTAATAACCCCATCACCCTGATTGCCGATAATCCCGTTCGGTCCTTCGAGAACATCAATAATTTTTTTATAGAGAGGTACCTCCCCCCCAAAGAGCACATTCTGGAATTCTTGTTTATTCAAGGAAGCCAGAAGCCCAAGATAGATATTGTCCCCCTGTTGATGAGACTCTTCAGCGACAATATTGGCCACAGGAAGCATTATCTGCCACAGAAGCGACTTGGCATACCCAAGCCGTGCCTCACTTGAGCGAGGATTGATTTTCATCGCCTGTTCAAAAGTAGAAGCCGCACTCACATAGTCCTGCTTTTCAAAATACTGCTGGCCTCGATACACAAGTTCTTCGGCACTCACCCCGCTCATGGGAGGGGTAAGCCATTCAAAAAAATTACACCCAGAGAAAAAAACAACTACACTTACTAAAAGGATGTTCTTTATTCTCCGCATACCATCCTCCTACCATTTGAATCCGGCAGCCAGTTCAAAAGACCAGACTGGTACAAACACAGGCACAAGAGCAAAATCCCCATACACTCGAAAATGAAGTGACCAATTCGTCCATTGATGAACAAGACCAAGTCCCACAGGAAGCCCTATAGCCTGGAAGGTATGGGGTACCTTCAACCCCGTATAAAGGTAGGGATTTACCCCCTTTTCAGAAAATATCCACCAGGAAAGAGCCAAATGCTGCATAGGAAAATACCTCACCGTTGTCTCAAAGGTAAAAACTTTGACAAAGGGATTCCAGCGAAGAGCCAACACCTGCCACGAAAGGTATGACACATCATACACCGTCGCTGACGTGGTAAGCCCCATATCATAGAAGCCAAGAATGTACTCTCCATCCCTATTCCAGACAAAAGGCTTTGCCCAGAGAGAAACTGCTATAGCCATCCCTAACAACCACAACCGTTTCATTATTCCTCCTCAAGACACTGCTTATAGTATTACGAAACAACGTCCCTAAAAGTGAAATCTTTACACAAACTTTACTGCCGTTCCATAAGCAACGATCTCAGCTGCCCCCTGCATCACAGCAGCCGACGCATACCTCATGCCCACAATAGCATCAGCACCCAATTTTTCAGCCTCTTCAACCATTCGTTTGGTAGCTATAGCCCGTGCCTCATTGAGCATTTCCGTATAGGAAAAAATCTCGCCACCCAAAAGCGTCTTGAAAGCGGCCACAAGATCCTTTCCTACATGTTTGGAATAGACCACAGAACCACGCACAAGACCAAGCGTTTCAAGCTTTTTCCCCTCAATGGTATCAGTAGTTGCGATAATCATCTTGTTCCTCCTTTTTGATTTCTCGCATCCTGGCAACAAAGGCCACCGTCAATGAGAGCAAGAGTACCACAAACAAAAACGACACAAAAAGCACTAACCCTAATGGAACACCCGCCCCTCCGAGTGCCCATACCAGAAAAAAAGCATATCCTCCTATCAGGGTTGCCATAACCAAAAAAATCACCAAAGAAATCAGATAATTCATACTTCCCTCCTTATGAGTATAAAACATCCTCTTATTCCTGTCAAATTTCATCCCTCCTGAACCACACTTCGAATGGTCTGGATAAATTCCTGTCCTTCCACCAGATGGCTTTTCTTCAAGAGTTCATGCAACACGGCATCCTCCCTCACCCCCATCAAGGAATACAACTCCACACTGGAAGGAAGCGCCTCAAAACTGGAAAGGAGCACCGAAATATCGGTAAGCTTACTATGAGAAATAGCCTCTATATGCCTCCAGAACACCACAAAAAAACTGCCTTTCCCATAGATAGCCACATCCGCATTCACTACCATCTGCTGAAAGGCGGTTCTACCCAAAATCTTTTTGCACACTCCCAAAAAAACATCCTGTCTCGACGTAAAGTATTGTCCCAAATAACTATGAGGCAAAAGCTTTTTATAAAGCTCATAGGTGGTTTTCACGTCCTTAAACGAGGAATCCATCATATAGATACGCTCAATATTCTTCAGAGACTGATATTCCTCCCCCGTGTTCCAGAGAAGATTGGCATAAAGATAGAGAAGTTCCTTTTTGACCTCATCAGGAGCAGGCTGGGCCAAATACTCCGAAACATACTGAATACCCCGATGGTAGTCCTTTACTTTAATCCATATCTGAATAATAGAAATCCACGTTTTCCATCTCTCCTGCGCATACTCACTTCCATACTGTTTCAAAAACGTCTCATAAGCCTTCAAGGCCTCAAAATACTTTTTGGTATTCTCAAGACACCGTCCATAATAAAACCATACCACCCCCTCTTCAAAATGATGATTGATGAGAAGCTCCCATTGTTTCAGAGAAAGCCCATAATTCCCATGCTCATAGAGAATCTTTCCATAGAGAAACCTCGCCTCCAGGATTCCTGGCCTTTGAGAAAGAAGCGTTTCCAAAAGCTCCTTCGCCCGTCGAGGATGATGAAGGGCATACTGACACTCGGCCGCTTTCAAAAGGGCAAGGGGATGATCCTCCTTCTGCTGAAGCACCATCATAGCATAGGCAAGAGCCTCTCGATAATTCCCCTGACGCTGGTAGAGGCTCAGCAGGGCAAGCAGAAGATCCACGTAGAGGGGATGACGCAACCCTGCCACCCGACTGGCTTCCTGATAAAATTGAATAGCGTTCACGATCTGGTCCATAGCCTCATACGACCTGGCCAAATAATACAAAAGAAAAAGCCGTTCCTTTTGATGGAGCCTGTCGTCCTTTTCTAACCGTTCAGTAATAAGTCTCACACACTCCTGGTATTCCCTTTTTCGGTACAAACGCTGGACCTTTCGCTCTATGGTCTGCGAGAGAAACACAACCCAGAAAGACCATCCGACAATCCCGGCAAGAAGACCGGCTATCACAAGAAGTATCCCAAGAGAAAAGATATCCTGCCACCAGTTCATTGCCACACCCCCCAGCACCCATTGGTTAACATCCAGCCTTCCAGTCCACTCTCAGAACGAAAAAGTGTATATGCTCCTTTTCTTTTGAGTATCCAGCCTTCTATTCCTGCCGGGATCTCCTGCAAAACAAGCGCACTTTCCTCTGGCCTGTCCAAAAGAGAAGCCTTTTCTACCACCACAGCAGGCTCAGGCACAAAAAGCCTCACTCCTGCCACCCCCTGTATCACAAGGAGTATTCCTCCTATGAGATAAAGCACCACCATCACATGCTTAAGAAAAGGCCAGTTCTGGATTTTCTGGATCCACGGCGGACAAACCACCATATAACGCACCACCACAAGTCCCCCTCCCATGAGAAGAAAAACCACGGCTAACCAGGCTATACCATTCACGCCCGCCACACCTAAAACTACCCTTTCCATAGCAGGTTTATCAGGAAACTCCACTCGCATACTCTCATAGGTGAGACGAAAAACCCTCTGGCCAGGATCAAGCAAATAAGCTTTTTTGAGATACCAGAGTGCTTCTGCCTTCTTGCCTTCATTCCACCGACTGATACCCTCATTGTACAAGAGCTCAGGATTCCATCCCTTTGCGCATCCACAAAAAAGAAGCATCCCTACAAGAAAGATTTTTCCTCTCATTGATCGCACTCCTTTTTTTGTTGTTGAAGAAGGGATTGATTGTACTCCTGGAGATGAAGCCTCGCATTGGCTATAGACTGCTTGAGCGTTTCCTGGGGATAATCACAGATTTTCCCATGACCCGGGAAAATCCGACGAATCTGGAGAGTACTGAGACGTTCTAAAGAATTGATATAATCCCCATAACTCCCTGACTGAGAGATCTTGGAAATCACCCCATCAGCAAAGACCGTATCCCCTGAAAACAGAAACCTGTGATTCACCTCGTACAGACAAATACATCCCGACGTATGTCCAGGGGTATAAAAAACCCGAAGTTTATAATTTCCAAAATCAAAAATATTCTGATCCGTGAGCCAGATATTCACACGAGATTGAATGGCCTCTTCCCCATGCACAATGGCATGAATCACATACTCATCCTGGAGTTCCAGCTTGGTAGCGGCAAACCTATCAGCCGCAATCACCGCCGTTTCATAGAAAAAGCCAATCCCTCCTACATGGTCATAGTGTTCATGAGTACAGATAACCATATGAATATCACTCACCTTGAGCCCAATCTGTGTCAGTCCCATCACAATACGATGAAAATTTTTTCTCGTCCCTGTATCAATGAGTACGTTCTTGTATTCGCCTTTAATAATATAGACATGAGAACTTGGTTTCTCTCCATAGATGATAAAAATATTTTCTTCTACTTCCTGTAAAATAGGTCGTTCACTCATCTCCAAGCTCCTCAATTGCCTTGATCAAGCGGTAGGTTTTTCGTTCTAAAGAAATGGTATCCCTGTTCCCATATCGTTCAAAAAGCATTCGCTCCCGCATATAATACCTCTCAAGAAATTCCTGCCCAAGGGCTCGGATTTTCTCAAAAAAACCATCATCAAAAACGTATCCCTGCAATTCTTTTTTGAGCGCCTCAAGACGCTTTTGTATTTTGTGAAGAGGAGCCACTGGAAGCGGATCAGAAACAAACAACTTTTCCCTATCGTGAGAGAAAGGGGGAAATTTTTTTAGGACATCTTCTATGTCCTCATGGAGAAAACCCTCGAGTCTTACCCCATCACGCGTCGCATTGATACAGCGAATACCCCGAAATTCTGACAACCGCCTGGCTGAAACCTCAAACCATCCCTTGAAATTCGAAAGCACAAAGTCCGAATCCACTTCTTTTTCTCGAATACCCGGCTGTTTTTGCAAACGACGGGAAAGTATGGCCTCAAAGAAAATGGTATTGATGGGGTGAAGCCGATGAGCCTGAGGAAAATATCGGTAATAATGCGAGGTAGAGGCTACATGCGTGGTCTGATAACTAAACGCTAAGTCCTGGCCTACCAAGAGAAGGGGATTTCCCCCCATGAGAAAAGACGCATGAAACACAGAGGTTGAAACCGACCCCCCTGTTTCCACATCCCCAAGGGAGGTATTGAACTCCAGTTCAAGCCATCGTACAAACTCATGTTTGAGAAGAAATGGATTTCCCTGCGGATCAATATCCACATGGGCTGTAGTAGCCACATAGTGAGGACCTGAAGATGCCTCTTTCACAAAAGCAAGTGTCTCTGGATGAGCAACCATATCATACACTAAATGAAGACGTGAAAGATACTTCCTGTCTATACCCAAAAAATCCTCAAGGGTATGAACCTGAGCATCAAGGGAATAGACCATGTCCGGCACAATACCTGCCTCATACAAAGGAAGAAGGGCAGTATCTACCGCTACCATAAACACAGAGGATCGCACACGACTTAGCGCCGCCAAAGATTGTCGAAGAGAAGGTCCCGCCGAAACAATTACGATGGGCACATTTTGCTGACGAAAAAAAAGCTTGGCTAAGGGGGTAGAAAAACGGAGATTCCGAAGATTTCGAATCATGTGGATAAGCCATATCTCTTCAAACTTGAGACGTGTACTGAAGTCCCCTAATTTTACCTGGGTTAAGCGTTGAATCCGTTTCTCAAAGGCATCATAGTGGCCTATTTCATAACTCCCTCTGAGAATCACCGTCTTCACCCACCGAAGAGAGGAAAAATCCAGAAGAGCAAAGATACTATCCAGAGCCTCCTCGGTCTGTTCTGGCCCTACCCAGTAAAACGAGGAAGGAAGTTCATAGACCCGTTGAAATATCCTCGCAATCTCCGGATTGGTTTCAATCACTACTCCCCTCTCAAAGCCCTCTTTTTCGAGAAGCTCAATATGATACCCCAATCCCGCCCCCAGAACAATCACAAATGTCTTTGAAGGATCAAGACCTCGCAGCCCCTCAACGAGACGAAGGGCTTCTTTTCCAGGAGAATAGGGACTATGAACAAAACGATCCTGTATCCGCAGGGTAACAAGCCCATCCTTTGCCGAAACAAAGGCGGGATTTTCTTCCGCTAAACGCCTGAGGAGAGGATATCGTATCATACACACCTCACAACGGCAAGAAAAAAGAAAGAAAAAGTGCCACTCTCACACTCACATATCCTAGCACCATGCCCGCCAGCACATCCGTCGGATAATGCAGTCCCAGATACATACGGGAGAATCCTATCAGAATGGCCAGTACCAAAAAAGGCCACGTCCATACCGGATAAAAATACCACAGAAAAAAAACTACGGTAAATGCTCCCGCCGTATGACCAGAAGGAAAAGAAAACCTATCAGGGGGGGCAAGAAGAATAGAAATATCCCCATGTTTCACATACGGTCTATCCCGGGTAAAGATATTTTTGATCAAAAACTGCAAAAGAATCTGAATAAGCTGGGCCATGGCTAGCACAACACCCGCATACATATCTACAAACAAAAGAAAAAGAATCATCCCAAACCACACATACCCATCCCCAATACGGGTCATAATAGTCATAAAAACATTGAGACCATGCCGCCTCTTACGAGCCAAAAGAGCGACAATCTCCTTATCAAGATTGGCACTGATGTGAAACTTCTTTTTCTCCTTGACCGGAACTGCAATCTCCTGAAAAAGCACCTGAAGAATTGTCTTTTCCTTGCGACTCAGTCCACGAGTCAGGATATACCGACTTCGTCTTGCATCATAGACATACACATCTTCAAGATATTCCCGTACTTCCTCATCCTCAAGGGAATCCATGATAGCCTGCCACTGAGAAAGAGACAACTTCTTGGGAACGGGGAGAGGTTTTGATTGTGAAGAGGATCTTTTCTCTTCCGCCATAGGCACTCCTGCCTTTCTTTTCCTACTAACATTATACACGATTTTCAAAAAAAAAGAAAGCAAAAAAAGAATTTTCCCATTTGAGCCCTTTGCCCATTTGTGCAAAGGGCTCAAAAAAGTAATAAAAAAACAAAAAATAGTATAAAAAATTTTCTTCGTAATCAATAATTCTATTTTTTTTGAATAAAAAAGACAAACTGGCCCCTGTAAACAGAAAAATCGGGGGAGAGGGGCATAGCCCCTGACCCAGACAAGGGAAGAAAAACCCGTACAAGGGTCTACATTTGACTTTTTTCCCTTTTTATGCCATACTAAAGGCACAAAAGGGAGACAAACTATGCACTGGATAGCACGAAGTATGTATGAAGTGTATCGCACGGCCATTCGTGCTTACCTCAGAACCTTCGTCGAATTTCAGGTCTGGGGAGAAGAAAATCTCACGGAAGCAGGAAGCCCCTGCATTTATTGTTCCAATCACTTCTCATCCACTGATCCCTTTTTTGTCATTACTCTCATGAAGGAGCCGGTGCACATGGTTATTGGTCCAGGATTCTCTGTTCCTGTTGTGAAACATTTTCTCAAATGGATGGAACAGATCAATGCTCTGCCTGAACACCGCAAAAATGTCATCCCCCGCGCAGTCGAATACCTCTCCAAAGGTGAATCTATCTATATTTTTCCAGAAGGGGATCTCAACAATCAAATAGAATTCCGAGAATTTTATCACGGTATGGCAAAAATCTACAAAGCAAAACCCACCCCTATCATTCCCATTGGTATTGTCTCTCCCCGAAGCCATGTCAAACGCAAATCAGCCACCATCCAGGTGGGAGAACAACAGTATGAAACCCTCACTGTGCTCTCAGGAAAATACTACGCCAACATTGGAAAACCCATGCATTTTTCTCCCGACATCCCTCTCGAAGAGATCACCGAACAGGTACGAAAACAACTCGAATACCTTGTCTGGGACATCAAGGTCAATAAATTCTGGAGTTAAAGGAGTATGGTATGGCTCTCTTAGAAGATTTCAAGGCCATGGTGAACGGCCTCATTGATCACGCTGATGAGATTCTCTTTCTCGACCTCAAGGTCAAAATGAAAAACGGCAACTATATCCACTACCGTGTGGATCACAAAAAAGAACAGAAACTCCGGGACAAACTTGCCAAAATGGCAGAAAAGAAAGCGAAATCAGAGGCGAAAAAATAACCATGTTTTTAGGTATCCTCTCACTCAAGCTTTCTATTCCCTACAATGAAACCATAAAAGAAAAACGCAATATTGTCCGGAGTCTCAAAGATACCGTGAGAAAAAAATTCAATGTTTCTGTAGCTGATGTCTCTCAAGAAAGCTATGAAAGCTTCTATACAGATGTAGCGATCGTCGGCGTCTCCGGGGACATCTCGTATCTCCAATCAACCTTTGCCAATATTGTGAATCTTTTAGAGACCATGTACCAGGAATACATTGTCACCCACCACATTGACATTGTCTCCTACCTTCCCGATGAAGCCTCCCCATTCATCACATGAAGAAAGGCTCCCTGCTGGTATCGAGAAAGAAAAGTATACTTGAACTCAGCAAATCGCCCCTGGAGAATAGCCTCCCGTGCTTTTTTCGTGAGAGAGAGAAGGAAATGAACATTGTGAAGAGAGGCCAAACGAAGCCCAAGAATTTCCCCACTACGATGGAGATGCCGAATATATGCCCTCGTGAAATTCCGGCAAGCATAACAATCACACTCCTCATCAATCGGACGAAAATCGTACTCGAGCGCCTTATTTCGGAGATTCAACCGCCCATCATGAGTAAAGACTAACGCATTTCTTGCTGCCCGCGTAGGAAAAACACAATCAAACATATCCACACCCAATTCAATCCCGTACAGAATATCCTCCGGTACTCCTACCCCCATGAGATACCTCGGTTTATCAAAAGGAAGCACTTCATCAAGAACAGAAAGCATACGGTACATATCCGGCTTTGTCTCCCCCACCGAGAGCCCCCCTATCGCATACCCTTCAAAACCGATACCCACAATCTCCTCAACCGACAACCGCCGTAGATCCTCAAAAATCCCCCCCTGCACAATCCCAAAAAGCGTTTGATAGGGGCGCTTTACCCTTTCAAAGGCTTCCTTTGAGCGTTTCGCCCAGAGAGTGGTCCGCTTCAGGGCATCAAGCACCTCCTCATGAGAAGCATCCGCTGCCACACACTGATCAAAGGCCATCACAATATCCGCCCCGATGGCACTCTCAATCTCCATCACCTTCTCTGGAGTAAGAGAATGATACGATCCATCAATATGGGACTGAAACCGAGCCCCCTCATCAGTGATTTTCCGAAGCCTTGCCAAGGAAAAGACCTGAAATCCCCCGCTATCCGTGAGCACAGGCCTATCCCAGTTCATAAAAGCATGAATTCCCCCCGCCGCCTGAATCAGATCAATCCCCGGTCTCAAATAGAGATGATACGCATTGGAAAGAATAATCTCCGCTCCAGCCTCACGAAGTTCATGGGGGGAAAGAGTCTTCACGGTAGCCTGCGTACCCACAGGCATAAAAATAGGGGTATGAACCACCCCATGATCCAAAATAAGTTCCCCGGCCCTTGCAGAGCCCTCACTCGCCACCAATCGAAAATCCATAAAGCCCTCTTATTGAAGTTCTGGTGGAACAAAACGCTTGGTATAAGGAGGAAATTGATCCCTTGTTCCCGAAAGCATAAACTCAACCCTGAGCTGCGGTTCCCAGTAGGCTATACGCCTCAAACTGTCCAGTTGCCGCTGGATGGTAAACCCAACCCGCATCTCCCACTCATTGAGATAATGCGTGATCCCGAAATTCAGCGCCTGAATCTTGAAAAAACTCCTCTGAAGCCCCTGATAGTCAAAGATATTGATGCCATCCCAGAGGTTTTTCCAGAAATCCACATACGGCTCATTGAAACGACCACAGGCATCATAGTCATAACGATAGAGTTTTCTATTCACCACCTGCGTGGTAAAATCTAACTTCCAGTATTTCTGAAGCCAGATCACTGTCCCAAAACTCAGCGAGAAATAACTTGAACGAGGACTGAGATAATCTATCAAAAGGTCTGCCCGATAGGTAAGCATATCTATTTTATACCAGAAAGGGGGATAAAGCGTCGAAAGTGTACTAAAAGAAGCCATGGAAAGAGAAAGGTTGGTCTGTTTCAAGAGATCATAGCGATGCCTGATCGAAGGAATAAATGTCCATGGGGCCACCGGAACAAAGGCATTTTCCAGCACCACACTTCCCAAGATGCGGTTGGTAATCTCAGGATAACGCCAGATGATTCGTGAATTCCGTCTGGTAAGCGTATCAAGAGAAACACCGGTAGAAGAAGAAAACCACCACACGCCAAGGCTTGTTGAAAGACTCATGGTCTCACGAATCTGATTGTTGAGATAATCATCCTCAACCCCATTGGTAATACGATAGGCCGTTTGATAGGCATACGTCAATCGATACACCACGATATTTGAAAGCCAATTTACTCCAACTGAAGTATTGAGAGTATGAGAATACTCTCTCGGCATCGTCTGATAGATACTCCTGAACACCTGATACTGAAAGGTATGAGAAGCTGAAAGAGGAAATTGAATTTTCCAGACAGGATGAGTCCCAAGAGCCGGGGTAAGACTTGTAGCTGTACGCATGGTATAGTCCACCTGGGCCCCTGAATACAAAACATTGTTACTATAATTCACCTCAAAACTCGACCAGCGCTTGCGATTGAGAACAGAAAGAGTATGATCCCAGGTGATGATCTTATTGAGAAATTTTATATTCAATCCTATGGAAGCATTTTCCTGATGATGATACTGATCAGAAATCGGCATCCCATTGGTATCAAGGGTTTCCGATGAGGTATAACTGAGATTTCCATTCAAAACAGAAGAGGCACTCCACCATTCAAAACTATTGGTCGTATATACTTCCTGGGTGATGGTATTACTTTCTACTGAAGGAGGAGAGGAAGTCTGAGAAAGAGAGGCAGACTCTTTTTGGCCAGCTTCCCTTTTCTCTTGATTGGTTATCACCCCACTTGCTCCTTTGGCTTCCGAAGAAAGATCCCTACTATAAACCAGCTGGGTATTAGTCTCAACGCGATAGGTTCTGAAAGAGGTTTCCTCTACAAGATAGAGGGTTGGCAGGGTATACGAAATATTAGGAAACGACACCTGATAAAGATAATAACTATACGCATCATTTCGATACATATTCGAAACCTCTTCATTTCGCTTGCGGCTATACACCCATTGTCCATTCAGCATCAACTGGGGAGAGGTAATACTAAAACGACGGGTCAGCGAAGAAAAGGCGGGCGAATTATCACTCTGGGCAAAGAAGCTATTTTCCTGAGGCTGAAGAATATGTTGGATATTAAAAGTATCTCGCCTCTGGGAATACTTTTTGGTGAAAAAGGGATCGTTCAAATCCTCAGTATAAAAATTGAGCGAAAAATTCTCCTTCTGGAGAGTTCCTTCTAACATATAGTGCCAGGACCACTCTCTCACCGTCGTCCATTCATTGTTGATGAGAACCCACTGGCTGTAACGGTCGTTTTGCGCATCATAAAACAAACGAACATCATCCGCTGTTTCCCCAAAAAAACGAATCTGCTGAAAAGGTCCAACAGGTTTCTTATTGACATAACGAACAAAACCATATTCTCCCATACGCTCATAAAAATCGAGTCCAAACTGCATTGTCCCAAAAGAAGGCGACCAGTCCATCGTATTCATCACATACCATCCAATACGCTTTTCAATCCCCACTGCTGTCTTGATACCGGTCACCTTTTCTAAACGCAGAAAGAAAGGAAAATAAAAAAGCCTCTGTTGCCCCACCATATAGGTGTTATGAAGGGAAAAAATCACATCATCACGAAAATACCATACCTTCTCCGCATACAGTTCATAGTGAGGAATGTCCGCCGGTGTAAAGGTAAGATAGGCCTTTTTGAAAACAGCCCGCTTCTCACTCAAAATCTCCACTTCTTCCGCTGTATAAAATAGTCCAGGCGAAGTGGTTGTCCCCGTAGTATCACGAAGATAGGAACGAACCTCTCGCATGAGGCCCGTTTTCTTTTCCGGTTGATAAAAAAAACTCTTGGCTAAATAAATCGCATTTCCATCCCGAAACTCCACCTGATCAAAGGCAGCTATCTGGAGAATGGTCTTATTACTCTGGATAATCACATACACTCGATGAGCAGACAGTTTTTTCCCCTCAAAAAGAATACGAACATTCCCCGTGAACAAAACCTCCTGAATAGCCACAGCTTCATACTGACGCACCGATACCCTATCAAAACTTTCAAAAACAATTGAGGAGGCTCCTTCCAGTTTCACCCCTGAAGGAAGAGAAGCGGCTTGATTGGTCATTCGTTCATTGGTAAGGCTCTGGTTAGTAGGCATCGAATTCGGTTGTTGAGCCCACAGAACAGAAATTCCCAAGGTACACACAAAAAAAACCGCAAAACCTCTCACACCATCATCCTATCTTACAGTTTTACCATCTTGATACGATTATACGCATTCTCAATAATCTGTGTAATCTGATCGAATTTTTTCTGGACGATGAGTTCCTTCTTGTAAAGAGTGCTGCCAAGACCAACGGCTACAGCACCAGCGGCTATATACTCAATAGCCATAATAAGCGAAAGCCCCCCAGTCGCCAAAATCTCAAGTTCGGGAAGAGGTCCCCTGAGTTCCCTGATATACGAGGGATTCATTTCTCTGGCTGGAAAAAGTTTCACCACATCGGACCCGAGACGATACGCCTCATAAAGTTCTGTAGGAGTAAGCCCGGCCAAAACAAGCATCTTGTCTGCCTTTTTCACCTCGTCGATAATTTCCCGGTTAAGAATTGGGCTCACCACAAAATCTGCCCCTACCTTTACCGCTTCTTTTGCCTGTTCCCGAGTGAGCACCGTTCCAAGACCCACCGCCATCTCCGGAAACATCTCCTTGACACGCCCCACCTCTTTTACGATCCCTGGAATAGAGAGCGTAAACTCCATGATCCGACAACCAGAGGCGAGGGTGGCCCGCGCGAGATCTACCGCATACTCAGCATCAATACCCCTGACAATAGGAAGAATTCTCTCCTCCTTCAAAAGAGAAACCGTCTCTTTCGCCTTCACCATGGCCACATCCTCCTTGGTTCGTTTCGATTTAGTCCTTTGTTAGTCCTGGACCTGAACTACTCCAAGCCCACGGAAACGCTGATATCGTGCCTGTACCAACTTCGGAATACTGATTCTCACCAGTTCATCTAAATGCCGGAGAAGAGCCTTCCGAACAATGGCGATCGTTTCCTCCGGCTGACGATGAGCTCCCCCTATTGGCTCTGGAAGAATCTCATCAATCACTCCAAACTTCAAAAGTTCAGGGGCTGTGAGCTTCAATGCCTCAGCGGCCCTCGGTCCCTTGGAGGCATCACGCCAGAGAATAGAAGCACAGGACTCTGGGGAAATCACCGAATAGATCGCATTCTCAAGCATCAGCACCCTATCAGCGACTGCAATAGCCAAAGCCCCTCCACTTCCCCCTTCTCCAATCACGGTGGCAATAATCTGTGTTTTGAGAGCTGACATCTCAAACAGGTTTCTGGCAATAGCCTCACCCTGTCCCCTCTCTTCTCCCTCCATACCAGGATACGCCCCCGCCGTATCTACAAAGGTTAACACAGGAAGCCCAAACTTCTCAGCCAATTTCATCGCACGCAAAGCTTTGCGGTATCCCTCCGGCTGAGGCATACCAAAGTTTCTATAGAGCTTGTCCTTTGTTCCCTTTCCCTTTTCCTCACCTATCACCACACAACGGTAATTGCCCAAGGTGGCAAAACCTGTAATAATAGCCGGATCGTCTCGAAAATTTCTATCTCCATGAATCTCAAGAAAATCATCAAAAAGTTTGTCTCTATAGTCAGAAAAAATAGGTCTCTCTGGATGCCGGGCCACAAGTGAAATCTGCCATGGTGTCAAATTCTTGTAGGTCATCTCAAGCATATACTGTAGTTTTCGCTCCATTTCCCTAAGCTCAACAGAAAAATCACTATCCAGATGCTTTTTGAGTTCGGCTATTTTCTCCTCCATCATCTGGATAGGTTTCTCAAACTCTAAATAATATTTCCGCATCTCCGCACCTCTTTTTTCGTTTTTTCCCCGAAAAAAATAGACCTTTATATGATAAGAGCAAGAAAGAATTTGGTCAAGTTTTCAAAGAGAAAAGACTTTTCTCACGCCCCACAAAAAATAAAAATATTTTCCAAAAACCGTTCGTCTTACCTCACCATCTCACTTTCACCCCAACCGTGATCCAGAAAAACATCACTCCCCACTCAGGATAGGAAATAGACACACCAGCCACCTCTCCTCCTGCCGATCGATTCTTCACCATAGAAATCCCCACATCCAGAAGGGGAAACTCTACAAATACCCATCTCCACATTTCCCACTGACACCTAAGTTGAGAACCTACAGAAAAGGTTTGAAGATCATAGACATCTCCCTTCGTGAAAACAATCTGGGTATACCCTATCGTCACACTCCCAATAGGAAAAAAACGAAAAACCTCTCCACCCCATACCCAGGGAAACCAATCAAGCCCTCCCCTGAGCACCCGAAGAGTTCCATCTAAACCCTCTGTATCCCCTTCTAAAAAAGGATTTTCTGCAAGATGCTTCTCGTTGAGTTCCACCCCGATGTAAGAAAATCTATACCCGAACTGAGCCTTCTTCCCCAACCCCTCCTGACCAAAGAGAAAGGTCATATTCTGAAAACCAAGATTTTGAAAATTATTCTGCAGTAATTCTGAAACCTCAAACCCCACATAAAAGGTCTTCAAGGAATTGGTAAGCCCAAACGCCATCTGAGAGACTAAAAAAATACCCCACACGAAGTACCACTTCTTTCTCATTCCTCCCTCCTTATACAAAAAAAGAGGGAGAAAAGCCTCCCTCTTTTGATATCTCCTTTCCTCTTGCGTTATATCTTCCAGGGATTCTTTCTTGAGAACATCTCCATCGGAAGACCAAACAGTTTGATAAATCCCTTGGCATCCTTCTGGTCGTAGTTACTTCCTGCTTCAAAGGTAGAAAGATTAGTATCATACAAAGAATGTTCAGATTGTCTTGAAACAACCATACAATTTCCTCGATAGAGTTTCATCTCCACCGTTCCAGAAACCACCTCCTGTGTCGTATCGATAAACCGCTGAAGAGCCACCCGAAGAGGATGATACCACTGACCATAGTAGATCATCTCGCTGAATTTGAGTTCTATCATTTGTTTATAGTGCATAGTATCCCTTTCAAGGGTAATAGCCTCCAAGGCCTTGTGGGCCTCAATAAGAAGTGTGCCACCAGGTGTTTCATACACCCCACGGGACTTCATCCCCACGAGGCGATTTTCCACCACATCCACCACACCTACCCCATGACGCCCGGCTATGGTATTGGCCTCTCTCAGAAGTTTTACCCCATCCATCTTCTGACCATTGAGAGCAACGGGAACCCCTTTTTCAAAGGTGATAGAAACCACTTCCGGTTCATCCTGGACAGTAAAGGGATCCTTGCCCATCACAAACATAGAACTATCGTAGGTCCTGGTTACATCCTCAAGAACCCCTCCCTCATACGAGATATGATAGAGATTGGGGTCCATACTATATGGCTTCTCTTTGGTGACAGGAATAGGGATATTGTGCTTCTCTGCAAATTCAATGAGTTCACTGCGGGAGGTAAAAAAGTTGTCTTCCTTCCAGGGAGCAATAATCTTCAAATGAGGCGCCAGCGCACGATAGGTGAGTTCAAAACGTACCTGATCGTTCCCTTTGCCTGTAGCCCCATGAGCCACCGCATCAGCCTTTTCTTTCAAGGCTATCTCTACCTGTCTCTTGGCTATAATCGGGCGGGCAAGAGACGTGCCAAGCAGGTACTTGTATTCGTAGGTGGCGTTGGCTTTGATGGCCGGAAAAACAGCCTCTTCTACAAACTCTTTTTTCAGGTCTTCGATATAGACCTTGCTTGCCCCGGTCCGAATAGCCTTTTGCCGGATAGCTTCCCAGTCTTCATGTTGTCCCACATCTGCCACATAGGCAATAATCTCAGCATGGTACTGTTCCTTGAGCCACGCAAGAATAACCGAAGTATCCAAACCCCCAGAATAGGCAAGAACTATCTTCATCGTTTTCCTCTTTAATATTGATACTCAACAAAGGTGAGTTCAGCGTTGTCAATGATACGTTTCACCACATCTTTTGGGCTACGAATATAGAGTTTATGGCCGTGGGCATCATTGTACTTCCCCGTCATAATAAGCAGGCTAATCGCCGCCGAATCAATATAGTGAACATCACTGAAGTCAAACACAAAATACGAAATTTTGCCAGCGGCCACATCTTTTTCAATATCACCTTTGATGTTATTCAAGAAAAAAATGGTAAAATCGCCATGAACGCAGTAAATGGCGGCGTTGTTTTCAATTTTGCGTTCATACTGCATACACTACCTCCCACAGTCTTTTCGCCTCATATTATACGGCAAAAATTTTTTTTAGCAATATTTTAGATAGAAATTTTTGTTATCCTTTCCAAACCACCCATATAC
The DNA here is from genome assembly GCF_025266855.1 of Longinema margulisiae. GTDB lineage: Bacteria > Spirochaetota > Brevinematia > Brevinematales > Thermospiraceae > Thermospira. The sequence goes on from NZ_CP053071.1 coordinate 152,367, forward strand.
GGACGAAGCACCTCAGGAATAAGCACACTTCCATCCGCCTGCTGATAGTTCTCAAGGATAGCCACTACCGTTCTTCCAACCGCAAGCCCAGAGCCATTGAGAGTATGGACATACTCGGGCTTTCCTGTTGACTCCCGGCGGAAACGAATCTGCGCCCGACGAGCCTGGAAATCCCTGCAGTTCGAGACAGAAGAAATCTCCCGATACCTATTCTGTCCGGGAAGCCATACTTCCACATCGTAGCATTTTGCCGCCGAAAAGCCCATATCACCCTGAGAAAGTACCACCACCCGATGAGCCAACCCCAACTTCTTGAGAATCTTCTGCGCCTGTTCCACCATCTGCTGATGTTCCTTTTCGGAATCCTCAGGACGACAGAACTTCACCAGTTCCACCTTGTTAAACTGATGCTGACGAATGATCCCCTTGGTATCCTTCCCATAACTTCCTGCTTCCTTACGAAAGCTTGGAGCATAAGCTGTTATCCACCTTGGTAAATCCTTCTCCTCAAGAATCTCATTCTGATAAATGTTGGTAAGCGGAACCTCTGCCGTGGGATTGAGATAGAGATCCTCTCCCTCTACACGATACAGGTCATCCTTGAACTTGGGAAGCTGTCCTGTGCCCTCAAGGCTTTTGCCTTTGATAAGGAAAGGAACAAAATACTCTTCATACCCATCTTCTCTATGCGTATCCAACATAAAATTGATAAGCGCCCGCTCAAGCCGTGCACCAAGGCCACGATAGAGAGTGAAACCACTTCCCGCAATCTTTGCCCCCCGTTCAAAATCCAAAATACCAAGACGTTCCGCTATCTCATCATGGGAAAGCGGGGTAAAAGAAAAAGAAGGAATTTCTCCCCACCTTCGAATCTCCTGGTTGGCACTCTCATCCTCTCCAACAGGCACATCATCCATAGGAATATTGGGAATCATCATGAGTTTAGCCGTAAGGTTTTCCGATACCTCTCTTTCCTGTCTCTCAAGGTCTGCGAGTCTTTCTCCAAGCCGGCCAACCTCTGCCATGAGAGCAGAAGCATCCCCCCCTTTTGCTTTGAGAGCCCCTATTTCCTTGGACTTTTGATTCTTCTCACTGCGAAGAACATCTCCCTCTTTCTGAAGACTCCTTCGCTTTTCATCAAGAGCCATGATTTCATCAAGAAGAGCCATATCCTTCAATCGATAACGAAGTTTCTCCCTCACAAGGGCTTCATTTTCCACCAAAAATCGAATATCTACCATGATCACTCCTTGGGTTATTTTTCGTAGCGTTCAAGAACCAACTCAACATAGCTTACCGAAACCTTGAGCGTAGAAGCGATCTCTTCTACACTCCATCCCTCTTTTCTCAAACGCAGGATGGCCTTCACCGTATCCTGATCGCTCTGGGGCTTTGATCCCTCACCTCGAGACCCACGAACAACCTCCTCCTGAGAAGCCCGAATGCGCTCCAACTGGTTCTGGAGTTCCGCCACCCAGGAGCGCATCTTCTGAAGACGCTTTCCTTCCTCTTCTACCTGGATCAGGATATTCTCAAGGTTGTCTATCTTATCAGCAGCGGCAAAAATCTTGTCCTGATCCCCCAAGACCTGCATAATCTGACCCTGAAAGTTCTTGAGATCCTCCTCAAGTTTTTTCGAAAGCTTATTGAGAAGGCTGATTCTCTGATCGGCATCATTCAGCTTTGCCTGAACAGACGTAAACGATTCTTTGGTTTCCTCCAGTTCACTCAAAATCTTGACCACAATATCCCGCTTCTTTTCAAGGTCTGCAAATTTGGCCTGCAGATCCCCGTAGAGCTTCATAGCCTCTTCAAGGGTACGTTTCATCTCCTCCGCTTTCTTGTTCTGCTGCTCGGCAAAGGCAAGAAGCGCCTGTGTCTCCTTGGCCTTTTCCATCGCCCTTTCCACTACCTCTTTCATCTGAAGAGACTCTTTCTTGTGAAGAAGAAGGTTATTCAGCATATCATCAAGCTCTCGCCTCTCCTTCTGTACCCCTTCAAGGGTTCGAAGGGCATCAGTGAGAGCCCGTCTCTTTTCTTCCAGCTCCTGGAAACTTTCTCTGATGGTATTCAGAGTTTCTTCGGATTTCTCCGCAACCACCTCGGCCCTCTCAAGAAGTTGTGTCTTCTTCAGGAAGGCATCATAACGGGCCTCTATCTCCTTGAGCTTTTTGACAAGATCTTTGTATTCGTTCTGAATACTCTCTTTGTAATCCTCTCGAATACTCTTTAACTCCTCTGAAAAACGAGTAACACTATTTTTGGCCAAAGAAACCGTTGTTTCCACTTCCTCTTTCGTCTTCTGCAGGAGGGTCTCAATATTGCCCGTGAGAACACTTATCTTGCGAGAAATAGAATTCTCTATTTCCGCCATATCCTTCTGATACTCCTGAACGGCCTGATTCTCAAGAGAAAGCAACAGATTTTTGAGATCCTCTGAGCGTTTGGTGTACTGATTCATATCCTTTTCGACCTGGGCAAAGTAAGTCCGTATTTTCTCCTCTAATGAGCCTCGAGAAGCCTCAACGGCTTTGTTCACCTCTTCAGAGAGCTGACTCAAAAGCATCTTCACCTGCTGTTCTACCTGCTGGGGAAGTTCCCCAACACGGCTCTGCTGGATACGAAGCTGTTTTTCCATATCGGCAAAAATAGAACTCTGCTCAGAAAGCCTCTTGTCAAGGTTCTCAAAGGCCACCATGTACTCGTCCCTTCGCTTAAGAAAGTCCTGAGACGCCTTTTCAAGATACGATTTGAGGGTGGATTCAAGATCCTTCTGAAAAGCCTGAAGTTTTGAGGCCACTTCTCTGTCCACCTCACCTGCCACCTGATCTGACTTTTTTTTGAGCGAGTCAAGGGATTGCTGAATCCTTTCTATGGCCTGATAGAACTGCTTTTCCTCTTCTTCAAAGGCAGACTTCAATTGAGAAGCCATTGTCTTCTGCTGGTTAGCCAAATCCTGCCTAAATTCACGAATGGTATCCTCAAGCTCTATAATCTCACCTTTACTCTTGTCCAAAAGCTCCTGATAATCATCAAGGTAGGTTTGCCTCACCTTGTCAAGATAACTATCAATCTCTCTTGTGCGCTTGTTGAGAATCTCCCGCAAGAGGTTTTCTATCTGGTTACTCTGATTGGTGAGGGAAACCACACGACTCTGCATGGAATCAATATCCTCTCGAAGCGCCCTGTTGGTGGTATCCATGACCTGCTGAATCTGCTGCTGATAGGCTTTCACATTCTCCTCAAGGGCGCGAAGATACTGACTGACCTTTCCAGAGGAGGTTTCTGTGACGGAAATCATTTCCTTTTCTTTTTCTTCTATCTTTGCCATGAGGCTTGCCAAAAGGTTTTCGGCCGTTTGCTGAATCTTCTGCTCACTGGAAGCCGTAAAGCTCTCAAGCCGCTGTCTTGTCTGCTCAAGCTGACGATGAAGTTCCTGAAGTTTTGAAGCAAAATTTTCCGAAGATTTTTTCCAGTTTTCCTGCCACTCGATAGCAACCTTTTCAATTGATTTCTCCACATCATGGCGAGTGGTAGAGAGTTTTGCCTGCCATTCCTCAGCCGTCTGCTGCAACTTGAGAAGCCACTCATCCCTATTCTCAGAGAGTTCATCACCAACTTCTTTGTGGACTTTTGCTATTGTCCTCTGCATCTCACTTACCTCATTCTGAAGGGCAATCAGTTCTTCCTTACCCTTCTCTAAAGCATCCTCATACTGCTGGGTGAGTCTCTCACTAAACGCCTCAAGGTAATCATCCACCTGTGATGTCTTCGATTCCAAAGCTTTTTGATACTCTTCAGTAATCCGCCCTAAGCGTATTTTTTGTTCCTCAATCGCCTGCGACAAATGTTGAATTTCTCGCTGAATCATGGTTTTCAGATCCTGTAAACGATTTTGCCACTCCACGTTCGATTTTTCCCAGAGTGATTTTGCTTCTTTTGTTCCTTCTCGTACCAAACGATCATTCTCCTCTCGCAAAGAAAGGATATTTTTTTCTATTTCTGTTTTTATTTCCTCAAAAGTTTTCTTCCATTTTTCTTGATAAACTCCCAGTTCACCTGATAACTGTTGATCCACTCCATCGATACGCTTACTCATCTCACGTATTTCATCCGAAAGAGCAAGAAGTTCTTCTTTCCCTTTTTCCAGAGCTTCCTCGTACTGCTGGGTGAGTCTCTCACTAAATGCCTCAAGGTAATCATCCACCTGTGAGGTCTTCGATTCCAAAGCCTTCTGATATTCATCCGTCATATGCTGAAGGGCCATCTTCTGCGTTTCTATTATCTGAGCAAGACGCTGAATCTCACTATTGATAGACTCACGAAGCCCCTGAAACTCCTTTCCAATCTCATTTTTCTGCTCTTTCAGTTGCTGATCATTCTCAGCAAGCCTCTGGTTAATCACCTTCACAGAGGCATTGAACTGCTGTTCAAGACGCTTGATGCCCTCAAGAAACTGGGTCTCAAGAGCCTTTGCCTTCTCCGCAAGCTGAGCCTCTGCTCCCTGCCGAAATACCTCCAGTTGTTTGGCAAAAAGAGCCTTGTTTTGAGAGAATATCTTCTCGGCTTCTTTCTGGCTTGCCATCTCCTGATCCCGAATCCCCTGTTCTACCTGAGCAAGGAGTTGCTGAAGTTGGGTAGATTTCTGCTGAATCTCATTTTGAATAGTCTGAAAGGTTTTTTCCAGTTGAAAAGACTGTATCCTCTCCTGGATCTGTTTCCGAAGAGCCTCAATACTTGCTTCGGTGTTCTTCATGATCTCTTTGACATTGTCCTGAGCCCATACACGAGATTGATCTATATCACTGCGAAGGGTAGAGGTGAGTTTCTTGGCCTCTGCAAGCTCCTGCTTCATCTCCTCCATCTCTCGCTCCAAGGCTACTAACTGAGCCATTCTCGCTTCCATAGCAGCAAGATCCTTTTCATAGCCCTGGGCTGCCTTGAGTTGAATCTCGAGACTCTTCTCAAGCTGTTTGGTTTTATCCATGAAGTCTTTGAATTCCCCTAATTTCTGGTTGATAAACTGGGTAGCCCTATCTAACTTCTGAAGAGAAACATCCAGATTGATGGTCTTGTCGTACAATTCCTTCTGTTTGGCTTCAAAAAGACGTTGAATCTCCTGGATAGAATGCTGAACAAAATTTTTGAGTGTTTGTAATTGCACGTTTTTCTTGTCAATTTTCCGAAAGTAAAAAATAAGAAAAACCGACACCATGGTCGGAAAAAGAAAACTGAATAACGTACCCATCCCACTCCTCCTTGGGCTTTTTCACTGAAAAAAGGGTTATAGCATTATAGCGAAAGACAAAAAAATTGTCAAAAAGCCTCTCTTTTGCACGAAAAACAAAAGAAAATACCCTGTCGTTCCACATTCATACAGAATGGTTATCTTCACACAAAAACTGAATACTCGTTCGACCATCTTTTCTCTTCCAATTTTTGGCTCTTTTTGTTACCCATTTTTCTTTTTCCACGAAGTGCTCCTGAAAAAAAGGGATGTTGTCCTCGTCGCATGCTACGCATGCGCCTCGGACGGACAATGGGCCGCTTTTGCGGGCAAGGAGAAAAACATCTTCTCCTTCCAGGGGAAGTCCTTCCTCCGGGGGCGACATCAACTCGTCCTCCTGACTTCGGAAGTATAGCGCCCACCTTGCTCCGCCGATTCCCCGCCAAAGCGGGGTCCCCGCGGCTACGCTTCGGTGGGCTTTTGGGAAAAAGCAACATAAGATGTCGCCCCGGGTGCCTCCTGCACCCTCACTCCGGAAGGACTTCCCCCTTACGACAAAGGACACACAACCGCAAAAGCGGCCCGGTGGGGTACAGAAAAAAAAGGGGTGAAAGAACAGAGCTTTCTCGTGTTATTTCCCTGTTCATTAAGAAATGTGGAAATAGGTATTCAGTTTCCTATGTGGAACGACAAAACAAAAGAAAATACCCTCTTGAGCATATTTTTCCTAATAACCTTCTCCCTGAACCCCTTTTCATAATAAACATTTGCCAAAAACAAAAAAAGTATGTATACTATAGAAAGAACACAAAAGGAGTACTCCATGTCAAACTCTTCTCAACCAAAGGGAAATATCAAACACGTCATAGGCGTCATGAGCGGAAAGGGGGGTGTAGGTAAATCAACGGTGAGTTATCTTTTAGCCACCGCTCTCAAACTCAAGGGATACAGAGTAGGCGTTCTTGATGCTGATCTGACGGGGGCAAGTATTCCCCGTCTTTTCAATCTCAAAAAAGGCGCCATCCAGACTGATGGAAACTTTCTTCTTCCCTTTGAAACCCAACAGGGAATCAAGATAGTATCGATGAACCTCATTCTCCAGGAGGAAACCCAGCCCCTCATCTGGCGCGCCCCTCTTCTCAATCAGGCTGTGGTCCAGTTCTGGGAACAGGTTGTGTGGGGGGATCTGGATTACCTTGTAGTGGACCTCCCCCCGGGAACAGCGGATATTGTTCTCACCGTGATGCAAAAGATCCCTCTCTCCGGGCTTGTGGTGGTCACTACCCCTCACGACGTTGTCTCCATGGTGGTCTCAAAATCCATTGCTATGGCACAGGCTATGCATGTTCCCATCATTGGCCTGGTAGAGAACATGAGTTATTTCGTATGTCCTCACTGTGGCAAGCCCATTGATCTGCTCTCAAGCGACAGTTCTCTCTCTGATATGATTGTTCTTGCCAAAATTCCGATGATACCGGCCATAGCCCGTATCTCCACAGATGGACTCAATGTTGGGGACGAAACCATAGGCACCCTTCTCATCTCCTTAGCCGACAACACCATAAAACGTATTGAAGAGGTAAAGGCATGATCATCACTCACAATAGCGTGGAAAGACGCTTTGAGGGAAGTAGCGAAGGAAAAGACTTTTTTGTAGAGTATGATTTTTCCCCCGATGGAGAAATCCTCATCACCCATACCTATGTCCATCCAGATCTTCGTGGGCACGGAATTGCCGCTCATCTTTTAGAAAACCTTTCAAAATGGGCGGAAGAACAACAAAAAAGGGTTATCCCCATTTGTTCGTATGCTGTCGTTTTTTATAAAAGGCACAGAGAATACCAGCACCTTCTCAAAAACGAAGACACACTTTCAACACCCGGTTCCTGTGCCATTCCCCGTAAAAAGCACTGATGTTCTCATCAAGCCCCAACGCTTTTTATCTCTCTTCTATGAGATTCACTGTTGAAAGAATCTCAAGCATCTTCTCGTGAACAAGCCCATTGGTGGCCACAATATGCTTGTCAAAGGGGGTAAACTCTCCACCCCTGTAGTTAGTCACCCTTCCACCTGCCTCCTTCACAAGAAGCATTCCTGCGGCTGTATCCCAGGGCTTGAGATTCTCTTCGTAGAAGGCCTCAAAACGCCCACAGGCCACATAGGCAAGATCCATTCCCGCTGAACCAAGACGACGAAACCCCTCAAAATCCCTCACTAACGCAGGAAGTGGTTTCATCACCTCTTCTATCCTGCCCTCCCGTTCATAGGGAAACCCTGTCACCACTAACGCCTTCCCAATATCGCCGATGGGAGATACCCGAACAGGTTTCCCATTGAGAAATGCCCCCTGTCCCTTGACCGCCCAGAAGGTTTCATTCAAAATCGGATTGTAGATAACCCCCACCACTACTTCCTTTGAAACCTCAAGCCCGATCGACACACACACAAAGGGAATCTGGTGAGTGAAATTCACCGTCCCATCAAGTGGATCGACAATCCAGCGCAAATCCGCTTCCCCTTCCCTTGAAAGCATCTCCTCTGTGAGAACGGATGCCTCAGGAAACCACCGTACAAGCGTCTCCACAATAACCTCTTCCGCACGCCTATCATACTCCGTCACCGGATCAGCAAACCGCTTGAATTGAATCTCCTTGGGAAGAGAAAACCCCTCTTTGATAACCTTGCCCCCGAGCCATGCTGCCTTCAGGGCTACTTTGAGCGCCTGATTATAATCTTTCATAAAGTATGTCCCTTTTCCCTTTGATTTTTTCCACAGCATCAACGCCGACCAGGGAAAGAGCCTTGGCAAGTTCGTTTCTGAGAGTATCAAAGTAATACCTCACGCCGGCCACTCCCTGACCCACCGCATAGATCATCACCGGTCGGCCAATCATCACCATATCTGCCCCAAGCGCAAGAGCCCTTACCACATCCCATCCACTTCGGATCCCCCCATCTAAGATCACAGGAAAATCCCACCCCACAGCCTCCCTCACGACGGGAAGAGCATCCACAGGGGCTATAGTCGCATCACTAACCCTGCCCCCATGATTAGAAACCACAATAGCAGCTGCCCCCGCCTCTTGAGCAAGTTTTGCGTCCACAGGAGAAAGGATACCCTTGAGAATAAAGGGAACCTTCACCACCCCTATCAGGTCGGCGAGTTCTTCGACACTTTTCGTCACCGTCGATTGCTTTTTCATCTCCATGGTCACAAAAGAAGCGGCGTCAATATCCATACCCACAGCCACAGCCCCGGCCTCTTCTGCAGCCAAAAGCCTCTCCACAATCATCCCCCTGTCCATCCGGGGCTTAAAAAACGGAATAGCAAGCCCAAAATTCTCCAGAATCACCTTTATCCCAATCCGGTATTTGGTGGGCGTTGCCCCATCACCAACCGTTCCTAAAAGTCCCGCGTGATTGGCCCCCTTCACCATAGCCCGTGCTAACTCGAGTTCAGAGATAGCCCCTCCGAGATTCGTAATAGCCCCTGTAATGGGAGAAGGCAAGACGGGCATAGAAAGAGAGAAACCAAAAAGAGAGGTTTCAAGAGAAACCATGGTTGCCTGATGAATATACGAAGGTATCACATCCCAGCGGCGAAGTCTCTCCACGGCACGGGTAAATCCTGTCCCAAGACCCACACCACCTACCCCTGGAACCATCCCGCGACATTTCACCCCATCGCAATCCTGACAAACAAAACACCGCCCATTGAAACGAGTTCTTGCCCTCTCCAGAAGAACAGAAACATTGATACTTTCTTCTTCCGTGGGCCGAGTCTTCACTTCTATGGCACGAACGGCCTGATGAGAAGCATGAAGAGCCTCTTGATAGGTAGGAGCACAAACAATCACATGACCCGCTTTATCAAGATTATTTTGTGGTTCACGAATCCTGTCCCCTATCTTTACATCAACAAAGACATCCTTCACATACGGAAGAGAAAGGGCTTTTTCCACCCCTGCAATCCTTTCCACCACACCCGGCGAAGGAATGATCGCCCTCTCAATAGAAACATAGTCCCTTTTTGGTTTCACATCCCCTATCCCCATCCCTAAATGAATACGCAAAATATTTTCCATCAGATCGATACCCGTCGCATAAGGATAGGTATGCGTTGACATGAATCCACCGGAAAGACGGGCCGCAATCTCTCCTACAAAACTGCCGGTTGGTGTTACCTTGATATCCCCCTTGGCCGCCCCCAACGTGATCCCAAGAGCCTTCACCCCTCGCTGAAAAACCTCAAGCCCTGAAAGAATAACCTCCTGGGGCATTTGCGAAGGAAGAATATGCCCTGTCTCCACAAAATAGGGGGCATATTCAATAATCCGATCCGCTACCCCTGTGATAAAAATCTCCCCCTCTACCACCAAAGCATCTATGCTCAATTCCACCCCATCAATATACTGTTCTATCAAGATACGACCACTTCTTGCATAACGAAAGGCTAAATCACATGCTTCCTTCAAATCCTCAAGGGTGGAAACACGCCGGACCCCCCTCGCACCCATATTATCCACCGGCTTGACCACACAATCCCCACCCAACCTCTCAAACACCTCTAAAGCCTTAGCATAACTTTCCACCATCTCAAAATCAGGAACTGGAACCCTCGCCTGCCGAAGAGTCTGCCGCATGAGATGCTTATCCGTTGCCCGACGGGCCACCTCCGGATCAATACCTGGCACTCCAAGCTTTTGGGCACTCAAAGCCACGGTATAAGAAGCATCTGTTCCCACAGTAAGCACGGCATGAAGAGGATGTTTTTCCCGACTGACCTGAACAAGGGCTTCTGAGACCACCTCTGCATCAAGAGTACTGGCCGGCACGTAGGTACTTGCCTCTTTCACCCCGGGAGCCTCTGGGTTCCGATCCACCACTACCACGTAGGCACCCAAGTCTTTTGCCCGACGAATCACCGGGAGTTGAAGCACCCCTCCTCCAATAATCGCTACCCCCTTTCCCTTGAAAAGATCTCCCATTTTTCTCCTCTTGTCTATAATACAAAAAAGGCACGGAATAGCCCATGCCTTTTTTTCATCTCAAAAAGAAAGCCTCAGGGAATGAAAAATCACCCGCTTATTTGAAAGCGGCGAGGGCATCTGCTTCGCTATCGTAGATCTCAAAGAAACTGGTAAGCTTGGTGAGTTCGAAGACCTTCCGTACAGAGGCATACACATTGATAAGCTTCATGGCGCCCCCTACCTTCTTCAAATTAGACAAACTGGAGATCAATACCCCAATACCGGAACTATCAATGTAGCTCACCTTGTCTAAATTGATGATGATATTGACCTTGCCCTTATTGATCTCATCCTTGATCTTCTCCTTGATCTCAGGAGCATTGTACAGGTCAATCTCACCCTTGATGTCAAAAATAACCACATCCCCTGTTTCTCTGCGGTTTATCTCCATACCGGCCTCCTCCAATTTTTCTCTCTTATATTATAGCCTATTTTGCTTTCAAAATCAAGAGGGTTTCATCATCATGCTGGGGCGCATTCCCCACAAAGCGATTCACCTCTTCCAGAATCTTGTTGGCAATTTCACGTGCTGATTCACGCTTATAGGTACGAATCACATTCTGAAGCCTCTCCATTCCAAATTCTTCATGCTGAAGATTCATAGCCTCGGTAATACCATCCGTATACAGTACGGCAATATCGCCACTTTCAAGAGTAGTAAAATCCTGCCCATACGTCACTTCTGGCATAATACCCACCGGCATACCCTCGGTATCCAGGAAATGGAAGGTATCCTCCGAAGCCCGATACAACACAAGAGGACCATGCCCGGCATTGGTATAGTTCATGAGACCCTTTTCCGCATCATAGAGGAGATAAAACCCTGTCGCATACCTATCCTCAACAATCTCCTGGGCAATGGTATTATTGAGCCGTTCAAGAATATGCTTTGTTTCCGCATCCAAAGAAGCAATCGTCCTGAGAATACTTCGAATCATCACCATGATGAGAGCGGCAGGCACACCCTTTCCCGATACATCAAACATGGTGAGCGCAATCTTATTATTACCAAAATCAATGTAATCATAATAATCACCACCCACTCCCTTCGCCGGGATAGAAAACCCGTAGAGTTCATATTTATCAGTATCAGGAAAACTATGGGGAATGAGAGAACTCTGAATCTCTCCTGCCACACCTATCTCTTTCTCTGCCTGTTTCTTCTCAAGCACTTCCTGGTACATCTGGATCTGTTGGATGTTAATAGCGGCCTGTTCTGCCAGGGTTTCCACAAGACTCAGGTCATTGGCAAGAAAAGACCTCGCATCATCAATCACGGTAAGCACACCAAAGACATTGTCTCTTGACTTCAGGGGAACCGCAATAAAAGACGTCACCATGAGATAGTCCGGTACAGGTTGTACATACCGGCTGGAGCGAACCGCATCCGGAATATAGATAGGCTCTCCCTCTTCAAGCACCTGACCCAAAAGCCCTTCTCCTACCGCAATCCGTTCCAGTTTGAATTTTTCAATCAGCATGGATTCCGTCACTGTCATGCCATCGCCGACCTTGAAGGGCTTGGTTGGGGGATACACCCCACTGACATACTTCACCTGCAGCCTGTTGGTCACCGGATCCTTGAGGAGAATAGCCCCACCACGAGCATTGGTACCCCTCACAGCCGCATCCACAATACGCTTGATCACTACATCCAGTTCCAGTTCTCCAGAACCCACCACCGCACTGATGTCACGCATGAGTTGGATAATAATATCCTTTTCCTTGTCAAGGTTTTCTACCTTGGCTTCAAGACCTGCCACAAACTCTCTCTGAACCCCAAAGGAAAATACCGCCATGGCTATCACGCCAACCCAGGAAAGCACAAGCCATCCCGGCATCTGATAAAAAGCCACTAACATCGAGAAAAGATGGAAGAGCATCTCCTCCACAATATAGGCAAGAAGAAGCGGACGATAGCGATAGATTGGTTTCAGAAGGTCAATCGTATAACCATAGATAGAACCAAGGCTGAGCCACATCCAGATAAGAAGTCCCACCCGCCAGAGAGAGAGAAACGCTCTCCCCGCAAACCCGAGAAAAAACCTATCCAAAAACTCACTTCCGAGACTGAAGCCCTGACGTGCCTGACTCAAGCCAATCACAAGAAGACCAAGAAGCGATAGCACAAGAAGAACAATCTGAGTAGTGAAGAAAATTCGTATTGCCTTGGTTTTTTTCCGTTCTGCTTCCCTCTTTTCAAGAATAAAAAACCTCGCCACAAACACGACAACACCTGTTTCAAACACATGCCAGAGAAGATATCGCCAATTGTAAAAGTTCACATAGGCTGGATTAGGAACGGTCTGTTCGATATTTGAAATACCCACCTGCTGTTTCACAAATTCAATATCAAGAAGCCCGATCACACTATACAAAAGGGACTTGACAAAAACAAAGGTAAAAAACCAGAACAGAAACTGGAATAGTCTCTCTTTGTAGCTTCGTGCCTGAACCGCCATGACAAGCGCAAAGAAAAAGGCAATAACCAGCGGTACCCCAAAGTAGAGATCAAGCTGCATGCAAAGCCTCCTCAAATCTCACCCTAATATCCTAAGATAAATTTTAATTTTGTCAAGTCTTTTTGCTCAAAATCTTTTTCACGAATAAAATAAAGCCTCTCTTTTTCATCATAGTCCAATCGGCTCTCTTTTGCCACCGCTTCCAGAAGACTCTCATTCTCACTCACCTTTTTCACCACCACCCGAAGAAGCGGTTCACCCGTTCGCCGTTCAAAACCTACCCACCGTTCGCCCATCTTCACCCCCTGGAGAGAACCCGCGGCCAGCACATACTGACTTCTGGTTTCTACCCTCTTCACAAGATAAATATCCGGGAAAACCTCATCAAGCCAGCTCGCCACTCTCCAGATATTCTCTCCCATATTCTTCTCATCAAAGGGGAAGGTCTTCATCGCTATCGTCGTATTGTTGCCATCCACAATCTCAACCTGGACGATATCCTGACCTTTCTTCACCCCAATTCGCACAAAAAACCCGAGTCCTTCTTTCCGAAGAAGGGACAAAAGATCTTTTGTGCTGTTTGATTGTCGGATATCTCCCCCGAAAAACTTAAATTTACCAAAAAATTTGCTATACTCCAAAAAAACGTTCTGATACACCTCCGCAAGATTGAGAAAATCACTCTCGACCACGACGTATCCCTGATAGATATGCCTCACAGGTTTATCAACCACCATCTCTTTTCTGGCTATTCGCCACTCATAACGAGAAAGCTTATCCCTTATTTTCACATCAGAATAAAAACGCTTGAGTACCAGAAGTTCCTCATAGGCCTCCGCCCACATCCCCTTTTCTTCATAAAAAGACACCAGATCAAAACGGGCTTCTTTGAGATAGGGATCGATGCCTATAGCTCGACGAAGAAACACAAAATAGCGCTTGAGATCGCCGGAGGTTTTTGTTTTCTTTGCCTTCTCATAGAGTCGCGCGGCTTCAGCCACCCTCTCTTCACTTCCTACTTCCTCATTGATACGAAGGTACTCCTGATACCCAAATTCATACAACTCGTATTTTGGAACCAACTCAAGGGCTTTTTTGTAGTAGTCGATAGCGCGACTTTCTTTCATCCGCCCATACGCAAGGGCCATTTTGTAGGCAAGCTCTGCCAAAGACTCAGGAGTATGATAGACTCGCTCGTTTTCTAACCACTCATAGTGCTTGATCGCTTCCTTCTCCATTCCAAGGGCAAGATAGGCATCACCGAGGACTTGTCTGCCGGAAACAAAATGATCGAAAAGATCCACCGCCCTGCGAAGAACCTCAATGGCCTCTTCATACCTTCCTGCCTGAAAATAAAATTCCCCCAAAGCCAAATGAGTTTCCCGCCTGCGTGGTTCCATCCGAAGCGCCTTGGCAAACGATGCTTCAGCTTCCCTCATATTCCCTTTCACCTCATAATACTTCCCTAAGGCAATCACATTCTGCCAGTCCTCAGCATCATACCGTAAGGCCCGCTGAAGGGATTGATACGCAAGGGAAAGCCTATTCTGCCTCAGATAAAGCATACCAAGTTCTCTATGAGCAGAAGCCATGGCCGGATATTGTTTCAGGATATCCTGATAGACCTTTTCGGCTTTGGTATATTCCTTGAGTTCCCGATAACAGTTCCCCATGAGAATACTGCTTTCTGTGTCCTGTCGATTGTAACGCAGAGCCTTCTGCGTCGCCTCCAAGGCCTCTTGATACTGTTCCAGGGCGTAATACACCATCGCTAAATACCGATACGCATCCCCATAGGAAGGATTGTTTTTCAAAACCGTGCGGATATAATCCAAGGCATCTAAATAGGCTTCCTTCTCATAGGCCTGACGACCAAGCGAAAGCCTTTCCACCTCTGAGATCTGCCCCCAGAAAGGCAGAAAAAGCCCAAGACATACGACAAAGAGCACACCTTTTCTCAAACGCATCACTCCTCTCCATCCATAGAATGATCCGTTTGAATCCCTAACTGGGTTTCCAAGGTAGCCAATTCTGCATTTATTTTGTCCCTTACCTCACGGGAAAGATTGAGAAGAACCTCCGGAGTATCCTTCTTCTTCTTTCCAAGGCCATATACCTTACTCAAAATTCGCTTCACTTCTTCATATACCTTGATTTTCTGGTAGGGGTCTTCTATATAAATACTCATTTTGTACTTCAGCATTCCCAAGATATAGAGAACCCCCTGATACCCATAATTATGGTCAGTATCAGGACCAAGATTTCGACAGGATTCAAGGGGTTCTATGGCCTTAGCCTGTCTCTCCATAGCGGCTTCATAGAATTCTGCTGCCTTTTTATAAAAAATTTCAGAGAGTTCCTGATAACGATCATCCTTGGTTTCCTGGTACAGATCCTTCATAAGCCACGCCGTCCGAAGGGAATAAATACCCCTCTTGATGGTGGGAGAAAATTTTCTTGGTTCAAAAAAACCATAGGAAGAAATAGCTAAAATATAACTCCCCACCCCCGCCACCAAATCCCGCCTCTGCGTATAATCCGGAATACGCCCAAAAAGCTTCACAAGATATTTGGCTCTCACATCCCTGTACTCCGCCACCTGTGGAATCACCTTGGGGGGAAGTTTCTCAAAATCCTCGTCAGCAGAAGCATACAGACAATTGGGACAAACCGTGATGGGATAAATCAGCGGATTGATAGTTCCATACTTCTGCGTGGGAATATAAAGACGTCGAAGCTCCTCTGTAAGTTTTCCCGCATTGAGCCTTCCTCTCCCCGTGAGAAGCTCCTCTCTACGAAAATTTGTCCCGCATACAGGACAGGTAATCTCCTGTTTGGAAAAAAACGTGACTTCTTCTGGCATACCAAAAACACCCTACAACCCCATAGAAAGGGACACCCATACCGCCTGAGGAACGACAAGCACAACGACTAAAAGAACCACTATAAACCCTATCAAAAGCCACGGAGAAAAGGTTTTTTCCATCTCTCAGCCTCCTTTATACGTATATATCCGGAACCTCAAACATCTCTTCAAACACCTCATCGCCCGACTTCCATACCCTTGGAGCAACCCTGAGCGAAAACGAATACTGATGCCTTTTGGAGAAGGTATTCACCTGAATAGCAAAGATAAACTCTCTTTCGCTGGTATTCTGTGCTTCCTCGGGAAGAGGCGCAAAAGCATACCATCCCCCCTCATCGGGCTTGATATGGTAGGGATTGTACCATTTGACATAATAACTCGGGACAAGCTTTTCTTCCAAGAAGAGACTCACCTCTCCATCCTCTATGGGGGCCATCGTCCGTCCCTCTAATACCCTCCCATAGATCTTCGGAAAAAAATAATACGCCTTCCCTTCTTGCAAAACATGCTGGGGAGTTTTCTCTCCCTCGCCAGATCGCTGGACAATCTTGAGAGCCTGCGAAAGAAGAACCCAGATATCAGCCAGAAACTGCGGATCACTCTCATATTTCTGAATCATATACACAAAACCACGACTGCTGGTGGTATAAAGAGGCCGCATCCTGTTCAAAACATACGCCGTCATTTCCACCTTTTGCGTAGGTGAGAGAATACCAGCCTTGGCCTCTTCCATCTCCTCAATTCTATGCCACACGATATCCTCAAGGATATTTTTTAACTGCGCCATATCCTCTCCTTGTCTCTATTACTTTAACAGTAAACACCAAAAAAGTCAAGATTTGGAAGTGCTGAACTTCATCTCACCCAAACTTTTCCTTTTTTCAAAAGTTTGCAGAAAAAAAGAGAAAAGTGTATAATATATATCTCGAATTACTTAAAGAAAGGAGTCCTCTATGAGTAGTAAACGCTACCTTTTCACCTCTGAGTCTGTCAGTGAAGGTCATCCTGATAAACTTGCCGATCAGATTTCTGATGCGGTACTCGATGCCTGTTTACGGGACGACCCAAATTCTCGTGTAGCCTGTGAAGTGTTTACTACTACAGGCATGGTGCTTATCGGTGGAGAAATCACTACCTCCACGTATGTGGATTTCCAAGAAGTAGCCCGCGGTGTAGCCAAAAAAGTAGGATATACCCGACCAGAATTCGGCCTTGACTACGAATCTATGGCCGTTATCAATACTGTCCATAGCCAGTCACCAGATATCTCTCAGGGTGTTTCTGGAGAAGGGCTTTTCAAGGGGCAACAGGGAGCAGGAGATCAGGGAATGATGTTTGGCTTTGCCTGTCGGGAAACCCCAGAACTCATGCCCGCCCCTATCATGTATGCCCACAAAATCCTGATGTACGCCTCCAAACTCCGAAAGAGTGGAGAACTCACCTGGCTTCGTCCTGATTCCAAAAGCCAGGTGACGTTGGAATATGAAGGACATAAACCCGTTCGTGTTCACACCGTGGTTCTTTCCCACCAGCATGATGAGACTATCTCGTATGAGGATCTCAAACACGAACTCATTGAAAGGGTGATTAAACCCATTCTTGAACCAACCGGTCTTTTAGATGCCAATACCAAGTACTTCATTAACCCCACGGGGCGCTTTGTAATAGGTGGTCCCCATGGCGACACGGGTCTCACCGGCCGCAAGATTATTGTGGATACGTATGGTGGTATGGGGCGACACGGCGGTGGCGCCTTTAGTGGCAAGGATCCCACAAAGGTCGATAGAAGCGCTGCCTATATGGCCCGCTATGTTGCCAAAAACCTCGTGGCCAGTGAACTCTGTGAACGTTGTGAGATTCAGGTTTCCTATGCGATTGGGGTTCCTTTCCCCATCTCTGTGATGGTGGATACCTACGGAACAGGAAAGGTGCCTGACGAGAAACTCGCTGATATGGTTACCAAGGTCTTTGATCTCTCCCCGGCTGGTATCATCAAAACCTTAGACCTTCGCCGACCTATCTACCAGGCAACAGCCGCCTATGGCCATTTCGGAAGAGAAGAATTCCCATGGGAAAAGACAGACCGTGTGCAGGATATCCTGAAACTTGTTTAATTGATACCTGAAATATATTATATATAGAATATTTGAAAGGTGGAAATATGAGGGTTGGGATCATCGGAACAGGGTATGTAGGAATCGTCTCTGGTGTCTGTTTTGCCGAGATGGGTCATCAGGTGGTCTGCTTTGATGTGGACCAGAAAAAACTCGCTCTCTACAGACAAGGCAAATCTGCCATCTATGAACCAGGGCTTGAGGAACTTCTCACCAAAAACCTTGCAGCCAAGCGAATACGTTTCACGGACGTCATCACAGAGATGCTCCATGATTCGGATATTATCTTCATCTGTGTGGGTACTCCACCCCTTCCCGATGGTTCTGCTGACCTTTCTCAGGTAGAGACTGCTGTTCGAGAGATAGCCGAAAATACCCCCCATGGAGCCTACAAGATTATTGTAGAAAAAAGTACTGTGCCTGTGGGGACTCACAAGCGGCTCAAAAATATTACGAGGCTGTACAACAAATCACAGGCCAAATTCGACTTTGTGGTCAATTCTGAATTTCTCAAAGAAGGTGATGCTATTCACGATTTTATGCACCCGGATCGTGTGGTTATCGGAGTGGAAACAGATGAGGCAAAGAACCTGATGATCCAGCTGTATGAGCCATTCAAAGACAAGATCCTTGTCACTGACCCTTCGAGTGCAGAGATTATTAAATACGCCTCTAACTCCTTCCTTGCCACCAAGATTTCGTTTATCAACATGGTTGCTGACCTCTGTGAAAAAACGGGGGCTGATGTGAGTCTGGTAGCGGAAGGCATGGGACTTGATAAGCGCATCGGAAGGGCCTTCCTCAATGCCGGTATAGGATACGGGGGAAGTTGTTTTCCCAAGGATGTGAAGGCTTTTATCCATGTGATGGAACAACATGGTGTCGAAGCCTCTATTTTAGAAGCCGTGGATACCTTCAATACCAAGCGTTTCCATCGAATGGTAGAGATCCTCAAAGAAGAAATCTGGATCCTCAAAAACAAGCACATTGCTATGTGGGGACTCGCTTTCAAACCCAATACCGACGATATCAGAGAAGCTCCGGCTATCAAGATTGCCCAGGAACTCCTTGATGCAGGGGTAATTCTCCACCTTTATGATCCGGCGGCTATGGAAAACTTCCAGAAGCTTTTTCCTCCTTCGGACCGGGTGCATTATGCCCTCACCCCCCTTGAGGCCATTCAGGATGTTGAAGGGCTTCTTTTAGTTACCGAATGGGCGGAATTCAAGAAAATCCCGCTCAAGACTATCTACGAAAAGATGAAGCTTCCTGTGGTGATCGATGGCCGAAACCTCTTCCCCGCCGAAGAGATGATAAAGCATAACTTCCGGTATTTCCCTGTGGGTAAAGGCAAAGTCCTTGACCGCATGAACGAAACGAAGTAGGTTCCTATGAAACGCGTACTTATTGCCGGCGGTGCTGGGTTTATTGGAAGTCATCTTTGTGAGAGATTTTTAGATGAGGGGTATGAGGTTTTCTGTGTGGACAACCTTTACACTGGCACACGAGAAAACATCATTCATCTTGAAGCCAACCCCCATTTCCATTTCATAGAAGAGTCCATCCTGAACCCTCTTGATATGAGGTGTGAAATCATTCTCAATTTTGCCTGCCCTGCGTCTCCCCCACACTATCAAAAAGATCCCATCTACACAGCTCGTACCAGTTTTGAAGGGACTTTTCACCTTCTTGAACTGGCAAGAAAAAACAACGCTCGTTTTCTTATGGCTTCTACCAGTGAGGTGTATGGAGATCCGGAAGTTCACCCCCAGAGTGAATCCTACCGGGGAAATGTGAATCCCATTGGGATCCGGAGTTGTTATGATGAGGGCAAACGAATTGCCGAAACTCTCACCATGGACTATAGACGCTTTTACGGGCTTGATACCAAAATCATCCGCATCTTCAATACCTATGGACCTCGCATGCTTGAAAATGACGGAAGGGTGGTCTCAAATTTCATTGTTCAGGCCATTCAGGGAAAACCCCTCACCATTTATGGAGATGGCTCACAAACCCGAAGTTTCTGCTATGTCTCTGACCTTGTCGAGGGAATCTACCGCATGACCATGAAAGAGAATTTCTCAGGCCCCGTCAATCTTGGTAACCCGGAAGAATATACCATGAAAGAACTGGCTCACTTAGTCCTTGAACTCACCGGAAGCCGTTCTTCTCTTGAGTTTCTCCCTCTTCCAGAAGACGATCCCAAAAAACGCCGCCCTGATATTACCTTGGCAAAAAAAGAACTCAACTGGTCTCCCCAGGTTCCCGTACGGGAAGGTCTCAAAGCCACTATCGAGTACTTCCAGAAGAAACTAAAAGCCGGGGCTTCCCAGAGACAGCCATAAACTCCCGCCCATAGGAAGTCATATCAGCAAAACGTATTTTGCCCTGCAAAAAGGCATTGGTGTTGGTAGAGAGGAATCGTTTCAGGTGATTCACCTCAACGGGCTGAGTGCCATTGGCATGGGAAAGCACCACCGCCCAGCGAGGCATCCTTTTCTGTCCAATCCAGATGGTGGTATCGAGCGCTATCACTCCCAATTCTCCAAGGACCTGTATTTCATCGGGATGATAACGAAGACCAGGGAAACGAAACCATATCGAGGGAAGAATCCCATGAGAGAGCATGGCTACCTCGGTATTGGTGATTTCAGCGATCAAGTCCTTTCTTGTCCATTGATTGGAATAAATATGATGGGCATACGTATGATTTCCTGCCACTACCTTCAACCTGCGCTGTTTTAACCAGGCTAAATCATTGGTATGGGTGATAATCCATTTCCCGGAAAAAAATACCACCACAGGAAGAGGTTGTCCTGTAAAAGAAGATGTTTCTTCTAAGGCCAAAAAAAACTCCCTGCTCATCGCCTTTGAAGTAGGACAAAGGTCCGTCGTAAGGACTAACGTGAGAGCAGAAGAACAAACCCTCCCACCCTCCATGGCATGACCAAGAGGAGTCTTCTGGAGAAGCATTCTCTGAAGAAGAAGTTCATACAGGGTATTGGAGACATTGGTTGCTCTCAACCCCCTGTTTTCTGGCACAAGAAGAGAATCCAAAGAGTTTTCATTTACTGCCAAAAAATATCTTCCATTTCCTGTCCCTATGAATCGCAAAAGACGAAAAACCTCCCCATTCAACGCCACCTGCGCCTGGGTAATCTTGTACACTTCGGGGACAAAAAAAGGCTCAAAAAATACCTGAGAAATCTCCCCATCCCCCCATCCCTGAGAGAGCATACCCCCTATCCAGAAAACCACAAAAAAGCGTTTCACCATACCTCCTCTCAGGAAGAGAGAAGATTTTTCCGTCGGCTGACTTCTAAAGCAAAGTACTGCATGATATGACGATAGAGACGATCCCGCAGAATCTTATCCTCAATTCCAGCATCAATATTCGGGTTATCATTGATTTCAATCAAATAAAACTGGTCCCCAACCTGCTTGATATCCAGTCCATACAGCCCCTTGCCCACCAATCTGGCTGCTTTGAGCGCCATGGAGATAAGTTTCCGTGGGGCAAGTTCCACAGGAAGAGTCTCAAACCTCCCGTATTTATCCTGCCCTTCCTTGGCGTAATTGACAATCTGCCAGTGTTTGCTGGCCATGTAGTACTTGCAGACATAGAGAGCCTCGCCGTTGAGTACTCCCACCCGCCAATCAAAACTGGTGGGAAGAAACTCCTGGACAACAATCAGATCACTCATATCAAGAAGCCTTTCCGCTTCCCGAAGAAACTCTGCCTCATCATTGACCTTTACCACTCCTCGAGAAAAAGAGCTATCGGGTTGTTTCATCACACAAGGGAAAGACACCTCTCTGACTAACTTTTCGGTATTGTCCTCATGTAAAATCCATGTTTTTGGGGTAAGAATTCTTGCCCGATGCATGAGTTCGGCAAGATAGACCTTGTTGCTACAGCGGATAATAGACAAAGGATCATCTATCACCACAAGCCCCTCTGCTTCCGCCCGCTGAGCAAAACGAAAGGTATGATGGTTTACCCTGGTTGTCTCACGAATAAAAAGGGCATCAAACTCAGCGATTTTGCTATAATCATCCTTGGTGATAAACTCCACATTGAATCCCACAGCCTCGGCTGCCTTTTCAAACTTTTGAAGGGCTTTGGTATTGGATGGGGCATCGCTTCCCTCTTCAGGATTTACCAGGATAGCCATATCATACGGAGAAGAATGCCGTTTTTTATGATAAAAGTTCTTGGTGGCAAAATACACATCCGCAAATTCCACCACCCACATCTTTTCTGCATCAGGAATTTCATTGGCGGAAATAGGAACAATACTCTGCACCTCCCAATGACCATTGGGTTTCACAAACACAGCCTTGATAAGCGGTGCCTGAAAGATAGAAAAAATAGCCTGCCCTAGCCTCTCATAATCCTTTCGCACCGTATGACCAAAATAGATCCTCATCGTAAACATGGGGACATTTTTGCCACTACTTAATTTGGTTTCCTGAACATCTGAAGGGGGGGCTTTTTCAAGGGTCGTACTGATGAGTCTCTCAAGGTCCTCTGTGAGAACCTTGACAACACTCTGGGTTTTCATCTCCTGAATCGTGGCAACGGTAGGCATCACCTTGTGCTGTCTCGCTGCGGCAAGAAGAGAGACATAATACCCTATAGATTGATACCGATACGAACGACAAAGATTGAAAACCTTGATATTTTTGTCCTGAATAAACTCATCCTTGGTGAGATAATCCTTGGCAGATACCACCCTGATATGAGAAGAATGAAAGAACCAATCCTTGGGATTATTTACGACCACACAGATCATTTTTCCCCTCCTCTCCAGGAAGGGAAACACGCTGGTAAGGGATCAATATCGTCAATCATAGAGAGACCTCTTTTTTTGCTTTTATGAGTATACAGAAAAATCCCAAAAAACTCAAGTTTTTCTTTTCCTCTTTTTCAAAAGTGAGAAATTTCCCTTTTTGGCTATCCCCCGTTTCATCTACCCCGTGGCTACAGAAATGATGCCAAAACCTTTTCGCTGAAATGCCTCATGCCTCTCCACTCTCCATAGCCTGCATACTTTCTCAGTAAAAAAAGGGGTGCTCCCATGGGGAGCACCCTTCGTCTTCTTAAAAAGCAAGGGAGATGGGCACAATAGTCACCGCAAGAGCGTTGTTGAGCGGATTCCACTCAAGAGCGATATCCGAGACAAAGAAGTGGGTACCTAACATAAGCCTCATGTTAAAAAGATCATAGGAAGCCTTTCCTTCTCCTTTGAGTTCTACTGATTGATTGCCAAGAGAACCTGTGGTATCGGTAAAAGATACTTTACTCGTGAGAGCGGTATTCACCTCCCCAAAATTGAAGTTCACACCGACCCCACCATAAATGTCAAACATCATCACCGAAAGTCCCCCAACGACCTTCAACCCAAGAGAAGAACCACCCCAGCGGTTTTCCATGGCCATGGTCATCTCATTGGTACCAATAACCGTTGTATCAGCATAAGCGACTGTAGCCATCTTCTGAGAAGCCCCAATCACCCCTCCATCATAGTCATAGGATACCCTGGCTTCAATCTGGCTCTTGGCAAAGACCAAATTGATACCGGTTATCTTATACCGTGCCTCAGCCCCAAAGTGGAAAAATCCCAATTTGACATAGTTGTCTGCCGTACCAAACTGAAGTTCTGGGAAAAATCCAAGCCGAAGTCCTACATCCATAGGAATCACAGGAAGCCCTATCTTGGCGTAGAGCATATCATAGCTCAAGGGAAGAAGCCCCACCACCTTGGCCATGGCTTCAAAACCAGCTGCATTTTTGGAGGTCATCTCCCCCGTAAGAGACGAGGTGTTCCCTGAAAAAATCACTGGCCACAGATACCCTGGAAGGGCCGTTCCAGCCCCTAGTCCCACCTTGAGACCCAAAAAACCTGAGGCATTGGCTGGGGTTACATTCCCGGATCCGGTATAGTAACCCACATTCTTTGCTAACGAAGCTGCCACCTGCTTTGAGCCGTCGTCAAGCACCTTCTTGAGATCATTGGTCATGTCATCAAACTGCGTTCCAAACATCACACCTGCTATAAGAAGCCCCGCACCAATCTTCCACCATGGTTTCATATATACCTCCTTTTTGTAGGGTTTATTTCACCTTGAATTCCACAGAACCAAAGACGGCATTGGCTACAATGACCACCGCCGACTGAGCCTCCGAAGAAAGAGAACCAAAACTCACACTCTTCCTATCCGGAAATTGAACGCTACCGAAAACGGCATGCCCCTCTAAACGAACAGGCACATCTCGGGGCAAGGTTACCACCACAGAACCAAATATAGCATTACACTCAATCACCCGCTTTTCTTCTCCCTTAAGCGAAGAAAAATCCGCCTCCAGTGAACTGAAAATGGCGTTAAAAGTAGAAGCCCCTTCTTCTAAAGAAACTGCTCCTGAAGAGAATATCCAGCTTCTCTCCGAACCGTCTCGGATTACCCTTTCCTGCGGTCCCCACTTCCATGGGGGCTGAAAGATAAGCCCAAATCCAAGGTAAATGAGAAAAAGAGCAAGTCCTATCCGAAAAAGGGGAAGATCAATATTCCAGAAGGCCTTCAAAATAAGCGAAATACCAAAAAGAATAAAAAGCACACCGATAAACACCGTAAAAGCCTCAAAACTAAACCACCGCATAGAAACCTCCTTATGTTTACTATAACATCTTTTCCTAAAAAAATCAAATCAAAAGAATTCACTGGTGAAAAGATCTTAGAACAAAAAACTTTCGCCAAAAAAGAGCGTCCTCTCAGAAAAGCTCTGCCTCACTATCTAAACGATAATGTGCCCCTCGACTCTCCCTATTGGTCCAGGCATGCTGGGCCACAATAAGCCCCGTCTGAACGGCATTTCGAAGTTCGATAATCTCAGGAGAAAGCTTGGTATCACGATAAAAATCTTCTACGTCTTCTCGAAGATTCTTGAGATCAACAAGCGCCCTCTTGAGACGCTTCTTTGTTCTCACAGCCCCCACATAGTTCCACATCATATTGCGAAGAAGAGCCCAATCCTGATAGATGAGTGCAGGATCCAAAGTTTCCGTTCCCGTATCCTTCCACTCAGGGACCTCATCATAGGGCTGATACTCCCAGCTCTCTCTATGGGCCGCAAGATAGCGAGCAATTCTTCGCCCAAAAACCACCCCCTCAAGAAGCGACGTGCTGGCCAACCGATTTGCCCCATGAAGCCCTGTACAGGCCACTTCTCCAACGGCAAAAAGCCTCTGGATAGTTGTCTGTCCATTCATATCCGTATATACTCCCCCACAGGAGAAGTGATACGCCGGCACAACAGGCACAGGATCTGTGGTAATATCAATCTTGTATTCAAGGCATTTCTGATAGATGGTCGGAAAACGGCTTTGAATCTTTTCTTTGCCAAGACGGGCTATATCCAAGTACACACACGGTTCATGGGTGGCATACATCTCGGAGAGAATAGCCCTCGTTACCACATCCCTTGGCGCAAGATCCCGAAGCTCATGATAACGTCCCATAAAGGCTTCTCCATTTTTATTCACCAGAACAGCCCCTTCTCCCCGAACCGCCTCTGAGATAAGAAAATTGCTTGCCCTCGGATGAAACAGGGTCGTTGGATGAAACTGCGTATACTCCATATTGATAAGTCTCGCCCCCGCACGATAGGCCATCGCATACCCATCCCCTGTGGCACCCGAAGGGTTTGTTGTATGAAGGTAAATCTGACCCATACCTCCCGTGGCCAAAATCACATTTTTCGCCAAAAGCTTCTCCACACGCCCCGTTGTCTGATTCAGGGCATATACCCCCAGAGCTGTAGGAGGAAGATACATTCTATTGGCATAACGCGTATGATGATCAAGGGTGATAATATCAATAGCATGATACCCACACCGAAATTCCACTCCCGGGGTTCGACGCAGAGTGGCTATGGCTGCTTCTTCGATAGCCCTGCCTGTACTATCCAGAGCATGGAGAATACGACGAACCGAATGAGCCCCCTCTTCCGTGAGATCATAACTTCCCTCATCATTACGAGAAAAAGCAATACCAAAAGCCTGCAGGAGTACCTCATTCACAGCCTCTTCCGCTTCGGTGGCCACAATCCTTGCTGCTTCTGGATTGGCTATCCCTGCCCCAGCCCTGAGTATATCCTCCATGAGAAGTTCCGGAGAATCGTCCGGACCTTTGTAGACAATCCCACCTTGAGCGTAATAGGTATTGGATTCGTGAGGATCCTTTGCCTTGGTAAGTAAAAGAACGGAAAGTCCCTCTTTAGCCAAAAGATAAGCTGTCGTCGCACCTGCAATTCCACTTCCAATAACCAGCGCATCCCACATCATGGTCTATTCCCATGCCGAAAGAATAAGGGGTTCTCCATCGGTGATCGCTATCGAGTGTTCCCAGTGAGCAGCACGACTTCCGTCCCTGGTTACCACACTCCAGCCATCGGGAAGAACTTTCACCTCATGGGTCCCAAGAGTCACCATCGGTTCAATCGCTATCACCATACCCTTTTTTAGTTTCGGTCCCTTCCGCTTGGGATCATAATAATTCAAAACCGGGGGATCCTCATGAAGGGCTTTTCCAACCCCGTGGCCACAGTAATCCCGCAAAATCCCATACCCTTTTGGAAGAAGATAGGAAGAAATAACCCTTCCAATTTCGTTCAGATAGACCCCTTCATGGCATACCTCGATAGCTAAATCAAGGGCCTTCTTGGTATCTTCGACTAATTTTCTATCTCGCTCTGACACATCCCCAACAAGGTAGGTATAGGAAGCGTCCCCGTAATAGCCATGGAAATCCACCCCTATATCCACACTCACAATATCGCCGGATTTCAGCTCATACTCTCCAGGGATTCCGTGAATCACTACCTCATTTACAGAGATACAACTTGCCGCGGGATAAGGACGAAAAGACCCTCCCGGTGTGTATCCCTTGAAAGAAGGACGTGCCCCCCGGGAGAGAATCATATCCTCGATCATGGCATCTATTTCCTTCGTCTTCACTCCTGGACGTATATAAGGATGAAGCGAACGAAATATAGAGGCAATAATCTGATTGCTCTTTCGTATGTACTCTATTTCGATACTGTTTTTGAGAAGGATCATAAAAATTTGCTATCTTTTTCTTTAGCGGAAGTAATCTCCGGGATCTTTTCCTTTTTCTCCTCAAACATAGCATCAAAATTGATAGAAGGACCAGCGTTGTAGGCATCCTCGATGAGTTTTTCCACTTCCTTCTTCTGACCGGCGGTAATAAGAATATTTCCCTTGATAACTACCCCTGGTTCCATGGAAAGCTGGGGAGCTGTTACATTCCCGAGAACCCGTCCGGTAGCTAAAAGTTTCACCTCTTCCAATGCCTCAAGGTCTCCCACCACCACACCTGCTACGGTAATCTTTCGCGCTCGAAGAACCTGGGTTTTGACCTTTCCGGTTTCGCCAATATAGAGATGATCCTCTACACGAAGCTCGCCCTCAAATTTTCCATCAACCTGCAAAGAACCATGAACAAAAAATTTCCCTTGAAACGCTGAACCTTCACCGATAATTGTATTGAGTGCGCCTTCAATTTTGGGTGGCATGTTTTCCTCCTCTTGTCATATTTTTTATTATAGCCTACCTTCAGCAAAAAGTCAATTTTTCAGCCATTCCATATCAACTCATAGAGGATGGAGGGAAAGAGAGTCTTGGGCCTATACTCTTTCCCACCCAAAAAACCCCAAAATTTGAATTTCCTTCTCACTTCATCTATAATATACTCTACAAAAACCAAAAAAGGAGTGTATATGCGTTCACAAAAACGGTTTTATCTTCTCACGTTTCTCTTGGGGTGTTTAGTAGGGGGGCTTATTATTGGCCTCCAGCAAACCTTTGTCAATCCCCTCTACGCCCAGAGAACTACAGCTACCCTCCCACAGCTTGATCCTGAATACACCAAATACATGAATATGTTCTTAACCGCCTACAATATTATCAGAGAACAATTCTACGATGAAAAACAAACCACCCCCAAGGTTCTTTTTTATGGGGCAATCAAGGGAATGTTAGAAAATACGGGAGATCCCTACACCACCTTCATGGATCCACAACTTACCAAAGAGTTCAATATCGACATAGGGGGAACCTTTGGGGGACTTGGCATCCATATTGGTGACAGAAACGGGCAACTCACCATCATTGCCCCCATCGAAGATACTCCCGCCTGGAAAGCTGGACTTAAACCTAACGACAAAATCTTAGAGATTGATGGGAAGTCCACCAAAGGGCTCACCTCCACAGAAGCAGTGAATATTCTCCGGGGAAAACCCGGTACCAAAGTAACCCTCACCATTGGCCGAGACGGTGTAGAACCCTTCCAGGTTACCATCACCCGTGCGGTCATCAAGGTCCCCACTGTGAAATCCTCCATCATCGAAACAAACAACAAACGGTATGGCTATATCCGCCTCATAGAATTCAGTATGCCTACCGCCCTTGACTTCAAAAACACCCTTGAACAGATGACGAAGTCCAATCTCTCCGGTCTTATCATAGACCTGCGGAACAATCCCGGGGGACTTCTTTCAGCTGTTTCAGAATGTGCCAACTATTTCCTTTCAGAGGGCCTTATTGTGTATGTGAGGGGAAGAAACAACCAGCTTGCTGAAGATTACCGGGCTATTCCTCAGAAGCGACTTATTCCAGAAACTCTTCCGCTTGTTGTGCTCATCAATGAAGGAAGTGCCAGTGCAAGCGAAATCTTTGCCGGGGCTATGCAGGACACCAAACGAGGGGTTATTGTAGGTACCAAGAGCTACGGCAAGGGTTCTGTGCAGCAGACCTATCCTTTCCCCGAAGATGGCTCGCAAATCAAATTTACCGTGGCGAAGTACTTCACACCGGCTGGAAGAACCATCGACAAGGTAGGAGTACAACCAGATATAGAAGAAAAATACTGGGCTGAAACCTTAAGCGACATTGAGAAAAATGCTCTTGTGAAACTTCAATCTACCAACCTTATCAAGGAATTTCTCAAAGAAAAGCCCAACTACACCAGAAATGATGTGGCTACTTTCCAGACAAATCTCATGAAAGCCGGTCTCCCTGTTCCACTTCTTGCCCTGGATTACCTGCTTTATTCGGAGAAAATGATAGATCAACTTCCCCCTGTGTATAATCTTGAGTATGACAACCAGCTCCGAAAGGCTTTAGAAGTGCTTGAGAACTACAAGAAATATCAGAAACCCATCCAGTATTACAAAGAAGCCAAATAGACGAAAACGGAGGTGCGTATGGCCTGGTTTGTAAAACCACAATATACGATCAAAAAAAGTGCCACTATCAAACAAAATGAAGGACTCTGGACCAAGTGTCCTGAGTGCCATTCCATCATCTACAACCAGGATTGGGAAAACAATCTCCACGTATGTCCCCATTGCGGCTTTCACGACAAACTGAATGCCTTTGAGAGAATCCAGATGCTCATCGATCCAGGGACATTCGTGGAAACATTTAACCATATCGTTTCCGCTGACCCACTCAATTTCAATGACGGCACCCCCTACATTGAAAAGGTAAAAAATGCCATGCTCAAAACCAACCTCAAAGATGCCGTCGTTACCGGCTACGGAAAACTTGAAGGTCATATGATCGAATTAGCCGTGATGGATTTTAACTTTCTTGGTGGAAGTATGGGATCGGTGGTCGGAGAGAAGATCACCTTAGCGATAGAGAATGCCACCAAACACAAACGTCCTCTTGTCATTGTTTGTGCCTCTGGTGGAGCACGAATGCACGAAGGTATTCTTTCTCTCATGCAAATGGCTAAAACCTCTGCGGCTCTCAAACGCTTCTCTGATGAAGGAGGGCTTTATATCGCCGTCCTCACCAATCCCACCACAGGAGGAGTCACCGCATCCTTTGCCATGCTTGGGGATGTAATTATTGCTGAAAAAAAGGCTCTCATCGGCTTTGCTGGTCCACGTGTGATAGAACAGACCATCAAACAAAAACTCCCACCGGGCTTCCAGAGTGCAGAATTTCTCTTAGAGCATGGATTTGTTGATATTGTGGTAGAACGCAAAGACCTCAAATCCACCATCGCACGAGTTATCTCCTACATCAAAGGAAAATAGCATGCTCACCAGAGAAGAAAACGCAAGAGAATACCTTGCCGAAGGGATCGTGGTAGACAATCTTGTCAAGATTTACAAAAAACGCCGCGTCGTTCAGGGCATCAGTTTTCACATCCGAAGAGGAGAAGTGGTCGGACTCCTTGGTCCAAACGGCGCGGGAAAAACCACAACCTTCTATATGATCGTCGGCCTGGTTCGACCGAATGAGGGACGTGTCTATCTCAATGGAGAAGATATCACCAGTTATCCCATGTACAAACGAGCCAGAATGGGGATAGGCTATCTTCCTCAGGAAATCTCCATCTTTCGCCAGCTCTCTGTAGAAGACAACATCAAAGCTGTTTTGGACATCCACGGCAAAACAAAAGACGAAGTTGAAGAAACCACCGAAAAACTTCTCTCCCAATTAGGCCTTCAGAAAGTTCGTAAACAGATGAGTTTTACCCTCTCGGGGGGAGAAAAAAGACGACTTGAAGTAGCAAGGCTTCTTGCCCTCAAACCAGATTTTCTCCTCTTAGATGAACCTTTTACAGGAATTGATCCGATTGCCATTGCCGATATCCAGAACCTTGTTCTCCAGCTCAGGGAAGAGATGGGACTTGGTATCCTCATCACCGATCATAACGTTCGGGAAACCCTCCGCATCACGGACCGTTCTTATATCATTTACGAAGGCAAAATTCTTGTTTCCGGCACCAATGAGGAACTCACCACCAACGAAGAAGCAAGACGTATCTACCTAGGACAAAATTTTGATATGTAGGGAACATCATGAAAGACCCCTATGAAATTCTGGGGCTTGAACCTACGGCTGACATTGAAACAATCAAAAAACGTTTCAGAGAACTTTCCAAAAAATTCCACCCTGACAAAAATCCTGCTACTCAGGAAACTTACAAGGAGATCGTGGCTGCGTATCGTCTCCTGATAAGCGAAAAGGCCATCTCTCCCACCAATCGTGAGTCCCAGAAATCCTTTCCCACCATACCCACAGAACGCATTCATTATAACCTTTCTCTTGCCAATATCCTTGCCGAAGGTTTCAAGGTAAGTCGGGATTTTTCCACCGAAGATTACCTTGACCACTTTCAAGCCGACATCACCGTTGAAATCTATAAACTGGAACTTGTGTTAGGATACCAGATCCCTCTGATGATCCCCACAAAACAAACCTGTCCCGTGTGTGGAGGCCACCAGGAACACTGCTACCGCTGTCAGGGAAAGGGATATATTCATCAGACTCTCACCTGGCATATCACCCTTCCGCCAAGTACACGACCAGAAGAGATTGTGTCTATCGATCTCACCCCTCTCAAAGAAACCTATCCTACCCTTCAACTCAAACGACAATCCCTTCGTCTTCGTTGTCATATCATCGACGCCCAAGAGATCTAACCAAGAAGTAAAATATTCTGAGACCTTTGCACGAATGTGCGAAGGTCTCAAAAAAGTAGTAAAAAACAAAAAATAGTATAAAAATGTTTCTTAACGTAATAAATAAAACTATTCCTTTGAACAAAAAAAGACAAATAAGCCCTTGTAAATGGAAAAAGCGGGGGAGAGGGGCGTAGCCCCTGACCTAGAAAGGGCACGAAAGCACCCGTGCAAGGGTCTCTTTTTTTAGACCTCTCCTTTTCTCAAAAAGATGTCGTATAAACTATTAAAATAAAAAGAGATAGAAGCGTTTTCTTTGAAGAAAGGAGATATCTCCTCCCCTTCCTGCGTGTCCTCTCCCCCGAGAAATACCCCACCAATCACCCCTCACAAATATCCTCAAAAAACCGCAAAAGCCTATTGACTTTCATCTCCACACTTCCCTCAAAACTCTCATAAAGAATAACAGACGGCTCAGCAGGATCAAGTTCAAAGCGATGTTTGCCTGTGCGACTCACCGCAAGGAGTTTCTCCACATTTACCACCTGGGGATGGATAAAATGGATATGAATATACTTCTTTTTCTCGATGATAGAATCCACTCCCAATTGCTTTGCCCGAATCTTGAGCCTCGCTATCTCAAAGAGGGTCTCCATATCAGCCGGATATGGTCCATAGCGATCTCTCAGGATCTCCGAAAGCCTTTTGATATCCTCCTCAGTAGAAACAGAGAGAATCAGTTTATACACCTCCATCTTTTCCACAGAAGATTGAACATACCCATCAGGAATAGCCGCTGTATAATTGAGATCTATCAGCGGTTCTACCACAGGTTTATATTCCCCTTTCAGTCTCTGAATCTCCTCGCGAAGCATACGAACATACAGATCATACCCGACCGCCAAGATATTTCCGTGCTGCTCTTTACCTAAGATATTCCCTGCCCCACGAATTTCCAGATCCTTCATGGCCACTTGAAAACCTGCTCCTAAATCCGTATACTCACTAATCACAAAAAGCCTCTTATGAGCATTTTCGGTGAGAGCACGCCCAGAAGGATAAAGAAAATAGGCATATCCCAATTCTTTTCCCCTTCCGACACGTCCTTTCAGCTGATACAACTGGGAAAGACCATAACGGTGAGCATCACTCACAATCAGCGTATTGGCTTTCGGAATATCCAGCCCTGACTCCACAATGGTTGTCGAAACAAACACATTGTACTCCCCTCTCACAAACCCCATAAAGGCATGGTCAAGCATCTCTTCTTCCATCTGCCCATGACCGATAATCACCCTTGCCTCTGGGACCTCCTGTTGAATCCGATACGCATATTCGGCAAGATTTTTAATCGTATTGTGAATAAAATACACCTGTCCTCCCCGTCGAAATTCCTCCTGGATGGCATAACGTACAATCTCCCAGCTAAAATCCGCCACGGTTGTTTCCACAGGGATTCGCATGTCCGGAGGGGTTTGCAAAAGACTCATATCCCGAATGGACGCAAGGGCTAAATTGAGTGTTCTCGGGATGGGCGTTGCCGAAAGACTCAAAAAATCCACATGAGGGTAGCGTTCCTTCAGAATCTCCTTTTGTTCGACTCCAAACTTGTGTTCCTCATCCAGAATCACAAGCCCCAAGTTATGAAATTCCACCCGGGAAGAAAAGAGTTTATGAGTCCCAATCAAAATATCAATCTGGTGGTTTTTCAGAGCTTCAAGGATAAGCTTTTCCTGTGTCCTTTCCGTAAAACGAGAGAGAAAGGCAATCTTCACAGGGAAACCCTCAAAACGCCTCGTAAACGTGTAGTAATGTTGCTCCACCAAAACGGTGGTAGGAGCTACCACCGCCACCTGTTTCCCATCCATCACCGCTTTGAAAGCCGCTCTCATGGCTACTTCTGTTTTTCCAAACCCCACATCCCCACAGAGAAGCCTATCCATAGGGAGAGAAGACTCCATATCCCTCTTTATCTCCTCAAGTACCTTCACCTGATCAGGGGTTTCAATGTACTCGAATTTATCCTCAAATTCTCTCTGCCATACGGTATCCGGAGAAAAGGCATGCCCTTTGTATGACTGCCTCTTGGCATAGAGAGAAACCAGCCTCTTCGCAAACTCAGCGACGCTCTTTTCCACCGCCTCTCGCTTCTTTGCCCAGCTCTTACTACCCAAAGAATCAAGGGTAGGTTTATGCGATGGATCCCCGATGTATTTTCCAATGAGAGAAGACTGCTCAAGAGGAACATAGAGTTTTTCCCCCTGGGCATACTCAAGGTGAATATAGTCTTTTTCCTTGCCTAAGATAGAAAGCCTTTCCACACCGCGGAAGATACCAATCCCATAATTCAGGTGAACCACATAATCCCCGATAGCAATACTGGCCAAATCATCAACAAGCGTATCCATTTGCCTGAGGCGTTTACGAAACACCCGTTTTTTGCCGGAAATATCACTCTCAGAAAGAAAGAGAATCTTTCCCGTTCTCCACTCAAAACCATGTTCATAATCCATGACCACAATACTCACCTGAGGAAGATCCATCTCCTCCCGGGAAACCCTCTTTGCGGCAAAAGACTGCAAAATCCTCTCAAGCCTTTTGGCAAGATCCTCAAACTCAACGGCTATCACTACTTTGTAGCCCTCGGCTAAATAATGATGAGCAAGACTCTCCATGAAAAGAGAAAACCCCTCCCCATACAGAGGAGCCTCTGCAATACCGGGAAGAAGTAACTCTTCCTCTCCTGTTCTCACACAAATCCATTCATGAGAAATATCACGAGAAAACTCTTCCCATGACCAGAAGAGATTTTCCATCCCCATATACTTCTGGTACATAGCCCCCCAGAGAGTTTCCTTCTCCCCAGAGGTAAAGACAATCGTCTTTTCAGAGGCATACTTGAGTAAGCTCACCAGCTGGCTATATCCTCGAACAAAAGTAGAGTGGGCTTTCGCAATATCCTCATCTTCCTTTGTCCTGGGAAACTCCCATTCACAGGCAAATTCAGTAGCCGGAAGAAGAATAATCTCATCTACCTTTTCCAAAGAAGTCTGTGAAGCCACATCAAAGAACTTGATTTCCTCGATGACATCATCAAAAAACACGATACGACACGGTTTATCCAAATGAGAAGAAAACACATCCACAATATCCCCTTTTACCGCAAAGGAAGCAGGTTCAAGGACTTTGTAATCTCGAAGATAATGCGAACGACCCAACCATGCAATAAACTCTTCTCTGTCTATCTTTTTGCCAATTTTTATTGTTCTTGCCGATTTCTGAAAAAAGGCTGGAGGGGGAAGTTTTCTTCCCAAGGCTTCCGGGGTTCCTATAATGACCTCGCCATGGCCAT
Organism: Longinema margulisiae; assembly: GCF_025266855.1. Lineage (GTDB taxonomy): Bacteria > Spirochaetota > Brevinematia > Brevinematales > Thermospiraceae > Thermospira. The sequence continues at coordinate 186,922 of NZ_CP053071.1, forward strand.
CCAAAAGACGGGCAAGGGTTCTCATTCTGTCTCCCAGTTTGTCAAGAGAGGGAAGAACATGGGCATAAGGCATCACATCCACTTCAGGGAAAAAACTTGCCCTTCCTCCGACACTGAGAACACTCTGGTAGACTTCCTCGGCTTCAATCTCATTTCGTGCCACATAAATCACCTGATATCCCTTCTGTTGAAGCAAAGTAAACCAGAACCCCAAAAAACCCAAGGGAAGAAAAGAGGTTATTTCCCTCTTCTCAAGGGCTGTCTGGATCTTTTGCCAATCAAGAGAATTTGACAAAGCCTCAAGCAAAGCCTTCATGACACCACTCGATATCCCTATTCTCCAAAATACACAAGGAGGATCAGATCAACCTCTTTTTGGGATATTCGCAGCCCTTCTGAGGTCAATTTTTGATAGATGTCCTTGCGTCCCCAGTGAGGATTATTCTTTTTGGTGACTACCACTCTCTCAATCTTCTCATCAGCGATTGGTCTCAACTGGCCAAAGAAATTCCGATTGAGATAGGCAATCCAAAGCTTTTTGAGGGCTGTATTCTCGGCTTCGAGAACAACCTGCCTTTCCTCGACCTCTTCGACCTTTTGAAGGAGAATATCCATGTCATCAGAACGCATATAAAGAGCTGGATACTTCACCGCTCGATGCATACGAGAGAGAAGTTCCTCTTCGTTCTCATACGCCGCTCGCATACGCACAAGATTTGTCCCTACTATCATCTTGAAATCATAAAAAAGCCCCATTCGCCACGAAAATCGTATCCCAGCCGGAATATACGAAACCATATTTTCCCCACGGTATATGACCACCTTCGGAAGCACAAGAATCTCAAGACCGTTTTCCGTCGGGATAAAGGAAACGCTCTCCGGTACAATCCTCGACCATTGAGCCACAATATCCTTGATCTGCAAAAGTACTCCCACCTGCTCCTCTAAAAGAAGCGAAGTATTCTCCACAGAAAAAACAAAACCTCGATTGTCCTTCAAAATCACCATGGGAATCTCATTCTTATTGGTCTGTTGAACAACCTCAAGGTTATACCCCTGCCAATCAATAGCCCACAGAGAGGTAAACATTACCATACACAGAAAAAAACTTTTCTTCATAATCCCTCTCCTTTGAGTCGTAATACAATTCTATCAAAGACCTGAAATTCCTTTTTGCTGTCATACCATTCCACTGGTTCAACAAACACTGATTGATAATTGGAAAGGATAAAACGTACCCGCGCAATCATCTGATTGTCCTGTCGGAAGACATATCCTGTATCTCCTGTCCTCACAGAATACACTGGATCCATCACCACAAGAGCCACCTTGCCCGGCGAAATCACAAGACCGTTTTCTCCTCTCTCCCGCACATAACGGGCCAACCCCTGCAGCGTGCGTTTCCAGATCTGTTCTCTCTCTTCTAAGATATCTCCCACTACCCGACCAAGGGCTTCATATTCCCCCCGTATCCCGGAAGCATAGGCATAAATCTGAGCAAGGGCCACAGGCACACTATTGGTGTACGGCACAAGAAGAAGCCTCTTGAGAAGCCTTTCCTGATAGGATTGCTGTCTTGAAACCTCCTCAAGAGAAAAGGGAATCCCATACTTCTGAATCACAGACGCCCATACCGGAGAAGCTGGACGACTGGAAACCTGATAATGCAGAGCCTCTTCAAGATCAGGGGTGGTCAAAAGAGGATTATACCGACGAATAAGGGTCTCTATATAACGTTCATAGTAGCGCTTCAATTCCAGTTTCTCCTGCTCATAACGGCGTTTCTGTTCTGCGATCTGATTCTGGTAATACTCTTGTTGTTTTTTTAACCTTGCCTCATACGCCTGCCTCGTAGCATCCCCTACAGGAGTTTTTTTAGCCACACCTTTGACCTCTTGTTGATACTTCTGGCTTTCTTCCTCCAAACGCCCTATCTCCTCCTCCTTGGCCTGAATCTGAGGAAGATAGGTCTCCTCCAATTGCTTGAGTTCTCTCAGGGCATTGGTGGCTATTTGAGCCAATTTTTTGAGCTTTTCTTCCTCAGAAAGATCCTGCTGAGCAAGAAGAAGTTCTTCCTGCACCTTACGCTGTCTCACCTTGGCCTGAAGATCTCTATACTCCTGTTTCAACGTATCAAGCTCAAACCTTGCCTGAGAAAGGGCATCCTGACTTTTGGCATAATTTTCGAGAATCTCCTTGAGATTCAAGTCCTGAAAATCCTCTACCTTTACCTCAGTAGTGACGGCATGCTCACGGTACCATCGTGCCACAAAAAAACTCAGGGCTACGACCACTCCACTCACCAGGATAATGGTCAAATAAAGAAGATAGGGACGATTCTTCTTTGTCTTGGCAAATTCCTCTTCCAGAATATAGAGAGGTGGTTTTTCCCCCTCATGACTGATATCCTCTGCTAAGAAAAACGACTTTGGATCCTGTATCCACTGGGTTATTTGCTTGTCATGGTCCATATCCCACTCCATCCTTTTGGTGGTTTTTTGCCCTCTATTCTCTCAAGAAACACCGCAGCACAAGGGAGTGATATCTGGCGGTACCACTCTTCTGCCTTTTCCCATTCTCCTTCATAGTAGGCTTGAAGAGCTTTCTCAAAAATCTTGATCTCCTGTTCTCTCTTCTCATCTATCTGGGAACGGAAAAGAGGCCAGAAAATACGCTTTCCCTCTGTTTTTCCTTTGACCTGGACCTGATCCAGCTCTACAAAGAGAAACTCTTCCCCATAGCCATTGCCCTCTATATCCTGCTTCACATACTCCGAACAAATCACAGGAACCCCATACACCCGCGTAAGACCCTCAAGTCGCGAAGCGGAGTTCACATTATCGCCAATAACTGTGTTTGTCATACGTTCGTAGGAACCAATATTTCCATAGAAGACCCTACCACCATCGATACCCACCCCTACCTCAAGCATCACCGCCTTGAGAAGCCTTTCCTCCTCTTCGGTGAAGGATTGTTTGAGCTCAAGAAGCTTTTGTTTTTTCTCCTGCATTTTGTCTCTGAGAGACTGGGCAACACGCTGAATCCCATACGCCGCTTGAAGAGCCTGATAGGACTTGTTTTTTCCCCCTTCAAGCACACCAAAAACCGCCAAAAGAGCATCTCCGATGATAGACCCAATAATCCCCTCCCGATTCAAAACCTCACGAATGGCTCTGTCATAATGAAGATTGAGAAGCTTGATAATATCCGTCCCCAAAGTCTCGGTAATAAAAGTAAAACTCTTGATATCAGAAAATAACACCGTGAGCTCCCTTTCCCTCCCCTCAAGCCGAACTTCCTTCTCCCGATAGGCCTGAAGCGCAATGTCCTTGTTGACAAATTTACGAAAGATGAAGAGAAGATTATTCACCGTACTGGAAAGAGAATTAAAGGCCGCCCCCAAAAAGGTGATATCATCATTTGATGCCCCACGAAGGTCAATGATATCGAGTCGCTGTTCCTGGGTCATCTTGAGAATACTCTCTGTCATCACCTGAAGATACTTCGTGGCCGATCTGATCAGACGAAGCCCAACCCAGGTAAGGAGAAGAGAGATAACGACAATGAGCCCCAGCACAATCCAGAAAATCTGCCTCGACTTGGCATAAAACTCCTGAAGCTTCTCTCCCCGAAGAAGAAAAGCCTTCCACCGAGGATGATATTTGTACACAAAGACGTACTCTTTTCCTTCTGCCCGCACAGAAAGAAATCCATCATCCATTCCCTCATTCTGACGCTGGAGAAGAGTTTCGAGTATTGCCTGTCCTACCGTCTCCGCTCCACTTCCCGCCGCCGCTATCACCTCTCCGGCTGGATCCACCATCACAAAAAAGGAACCTTTGTTTTTGAAGGTCATTGTCGCTTTGTTTGTAAGGGCATTCTTGGCCTGATCAAGGTCCTTTTGAATCTCATAAATTTCATACTGATTGCCCGCATAGGTATAGAGTTCCTTGAGATTCTCTACCAGAAGAAGTCTGAGTTGTTCCACTAAGGCTTCCTGATGAAGAGTGAGATTGATATAGTTAGTGGCAAAGTTTGACACTAACATAAAGACTGAAAAAATCAGGGCTATCCGAAGGGCAAAAGGCACAATCCGGGTTTTCCCCACCCTGCGCAAAGGCTTTGCGGCCATACCGTCCCCCTTTTCTTGAATAAAGTATACACCAAAAACAGAGAAAATGCAAAAAATTGGTCCTGTGAATCAGGAATACTCTTCTCAAAAAAGTCCATAAAAAAAGCCCCTCACCTCTCACGGTAAGGGGCTTTTTTCTCTTTTTCCTACTTGTTGGTGACGGTATTCGTATTGGTCAAAACCTGATTGGTAGAAGTATTGGTAAGATGTGTCACATCCACTCCCAAAGCTTGAAGAGCATTCTTGGCCTCTTTACGCACAGAAACCTCAGGATCATAGAGGGCCTTGTACTTCAGTATCTCAATAGCGCGAGTTTCTTTTATCTTGGCGAGTGTCTTAATGGCCTCGGTACGAAGAAGAATGTTGTCCGAACGAGTGTACTGGATCACCTTTTCTCCTACCTGTGGTCCAGAGAGAAAAGCAAGCCCGGCAAGCCCCCAGACCCTTACATTGACATCCTCTTTTTCGTTATCAATCACAGGGGCCAGAATATCAAAAGCCTCCGCAACCTTTGTTTTTCCAAGGGCATAGGCACTATACATCCTCACTTCTTTGACCTCAGCAGGATCATTGATAAGCGTCTTCAAAAGTTCTATACTTGATTTACCCCCTATACTTCCAATAGCTACCGCCGCTGCCCCACGGACTTCTTTGGTGTATTGATAATTCGAGAGAATACCTAACACTGTTGGCTCAGCGGGTTTATACTCAAGTTCACCCAAAGCCCGAAGAATGGTTGCCACTAACAGACTCTCCTTGGTATCCTCAAGTCGGTTGGTGAGATGAGAAAAAAGATAAGGAGCGGCAGACTGTACTTTCAACTCACTACAACCAAAAGCAATACGACGCAAGACCTCACTATTGGTTTCCCGCTGCACTGCCTGAAGCCAGGGCTCCTGATTGGATAGCTTGAGTTCTATCATCGCATAAGCGGCTTCTCCACGAACATTGGGATTGTCGTCTGTAGCCAGAGCCTTCATAATCAGGTCATATCCCTCCACCGCCTTGTTATCCTTGATGGCCTTGATAACGCCAATCCGTTGAGAGGAAATACCATACTGCATGGTCTTCTGCCACTGTTCTAAAACCTTTGGATCTACGGCAAAAACAAACGAAAACACAAAAAGACTCAAGAGAAAAATCCGTCTTTTCATGAGTCCTCCTCATTTATGTATCGGACAAAAAGAAAAAAAATAGAGAAAAAAGACCTTTTTCAAAAAGAAATTGCTTTTTTATCTCTTCTTTCTTTCATATCTCCCGGGGCTTCCCCGGAGTGAGAAAAGCGATAACTTGATAGAAACCTCCACACGGATGTTTTCTTCCCCTGTCTGCGTCAGGGGCTACGCCCCTCTCCCCCGCTTTTTCTGTTTACAAGGGCTTATTTGTCTTTTTTATTCAAAAAAATTGGTTTATTTATTACAGTACGGAATATTTTGATACTAATTTTTGTTTCTTTATTACTTTTTTGAGACCTTTGCACGAATGTGCAAAGGTCTCAAAGAAATAAAACCCTTTTTTTTGAAAAAAGGAGAGATCGTTCCACACCCCATCCCTTCCCTCTCCACGTCACAAAAACTCTCCCACATCCTTTTCTCTTTTCACTTGAAAATCAGCCCGGTCTTTTCATAAAAAATGAGAAAATCCATCACTGCTACAGGAAGAGAAAGCGTTTCTGCCCACCTTTGCAAAAGCCTCTCATACTCCTCATACCGCTTTTCCGAAAGAGATGACGGTATCACCACCCCAAACCTCTGTGATAACATCCGAAGCACATGCCTATCAAGAATAGCCAGTTCCAGCCCAAACCCCGTATTACGAAGAAAGTGACTGGCCTCTTTCCAGCCAATACCCCTCATCGTTTTGACAAGCCAGCGCCGCATGAGAAAAGCTTCCTTCAAGGATTCAAGTTTTCCCCGAAGCGACCATCCAGAAGAGAAACACTGAGTTCTATTATACACAAGAGAGATTGCCTTGGTATGACGAAAACGCACCCGATGAAGATGGGGAGAAATCTTTTCAGGACTCCCTTCCCACAAAAGGCCAAGATGTTTGAGATGTTCAAGGGTCCTCTGGGCTTCAAGAGGCTTTGCCTGGGGAGTAAGGGTACAAAAAGCCAGTTCTTCAAAAAGCCTTCTATCGTCCGCCTCTTGCCGCAAAGACAAAAACTCTCCTATCCTGTCTTCAATTTCTCTTTTTTTGTCCTCATACAGAATGAGAAGCCTTTCATCCAAGGAATGCATATCTACGCTGGAAAGAACCATGAAAGAAGAATAACTATTACCAATGCCGGTAAAAAAGAAGCTGTACGAATAGGCTTTAGTCCTAAAAGTTTGATCCCTATCCCGAGCACAAGAATTCCCCCTGTGCCGACTAACTGCGCTATCACAAACTCACTGAGAAGTGGTCCCACCCACTTCGCAAGAAGAGTAAGCCCTCCCTGAAACACAAGCACCACAAATCCGCTGGCAAATACCCCCCAACCCCACGTAGTGGCTAACACCATTGAAGCAAAACCATCTAAAAGCGCTTTGGTGAAAAGAATCGTCGATTCTCCCTGAAGTCCTTCCTGAAGACATCCTGTAATCGTCATAGCCCCCACACAAAACAATACCGACGCAGATACAAGCCCTTCAGCAAAATTGGATTCACCCATCCGAAATCGTTTTCCCAATTTCTCACCCAAAGAAACAAAAAAATCCTCAAGCCTCATCCATTCTCCCAAAAGTCCCCCACCAACAACACTCAAGATAACAGGAAGCGGACTTTTCATAGAAAGCATCATCGACAAACTGAGCATCATGGTAGAAAGCCCCAATCCCTGAAAAACAATCCCCTCATACTTCTCTGACACAAAACGCCTGAAACCTATCCCCACCAGACTCCCGGCAAAAACGGTTCCCGCATTGACAATACTTCCAAGCAAAATCATCCCTGTCTCCTTTCTTTGAGATAAATAAGAAGCACCTGAATGGCCGCTGGCCTTACCCCTGGTATCCGAGAAGCCTGCCCTAAAGTCAAAGGTCTCACAGCTGAAAGTTTCTCTACCTCTTCCAGACGAAGACTTGGTACCCGACTATACTCAAAATCTTCCGGAATACGAAAAGATTCAAGCTCGGAAAACTGGGCTACCAATCGCTTTTCCTCTTCGATATACCCTTCGTATTTGATTTCTATTTCCACGGCTTCCCGTTCCTCACTATCTTCCAGTGCCCTTTCAAGAAAATGCATAGCCAATGTCTCATAAGAAACCATTGGCCGTCTCAGAAGCTCCGCAAGCGATGTAGGTTTATGGATCTCTCCTATCCCCAGTCCCCTGAGTTTCTCATTGGTTTCCTTGGTAGGATAAAGACGAAGCCCCTTCAAACGCAAAACCTCTTCATCAACCCGGGTATATTTTTCCTTTGTTTTCTGGTATCTCTCCGATGACAAAAGCCCCAATTGATACCCTACAGGAGCAAGGCGACGATCGGCATTATCCTCTCGAAGAACCAAGCGATACTCTACCCGTGACGTAAACATACGATACGGTTCATTGGTCCCCCGCGTGGTGAGATCATCAATGAGTACCCCAATATACCCCATGGACCTATCCATCACAAAGGGTGGTTTCCCCTGAACCTGAAGAGCCGCATTGATCCCGGCAATAAGACCCTGGGCTGCTGCCTCTTCATACCCTGTAGTTCCATTGATCTGCCCGGCAAGAAAAAGCCCTTTTACCCGCTTGGTTTCAAGCGTGGGATAGACCTCTGTCGGGTCCACATAGTCATGTTCAATCGCATACGCCGGGCGTAACATCACAGCCCTTTCAAGGCCGGGGATACTTTTTATAATCTCCAGTTGTACCTCAACAGGAAAACCATTGGAAATCCCATTAGGATAATACTCAATGGTAGTACGCCCCTCTGGCTCCAAAAACACATGATGTTCCTCTTTCTCAGGAAACTTCATCACCTTGTCCTCAACAGATGGACAATACCTCACCCCCGTCGCCTGAATCTGACCGGAGTACATCGGAGCCAAGTGAATATTTTTTCGGATAATGTCGTGGGTTTTGGCTGTGGTATGAGTAAGATAACAGGGCATCTGCTCTTGATACAAAAACTCCCGTGTGCGTTCTGTCCAGAAGGAAAATGGTCGCACTGGGGTATCGCCAGGTTGTAATGTCATCACAGAAAAATCAATCGTCCGCCCATCAAGCCTTGCCGGTGTTCCTGTTTTGAATCGCCCCATTCGAAAACCAAGCCGCTGAAGGGTGCGAGAAAGCCCAACCGCCGGTCCCTCCCCAAGCCTTCCAGCCCCATAAATAGTCGTTCCTATATGAATCTTCCCATTCAAAAATGTTCCAGGGGTAATCACTACTGCCAAAGCCTCATAGACCACCTGACTCACTGTTCCCACCCCATGAACCTTGCCATCCTCTACCCAGATATCTTCAACCAGATCCTGTTTCACATCAAGCCCTTCTTGATGCAGGACTACCCCCTGCATGTACTGACGATAGGCGGCTTTATCAGCCTGGACCCGTGTGGAACGAACAGCCGGCCCCTTTCTCATATTGAGCGTCCGAAACTGAATACCAGTCCTGTCAGCCGCCAGCCCCATCTCTCCCCCAAGGGCATCCACTTCCTTCACAAGTTGTCCTTTTCCAATCCCCCCAATAGAAGGATTACATGGCATCTGCCCAATGAGATCAATATTCGACGACAAAAGAAGCGTCCGACATCCCATACGACTTGACGCAAGTGCCGCCTCAATACCCGCATGGCCTCCACCAATAACAATCACATCATACTTCACAGGAAATACAAACACAACTCTCTCCTAAGATTTGAGAACACAACGATTTTTTCCCTGTTTTTTGGCTTCATAGAGAGCCTGATCGGCCATTTGCAAGAGATGCTCATCCAGTATCCCACCCTCTCCCCCATACTCCACAATTCCAATAGAAAAGGTTGGCAGGATATCAATTCCCAAAACCTCCACCACCTTCGATGGCACCTCTTTTTGAATCCGATGTCCAAGCGCAAGGGCCTTCTCCCCTGAGGTTTCAGGTAAAAGAACCACAAACTCATCCCCCCCATACCGGAAAATAAGATCGACCTTCCGAAGCATAGCCTGAAGATATCGTCCACTGAGAGCTAAAACCTTGTCTCCTACCGCATGCCCATAGGTATCATTGATCATCTTGAAATTATCCATATCGAGAAAAAGCATTGAGAGACAACTTTTCACTTTTTCCCCATACCGTCTGATCCGCTCCATCTCCTCACCAAGGCGCCTTTGAAGAGCCATCCTGTTCATGGTCCCCGTCAGGGGATCATGAATAGCCATCTCTTCAAGACGATGATAGGCTTCTTCAAGCTCTTTCTTTTGATGTTCGATTTCCTTTACATAGACTAGGCGTTGAAGACTCAGAGCCATCTGCTGTCCGATAAGCCTCAAAACCTTGAGATCCTCCCGCGAAAGCATGGTATTTCCACGCTGGGTCCCACAGAGCAAAAGCCCCTTATGACTATTCCAGGAAAGCGGTATCACAATGAGAGAAGCCAATAGTTCACTCGTTCTCCAGGCGACATTCGTCTTCTCATCACAACGGAAAATCCTCTCTTCTTCAGAAGACGCTATTTCTCTAAGAAAACTCTCCATATCATGACAGGGAACCTCTATCCCTGCATGAAACACCACTCGCCAGGTATTTCCTACCTTCTCCAGAAAACAGGCAAAGTCAATCAAAAAATGCTGTACCAATTTGGTCAGGGTCCTTTCAACAAGTTCATGTGGCTGAGAACTCTCTATAAAATCCTGTTGAAGAAGATTGAGAACATGGATATCCTGCATCTGACGATAGATCTCGGAGACCTTGTGTTCGGCTTTGGCAAGTTCCCGCAGAGAAGAAAAATTCGGCATCTCCTCGATACGAAAAAGTGGCGAAGAAATCTCTTCCCTCCGATGAGAAAATACCGCCCTGTAGGACGCGTACTCTCTCATCTCACTTTGCCTGATACCCTCTTTCCACATCTGAATGGAGAGTTCATCATTTCCCATTTTCCCGTATATCTGCGAAGTGGTATAACAATACCACGGAATCATGTAGCCAATATTATCATTTGTTCGGTGAAGGTAATAATTCGCTTCCCGAAAACGTTGAATCACATCTTCATTCTTCTTTTCATGAAACCCCAAAAGACCAAGAAGCATGGCAATAAAAAAATACTCCTCATTTTTCTCCAGATAAGGGAGAAGTTTTCTCACCCTTATCTGATTTATACAATCATAGGCAAGCGTCCATTCGCCCTGAAGAGCATACACTGTTCCTAACACAGCATAGATACCAAAAAGGGAGTGATAGGCAAGTCCATTCATCCCCAAAATCTGGATAAGCTTGAGCACCTCCTCGAAAAAGACCCTCGCATGTTTCTCATCAAGCCCCAAAAGACAATTCATACCCATATTGAAATAGGTCATGGCTATCTCGTGAAAGTCCTTCAGAGAAAAGAGATACTCTAACGCCTGCGTATAATACTGATGAGCCTCCTCATATCGTCCAGTCATATAATAATAAAAACCTACCCCGTTATAGCCATAGGCAATCTCAAGGGGAAGCCCCATCCTTTTTTTGAGCACAAGGCTTCGACGATACCAGGTAATCACCTGATCGTACTGCCCCATCACAGCATAAATAAGCCCACGAATCTGATACCCATGACTGAGACGATAGGTATTGCGAAGCTTTTTCGCAAGAGAAATCCCCTTCTCATTGAGAAGAAGGGTATTGTATTTATCTACATCAGAAGCGTACTCAGAATAAATACCGTAGGGATTAATATAAATGAGCGCCAAATGATTTTCATAATTCAATTCTGTGGAAAGATTTATAATTTTTTCATAAATCTCTCGCCACGGCCTGGGTTGCTGTTTACGATTTTTGTCTTCGATTTGAAAATAGAGAAAAAACGCCTCAAAATAGGTTTTCTTCTCCTTTTCAGATTCGGGAAGATGAAAGGCCTTCTCAAGAAGGGTAAGCGCATCAGCAATCGAATCCTTCATAAAAAAGACAAAAGCCATATCCCTGTAAAGCCGAACGCGATCTGAAGAAGAACTCGGCACTCTCTCCATCAGCACAAAAGCCATATTGAGATAATGAGCCGCCTCATTGTATTCCTTGAGAATAGCCGCTGCCTTGCCTGTTTGCCAGGCTAAAAGCATCTGAGAACTCTCATCCCACTCGTGCCTCTCACTTCTCTCAAGGTACTGAATACCCATCTGATAAGCATCCCTTACCGCATTATACATGAGAAAAGAATATTGAAGTTGAAGAAGACGATCAGGATTTTTGGTAAACAACCAGAGTGGCCTTTCCGTCTCCTCCTTGACTATACCGTCCTCTTCCCAGAGTTCAAACACCTGATTCTTCTCCTGACAAAAAACCACCAATTCACTGAGAGCACGGCAAGAACCAAGCCTTCCAGAAGAAAAGGTCCCATATACCTGTACCAATGAACCCGTTTCCTGAGAGAAAACACGGAGAAACTCAATACTCGACTCAGGAGCAAGGTGAAGATTTCTCAGAAACACCACCAGCGGTTTCTCACCCACAACCAGCCGAAGATAGAGCCTTTTGATCCCTTCAATACATTCCTCTATCTCGTAAAAGACCTCTTCTTCTATCAAGGGTTCTAAGCGAGAAGGAGTACCTGCCTGAAGGGTCGATTCTATGAGTTGTTCAAGAACATAGTAGATCTTTTCCTCTCGATAGAGACGTTGACGGGCTGTTTCGGGGAGTTTCTCAAGTTCTGTTAACACCAGCTGAAGCCACGGAGCATACGGGGCAAAAAGGTTTTCATCCCGGTAATCATAGACAACAGCTCGCCTTTCCCTCTTTTCGATCTCGTTGAGAAACTCCTCAAAAAGAGAGTCTTCCTCTCCATTCAAAAGAACAAAAGGCCTCTCTTCTTCGACAATGTTTTTCAAAAAAGCCTGATGTTTCCTTTTTTCAGTTGTGGGCATGTTCACTCCTATTCGTTATCCCCTCCAGTGAAGAATTCTGACCTCTCCAGGATGCAAATTATAGTCATAATTATCCCCTGGCACATACGCCTGCGGATTTTCTACCGACAAATCCTCAAGGGTGACTAACGAAGGTCCAAAATACTGCCCCAAATGACCAAGATACACCTTTTGCATGTTATACGCATCCTGATTCAGGATCACAAGAGCCTTGGATTTTTTATCTTCACTTACCTTGAGCATAACCAGCACATTGTGCATATTCTCATGGTGAATAATGATATTCTCCGTCTCTTCACTGAAAAGAGGATACTCCTGTCTGATCTGGTTTATCCTTGTGATGAAAGCCGTTAAATCATAGTTTACCGGTTCCCAATCATTGGGCGTGGTGAATACCACATCCGTCTTCTTTCGAAAACCATATTCCAGACCGACGGGAATCATCCATCCAGAAGAGAAAAAGGCTGTGAAAAGAATTCTCTGTTTGATAGCGGGAAGATGGTTTTTGAGTTCCATGGCAAGACGCATGGTATCATGCGACTCAGGAAAAGAAATCGAAGGGCACATTGTTCTCATTTGATTGTACTGTTCAAAAAGCCACGGATCCCGATAGTTCCACCACTTGGAGGAATTGAAGATATAATCAAACCCCGACTGGGCTAAGGAAAGTGTCTGCTGAGGGGTACAACCAAGGCTTTCCGCAAAAAACACCACATCCTCTTTTTTGGATCTTGCCGCCTGTATGAGACGCTTCCAGAGATCAGGAGGCACCTGATAGGCGGCATCTGCACGGAAACCATCAAAACCCTTGTCAATATAATAAAGCACCAGTTCTTCCCAGTACTTCCAGAGATTTTCTCTATCTGGAGAGTTTTCGTTGTCTATCTCTGCAAGATCCCCCCATTCCACCCAATGACCATTATCCCACGCCCCGGGACTTTTGACTTCCCCCTTCTCATCACGCTTGTACCACTCCGGATGAACACGAACAAAAGGGTGATCCTTTGCTGTATGGTTAATAACGAGATCCATGATAACCTTGAGTCCCCTCTTGTGAGCTTCCTCAAGCATGTTTTCCAGTTGTCTCACAGGAGGAAGAGAACTATTGGGGTTCACAAACATGGGGTTGAAATCATAGTAGTCCTTGGGAGCATAGAGGCTTCCTGAAAAACCAGGGTAATGAAAGGGATTCACATATACCCAGTCAAATCCCATTTCTTTGATACGATCAAAATGGACGGTCCAGTTTTCCATCCTGCCAACTAAACGGGGAAAGAGATTGTAGATTCTTGCCCCCTTCTGTTTTGTATGAGCCATGACTGCCTCCCTCTATCTCTTTCAATTATTATAGCACAAAAAAAGAAAAATAGCAATGAAAATCTCTTCCTGAAGGATGTGAGCTTCTCTGTTTGCTCTTGCTCCTCCCCAGAAGAAGTTTTTTCATCCAAAGCTTCGAAGACTCCTCTTTTCAATTAAAAGATGAGACCCTTGCGCGGGTGTTTTCTTCCCATGTCTGGGTCATGGGCTTTGCCCCTCTTCCCCGATTTTTCTGTTTACAAGGGCCGATTTGTCTTTTTTATTCAAAAAAATTGGTTTATTTATTACAGCACAGAATATTTTGATACTAATTTTTGTTTCTTTATTACTTTTTTGAGACCTTTGCACGAATGTGCAAAGGTCTCAAGTAGTCTGTTCTCGACGTAACATAACCAAAAACGCTTTTTTGAGAATAATCCATAGGTGTTATTATATGAGTCTTATCACCTTATCTGAAAATTTTTCCATTTTTACAATATAACATATATAAAATATTTCATAAATAAAAAATTCTATTCTTTTTCTTTCCCCTTCAAAGAACACTACATTTTCCCTTCCCCTCTTGAGTTTTCTCTTTGTCCTATCCGATACACGTAATACTATGGTCAATGAGGGATAGCCGATGAAAAAAGTATTCTTGTTTTTCTTTCTTCCGCTCTTGGGCTATGGGCTCTCGTTGTCTTCCAGTCTCACCACCATTTCAGAACCTGTTTTTTTCGCCACCAAAGGGAATCCCCCGGGGGCTGAAAGGATAGACTTCGACGATAGTTCCTGGACCCGCCTCCGTATGCCCACCAATCTCAGGACGGTTCTGGGAGAGGCTGAAGACTACTGGGTCAGGCTTCATGTGTATGTACCCGAAAACCATTCTGAGTTATCAGCTCTATGCGTGGGTTTCATTTATACATCGGATGCTTTTTATATCAACGGTACCCTGAAAGGCGGCCGCGGCCTCTATCCCCTCTTTTCTAATCAACACGATGTGATTCGTTTTTATTTTCTTTATCCACTTCAAAAAGGAGAAACCAACATTTTGGCCTGGCACATCAAGGGAAACTTTGAAAACTATACAGGAATGCAACGCTTTCCCATTATCATAGGTCCGGCTCACAAACTATTCTGGAAAATCTATTCGCTTGATGTGATTAGCTTGGGCTTTTTGATTGTCTATAGTGTTATTATGATGTATTTTTTTCTTTTTTTTCTCCGTCGTCCCATAGAAAAAGACTATCTCTTTTTTACCCTCTTCCTTTTTTTCCTTATTCTCTATTCTCTAGCAAGATTACAAATTAAGCATTTTGTTTTTACCAACTACACCTTCTGGAAACAAAGTGAATTTATTGGATACTATCTTCTTTTACCTACAGTTCTTCTTTTCTTCAGACAATTTTTACAACGAACAGATTTATTTGGGAAAATTCTTGTTTTTCTTACCCTTCTTATGGGAATACCAGGCATAATTATTGCACTTCTCAAAGATTGGGGACTTGCGAATACCTATAACTTCAAAATCTATCAAATAAGCGTTTTCCCTGTTTCTATTTTATACATCATAGGGATTCTTGTGATCTCAGCACAAAAAAGAAAAGAAGCTTTATGGTTACTGATCGGATTTTTGTTTTTGCCTTTTGGAATTGTCTATGACATTCTTGTGGCAAGGGGAATTATATCTACTACCCCTATTTTTCCCTTCGTCTTTTTCGGCTTCGTCATCTTTTTTGCTCTTGTGTTAGCCAACAGGTTTGTCCAGCTCTACTACGAACTGGAAGACCTCAACAAAAATCTCGAACAAAAGGTTCACGATCGAACCCGTGAATTAGAAGAAAGCAATGAACGTCTCCTCCAGGCTCAGAAACAAATCCAGTTTGAACTTGAACTCGCCCAGCGAATCCAGCAGTCCATGATGCCAACACAGTTTGACAGCATGCATCCTGTGAAACTCCATGGAACCTACCTCCCGATGGAGGAACTGGGGGGAGACTTCTACGATGTCTACAAAACAGAAAACCGTTATCTCCATCTCATTATTGCCGATGTTTCCGGTCATGGAGTGCCTTCAGCTCTCATCGCCATGATGGCCAAGGCTTTCATAAACTACTATAGTGAACATAATCCTCACCCCGCCTCTGTAGTCTCCTCTGTGAATAACGACCTTTGCCGCCAGTTAAATGATGTAGAAAACTACCTCACCCTCTTCTATGCGGTTGTAGATACAGCCACCAATACCCTCTCGTATGTCAATGCGGGCCATGTCACCATCTTTCTTCTCAAGCAAAACGGAGAGATCAAAAAACTCCCCGCCCAAACACCCTTTTTGGGCAAATTCGAAAATCTTCACTTCTCCGAAGAAACCCTCTCTCTGGAAGCAGGTGACAAACTGATTCTCTACACGGATGGCATCACCGAAAGTCGCAATGAAAACAATACCCTCTTTGGAGAAGGCCACCTCATGGATATCCTTTCTCTTCACAGCACCCTCTCTCCAGAAGAACTTACCTCTCTTATTCTCAACGAACTTGATAAGTTTCGTGGAAATGTCCCCTATGGGGATGATATTACGCTTCTCGTGGTTGAATTCCCCGCTGAAGCCAAAGAAATCATCCATCAGGAAGATATTGGCAAACTCTATGAGAAAGCCCTGATAAACTACAAAAACAAGCATCTGGAAGAAGCAGAAAAACTCCTCACCATCCTCCTCAATCAGCACGCCATGTCTCCTGAAGACACTTACCGTATTTCCATTCTTGCCGGAAATCTTGCCTCCCAGCTGAATAAATGGCAGGATGCCTATACGTACTGGAAAAAAGCCCTTGATATCCATCCAGAGAATGAAAAACTCAGGGCCAATGTCCTTGCTCTTGAAAAAAGACTTGACAAAAAACCATAAAGACAGGAGGTTTCTATGAGTTCGTCTCTCATGCTCATGATTGGTGGTTCTCTCACTGGTCTTCTCTTTCTCGTGGTACTTCTGATGGGACTGAAAATCATCCCCGGTGGACTGGTATGGCACAAGCGTATAGGTATCACCGCCATGATACTTGGCATAGGCCACGCCATTGGTGGCATACTCAACTTCTTTGGACTTTTGCCCTTTTAACCAATGAGATACCACCTCTGGCTCCTCAATGCTACGGAATCCCTTCTTGCCCCTCGTTCTATCCAGAAAAAAATAGAACACTTGTTTGACGTTCCCCTTCTCTGGGAAACACGTACAATCGAAGAAAACAGCGTCTGTAACCTCATGCCAGATGAAGAGTACTTTGTCCCTATGGCCATCAAGTGCTTAGGCAGTCTCTGGGACCATCCCTCAGAGATGACCACTGAAGGAAAACGTATCCTTTCCCAGATGAAAAAACTCTACTTTGAACGATGGAAACTCCCCTCATGGGAAAGCTTCTGGGATCAAACCTCGGATTTTCATTCGATGAAGACACCTATAGGAGTGGGATACTACGATCTCATCCGGAGCCGTCACAAAGAAGGCGATAAACACATCCTCATTGGCTACAGTCAGGGAGGGGTGGTGGCAAGATTCCTTGCCTTTATAGATGAATACCTCTTTGGTAATCATCTGATTGATGGTGTTATCACCATTGCCTCTCCTTTGCGGGGTTCTCCCCTCGCCGATCCCTTTCATAGAGAAGAGGTTACCAATGCCATGATCAAGATCCTTTTGGCCCTCTTTTCCTTCTACAAAGAGTATGATGCAATACCTGGCTTTGTGCGGGTTATCAGTTCTCTTGAAAAAAGGATCGACTTCGAAGATGTCTATTCCCTTCTTTCTGATTGGACCACTGAAAGCCTTTCCCTTGGGAATGTCTCCCCCTACTATCCAGCCATCGGAAAGTACCTTGCCACCTTCCTCAAGTGGCTCTCCGGCCTAAGGGGTATCAAAGAGAGTGCCTTCTGGGAACTCGCTCCAGAACGGGTCATAAGCCCTTTTTCTGTGCTTGGTCTGGTTCAAAAACCCCTCAAAGCCCATACCGCCGCTATCGTTACCTGCAATCATTCTGTTTATGATATCGCCCGTGATTATTTTGCCCTCACCCAGGGAAACTGGATTCGATGGCTCTGGAAAATAGGCAAAGAATGGCTTCTCTCTCAAAAAGTAGGGGGCCAAAGCCTCAAAAGAAATCTTCTCACCATCCAGAACCTCTATGACAGAGAGATTATGGGGCTTGGTGAAGGAGAGGCTCATGATTTTATGGTTCCCGCTGAGAGGCAATACATAGAAAAATCGCCTTCCTTAGGACTTTTCTTTGCCTCCAGGGCAAGCCATCTCAGCGGCAAAGATCCCTTCTCCCCTGGAGGAAAAGAGATTCTACAAGCAATTATATCTGCTATGAAAAAATATACCCTATGCCAGAAGTAACTCTTCGTCTCTACGGTTATTTGGCCAAAATCGCCGGGAAAAGAGAAATTTCTCTCTCTTTTCCTCTCCTTCCTACAGTCAAGCACCTTGCGGAACACCTTGGCATTCCCCACATAGAGATAGACCTTATTCTTATCAACGGAGAAGAGAAAGATTTTTCGGCCATTCCTCTCCATGGTGATAGAGTTGCCCTCTATCCTCGATGGCACCATCTCCCGGTGAACCATCTCCAGGAGAATCCCCCTCAGTTCGCTTTTGTCGTGGATGTGAATTTAGGCCAGCTCGCTAAACTCCTCAGAATGCTTGGTTTTGATACGCTTTATAATAATCATTATACAGACAGAGAACTTCTTGAGATTGTACAGAAGGAAAAACGTATCCTTCTCACCAGAGACAAAGCCCTGCTTTATCACCAATCTGTGAAATGGGGACACTGGGTAATGACCACCAATCCCTATGAGCAAATCGCAGAAGTGGTTGATCTCTATGCTCTCTATGACCATCTCTCTCCGCTCACACGTTGTCTTCTTTGCAATGAACCTCTCCTTTCAATAGACAAGAAGTCCATCGAACATCAACTCCCCCCACGAGTAAAAGAATGGTGCGAAGAGTTTTACACCTGTCCTCTCTGCCATCGGCTCTACTGGAAAGGAAGCCATTATGACCACATGATATCCTGGATAGAGAAATTGAGAAAATAATGGAACCAAAGAAATTTTATTTTGATACCTTTGCACGAATGTGCAAAGGTATCAAAATAAAAAAGCGCCAGGCTTCCCTGGCGCTTTTTGTTGTCTTTTATCGCAAATACAAACCATCGACACCAATCTTGCCCGGTCCATTGAGAACATAAATCCCGGCTGAGTTAGCTTTGACAGTGAAGGTAATGGTTCCGTTATTCACCGTAATCACATTCCCCGTCACGGCATCACGATAGGTTCCATTACGCACTCCAGAAACGGTAATCGTCTGCTGACTTCCAATCGTAAGCCCAACGACCACATAACTCTCACCGTTATTGTAATCACGTACAAAACTGATTCCACTCCCCCACTCATTCACCTGCTGCATAGGAGCCTTCTGGAGAGCCGGTATGGCACGACGAATCTGATTGAGGCGTTTGATATGCTGATAGAGAGGATGAGACTGGGTTGTAGAAATCTTGGTAGCCGTAAGGTTATCCCCATAGTAGGCCCTTCCGGTCTGATCAATGGTCATCGTGGCATTCACAATATCCTGTGGAGCCCCTTTCTGGAACTCATTCTCCTCTCCATAGTAGAGACAGGGTATCCCTCGAATTGTCCAGAGAAGATTGTAGGCAGCGGCTGCCATCCATTGTTCCCCTTTGAAACGATACATGAAATCATTATCCGGTCCTACATCGTGGTTCTGCAAAAAGGTCACCAGTTTTGTGGCATCCCCATAGACCCAGTCCATGGCAAGAATACCACCAATCCCGCTGAAGGAACCTTTGCTAACATTATCTCTGAAAGTGGAGAAAAGAGAGAAATCAAGAACAGAGAAGCCAGAGTCCCCACCTGAATTGGGGTTGTTTTCGTCATTCCCAAGACGGGTATACCACCACGGACGAAGTCTTGAGGGAGCATTATCCCCTCCAAGATTTCCCCACCCTGTTCCCTTGACGAGGTTTTCTCCAAACACAAAGAGAGATGGCTTTCTGGCCTTCCAGCGATTGACAAAGCCAGAAAGAAGGCTATTCCGTTCCACGTGTTTCACGGTATCAAGGCGAATTGCATCAACCCCCATATCAAGATAACGATAGATGGCTTCATTGATGTAGTTCCGTACCACTTCACTTTCGGTATTGAGGTCAATACAATCCCCGGCCATACTGGTGACCCAGAGCCTTTCAGGATTCTCCCAATCACCACCCTGCACATAACCCGCCTGATGGTACCAGTCATTGATAGTTGTACCGGCCACGGTAGTACCCGTTAGTGGATAGAAGGTACCAAAGAATTTTCCCCCATCATTGATGTTCAATGGAGCCCCTGTGGACTGGTCATAGATCACATTGGTTCCGTAAGGATCGCTTGTCTGGTAGGCTTTGAACCAGGAGGGAGCGATGGGGTTATCATTGTCCTCCCGATAAGGATGTTTGTAGTCGCCAAGATTGTAGAGGTATGGCCAGTTTGCCCAGTTAGTGGAACTCACCGGCGTTCCCTGAGGTCGGAAGTATTTGATAGGATAACGAGAGAGCCAAACCTTCCCACGAATTCCATAGCTTGAGGAGTGATTGACCACCACATCCATCACTATCTTGAGTCCTTTGGCATGAGCGGCATTGATGAGATCCTGGAAAGTAGCCCCTGGAGATTCAAGACGAGGATCCACCTTTGTCCAGTCATAAATATGATATCCATGATAGTCAAGACCACTTCTGTTTTCAAATGGTGGCGTAATCCATATAGCAGTGAAACCAAGGTCTTTGATATAATCTAACTTCTCAATGAGCCCCTTGAAGTCTCCTCTCCACTGAGGATCTCCTACCTTGATACGATCCCGGTTATAATAGTTGTTGTTGGGATCACCATCATAGAAACGAGTGGTAATCACAAAGTAAATCGTCTCCTCTCGAAAATCCACACCTGTAGGCTGGCTTCCCACCACCACATTCACACTGTCCTCAGCCGTATTACCCGCGGTATTACTCACCTGAACACGTACCGTCTTTGTTCCCGCTGTACTAAAGGTGAGGGAAATAGCCGCCGTAGCAGAAAAGGCGGTATCCCATGTTCCATTCCCATCGGTGTCCCAGCGAAAACGAAGGGCAGAAAGGCTATCCTTCTCATCATAGGAGTTGGACGCATTGAAAAAGAAGGTTGTGGATGTGGTTCCACTGGTAGGAGAAGCGGTCAGCACAGGAATAGGAATACGAACCATACGGAAGATAACCGAATTGGTAGTCGAAGAAAGCCCCGAGGTGTCCTTTGCATAGACATAGACTCTGTTTGTACCCTCAGGCAGGTCATAGATAACACTCCAGTTGGAACTATTGGCATCCACCAAAACAAAATTGCCATTATTGGTCTTGACATAGACACCGGCCACTCCCTTGTTATCCCACACCGTCCCCTGAATGGTAATCGTAGGCGTTTTGGCACTGGAATTATTGGTCGGGGAAGTAATAGTGACCACCGGTGGTGTGGTATCAGGTCCATTCGGATTATTGGTGGTGATCATCCCGTTGGATACCCAGATTTCCCTGTCAGAGGTTCGGTAATCCATATTGTTGTTATTGTCCCATATCCCGCTCCCATTGTTGAAAACAAAAGTGAGGACATTGGAGTACATAGGAATTTCCTTTACATACCAGGAACCGCCTTCAGCCGTCATCACCTGTCCAGGAACAGCGGTCCATCCCAATCCATTGTTGTAATGAATATTCACTGTTGTCCAGCTAGTGCGAAAATAGTGGACTTTGATACTATTGGTATTGGTAACCACAGAAAGCGATCTGACCACCAGTTTCTCTTCATTTTCATAGTAAATAAATTCATATTTGCCGTTAGCCGGAATAGAAAGGGTAATATTTCCTCCCCCCTGAGCAAGAGAAGTCACCGTCTGGGGAAGAGATGTCCCACTCGAAGAACCAAGCCCACGATTGATATCCCACGCATTATTCATCGCCAACTTGTACGACACAGAACCAGCCGACAAAGTAATCTCTCCACGCCATACATAATTGGACACAAGCGTCAAGGCTGGGGCCGCCGTTGCTGACCAGCTTCCTAAATCTGCCGTGCTTCCCGGTACCCTCACAACAGTGTATTTTGACACTGGTCCTGTTGAAGTCGTCACCGTTACCGTGAGTTTCTCCTGTCCCTCGTAGTAGGTAAACGTATAATAGCCATTGGAAGGCACAGAAAGGGTAATATTTCCCCCACCCTGAGCAAGAGAAGTCACCGTCTGGGGAAGAGATGTCCCACTCGAAGAACCAAGCCCACGATTGATATCCCACGCATTATTCATCGCCAACTTGTACGACACAGAACCAGCCTTGAGATACACAATCCCCTGCCAGACCCCATTGGAGATAAGAGAAAGAGCCGGCGCCGTAGAAGCCGACCAGTTGGAGAGTTCAGCCACACTCCCCGTTACTCTCACCACAGAATAACTCGAAGAAAAAGTCGCATAAGCAATAGAAGGCGCCTTCTTTGCCTCCTCATTTGCCTGCTGCACCTCTGGCGCTGTCAATTGACAGGCCATCAGAAAAACACTCATACCTAATCCCACCAGCCATCGGTTTTTCATACCGACCTCCTTTTCAGCAATTTCAAGAATATTGCAAGAAATATGCCAAAAAATATGAATATTTCAGATATAAAATATTTTAAGAATACATATAGAAATACATTTTTCCAAAAGAAAAACGAAAAGGCAATAAAAAATAAACCCATTGCATAAGAGTTTCACATTATGCCCTTCGTAAAAATGCATTTTGCACAATGATTCTCTGGTGCTCTTTTCTCTTGTTTCATTTGGGGAAAAACAAAAAAGGTTTTCTTCATTTCAGGACCTCTTTTTGCTCTCTCCTTTGTTCAAAAAAGTATCTAACAAGCCATTGAAATAAAAAGAAATAACAACACTTCATTTGAAAAAAGGAGATATCTTTAGAAACAAAAAGGATTTTCCTCATATCATCCCTTTTCTTTTCTTAAATTAGGAAATAATAGCCCCACCATCCACTTTTTTGCATCATTTCCACAAAAGTGCTATAATATACCCTTGAAAACCACAAAAATTCTCCATACAAGGAGATCCTATGCTTGAAGTTCGTCATGTTACCAAACGCTACGGCCAGTTTGAGGCTGTGTCTGATATCTCCTTTTCAGTAAAGAAGGGTTCCATCGTGGCCTTCCTTGGCCCCAACGGTGCCGGAAAAACAACCACCATGCGTATGATCACAGGCTATATGCCTCCCACCAGTGGATCCATTCTCTTAGAAGGAATGGACGTCTTTGAGGAAGCAGAAGTGTGCAAACAGAAGATTGGCTATCTCCCTGAAAACCCTCCCCTCTACCCAGAACTCACTGTCTATGAATACTTAGAGTTTGTGGCTAACATCAAGCAGGTTCCTCCAGAGAAAAAAGCGGCGGCCATTGACGAAGCCATTGAAAAAACCAATCTCCAGGAACGCCGGCATACCCTTATTGCCCAGCTTTCCAAAGGACTCAAGCAGAGAGTGGGCATTGCAGGAGCGGTGGTCAATCAACCCTCTCTTCTTATCCTTGATGAACCCACGGTGGGACTTGATCCTCTCCAGGTCATCGAAATCCGAAACCTCATCAAACAACTGGCGAAAGAAGAAGGGCGAACTGTGATGCTTTCCACGCACATCCTTGCTGAAGCAGAAGAAATCTGTGAAGAGGCTATCATTATTCACAATGGACGTATTATGGCAAGCGAATCCATTGATAAACTCAAACAGGGCCTCAAAGAACAATTCCATATCACCATAGAAGTGAAAAGAGAAAGCCACAAAATCCCTGATATCCTTGCGGGAATAGAGGGTATTGTTGAGGTAAAACCCACAGAGAACGGGGCTATCCTCACCAGCACCCGTGATTGCCGGGAAGAGGTTGCCACCCGGGTAGTTCAGGGTGGTCTTGGTTTAGTAGGACTCTCTCAGAATATCGAAGACCTTGAAAGTGTCTTCCTCAAACTGGTCAAATAGGAGAAACCTATGTGGAGCGTATTTCAGAAGGAACTCAAAGTCTATTTTTCCTCTATCCTGGGGTATGGGATTTTGTCTCTCTATCTCCTTATTGCGGGTATCTTCTTTATCATGTCCTACGCCACGCCCGTTGGCATTAGTTCTTTTACCGGCTTTTTCTCTGTGATGAACACCACTATTCTTTTTGTGATTCCCTTTCTTACGCTACGGACCATCGCCGAAGAATATCGTTATGGCACCATGGAGCTTCTCTTCACCTCTCCTCTCTTCTCCTGGGAGGTGGTGGTCGGGAAATTCCTTGCGAGTTTTGTGTTTACCGCTATTGCTGTGACCCTCCTTCTTGTCTATCCTCTTGCCCTGAGTTTTTATGCCCCTGTGGAATGGGGAATGGTCCTCTCCAGTTATGTGGGAATGCTTTTGTCGGTTGCCTTTTTCGTTGCCCTTGGTATTTTTGCCTCAAGCCTCACCCAGAATTTGGTGATTGCTGGACTTCTGTCTTTTGGTTTCTTTGTAATTTTGGTGAGTTTTTCGTCCCTTGCTATGGTTTCTCAAGAGGTAGTTTCCGCTATTTTCAAGGAACTTTCGTACTATACCCACTACCAGCAATTTGCTCAGGGAGTTATCCGGTGGGTGGACTTTCTCTACTTTGTGTTAGGAACCTTTTTGTGGCTGTATCTCACGGAATGGAGACTCTCCTCTCGAATCTGGAAATAAGGAGCACATCATATGAAGAAGCTTTCTCTCGTTATAGGAAGTATCGCTCTTGTTCTTCTCGTCTCTCACTGGCTTGTCTGGATTCTCTGGGGAACAAAAAGCTTGATTTTTTCAATATTTGTCATCACAGAAGTTTTGCTTGCCCTCACGGCCCTCTTTCTCTTCAAGGACCTCTGGATAGCCTGGCTGAAAAAAAGCCGTACCATCACGGGGCTTCAGAAAGGGGTGGAGTTTGCCTTTGTTATGGGAGTTATGGTGCTATTGTATCTTGTTGTCAACCAGAATCAATCTCGCTTGGATCTCACGGCTCAGGGGCTCTATCGTCTCTCCCCAGAAACCACCTCTCTTCTGAAATCTCTCACCAATGAGTTGAAAATTATCTCTTTTCGACCGGATGCGGCAAGTGGACCAGCGATAGAGTATCAGGAAAACCTTCTTAAGACCTACAAAGCCAAAAGTAAATATATCTCTCTTCAGTTTGTCGATCCCATCAAAAACCCTGTTCTCGCCTCGGAATATAAACTCACCGAAGAAATCAGCACCATTTTTGAGTTTGGAGGAAACAGGGTAGCGGTAAGTATCCGAGCGGTTATGGACCAGGATGCTCAAACCGGTCGTATGAACTATCGTGGCGAGGAGGCTTTCACCTCGGCTATCAAGAGTCTTCTCGATAGTGATGTGAGAAAAGCCTATGTCTTAGCCGGTCATGGGGAGTTTTCCGCAAATACCACTTCCTATCAAGGGTATAGTGATTTCTTCACGGCACTTTCCCAGGACATGATTGAGTGGAAAAGTCTCGACCTCACCAAGTTTGTCGAAATTCCTCAACACACTTCTCTTCTAATCATTGGACGTCCTACCCATGCCTTCTCGGTAGCCGAACTTGATACCATCAAAGACTATGTGGATAGAGGAGGGAACCTTCTTGTCTTCGTCGAACATGATACCACCTACCTCTTGAACGATATTCTCAAGGAATTTGGGGTGTTTTTTGAACCCAACATTGTCATTGAAGAGGAAAACTATATCCCCCAGTTGGGAAACACCGTTTTCTCTCCTCGTTTAATCCCTCATCAGATTACCGATCCACTTCTCAGGAGAAAATTGCCTGTGGTTGTTGGAGCTGCCATGGGACTTGTTTCTGTGAAAGAAACAAACATCGGAAACATTTCTCTTGAAATAACCCCTCTTCTCCTCAGCTCTAAAACCTCTTATGCCGAGCGCTCGCTTGAATCCATCCGAAAACGCAAGGCCATCAAAGATAAAGAAGACTGGGAAGGTCCTCTCCCCTTAGGTTTTGCTGTTGTCCGGAAAAAACTTCAGATATTCCGTTCCCTTGATGGGGCTATCACCAACACGGTTGAATCACGGCTCGTGGTTTTTGGTGATGCCGACATGGCCAATAACGCCTACCTCGCGCAGTGGGCAAACAAGGATCTCCTGCTCAATGCGGTGAACTTCCTTGTCAAACGTGAGCGAAAGATTACCTTAAGACCAAAGGCACCTCTCATTGCTGAATACAATCTCTCTTCTACCGACCAGGCGATCCTTATTTCTCTTGCTATTCTTCTGGTAATTGGCTATATCGTCACAGGGGTGGTAGTGATCTATAACCGTCGAAAAAGGGTCAAAGGATAATGCGTCCTACAGAAAAGATTCCCGTTGCCCATCTTCTCGATGGGCAACTTTTGTCTATCATTATGCCCTTTTACAATGAAGGAGAGGTCATTGTTTCCAACGTCCAGCAGGTTCTCAAAGCCTGTGAGGAAATGGGTATTCAGGTGGAAATTGTGGCGGTAGATGACGGATCTTCTGATGATGGCTATCAGAAACTTGTCAAAGCCTTTGAAGGTGAAAAACGGGTTATTCCCATCCGTAATGAAACCAACTTTGGCAAGGGGTGGGCTCTCAAAACAGGGTATGAGTTTTCTCATGGGGAATATGTGCTTTTTCTTGATGCTGACCTTGAACTCTCTCCCTGGCATATCCCTCAGTTTGTGACCCGTCTTTTTCAAGAGCAGGCTGATGTCGTCATCGGGAGTAAACTCCACCCTGAATCTGAAGTAAACTATCCTACTATTCGACGAATCCTTAGTAGAGGCTACTATTTTTTCATACGACTCCTCTTTCATCTTCCCATCATGGATACCCAAACAGGCATCAAACTTTTCCGAAGGGAAGCCCTCGAAGCCTCCCTCCCCAAAACCCTTGTGAAACGTTT
This sequence comes from Longinema margulisiae, assembly GCF_025266855.1. Classification (GTDB taxonomy): domain Bacteria; phylum Spirochaetota; class Brevinematia; order Brevinematales; family Thermospiraceae; genus Thermospira. Next base: position 213,383 of record NZ_CP053071.1, read on the forward strand.
TGCCTTTGACATTGAACTCCTTGTGGTCATTATTGCTGAGGGGTTTCGGATTATTCCCGCCCCTGTTACGCTTCACTTTAGTCGGGGAGGTATAGGAAACATACGTCTCAAGACCATCTGGAACATCTTCTTTGATACCTTGGCGGTGGTGTATCGTTTTCATATCCTTCGTTATTATAGAAGAAAACTTGGTCAACCCCTCCACTATCACTGGCGGGTTATTCTCTTTTCAGACACCATGGATACCCATGAGGTAACCAACCTTCGCCGGTATCTTGCCCTGCCTTATGGAAAGTATGAGGTGATCGTCTTAGGTCCCGTAGAGCCTCCTTTCACCCACCCCCTCCTTCAGTGGAAAAAGGCTACAGAACCTTCTTACGCTGAAAGGCTTTTCCACCATAAAGAAGTCATAGAAAATTCAAGAGATGGTTATCTTTTAGGAACCCTTCTTTTTTCCCCTGATCAGAAGATCTTTTTGAATAGTGGACGACTTCTTTCCCTTTCTGAGGTGGGAATGGTAGGAGGCTTCGTGATGCCTGCCCCTGATGAAACCCAAAGCGGGAGGTTTTTTTATCACATCACAAGAAGTGTTTTTCTCAATGGTCCCCTTGCGTACAGGTATAAACATGGGGTTCAGAAAACGGTGGAAGAACTTGGCCTCGAAGGATGCATGGTAAAAAAAGAAGTCCTCGAAGCCTGGTTTTCTCTCCCTTCCCACAACCACGAAAAACTCGAACATCAGCTCTCCCTCACCTGTAAAAAAATAGGCAAATCCCTTCTCTATTCGCCAGATATTGTGATGTTTGGCTATTTTCCTCAGAAAACACGAGATTTTCTTTTCTGGCTTATTCATCAAGCGATGATTCGTTCCCGCCAGAAAGAGGGACTTCTGGCATGGTATATTCTCTTTTCTGGTTTTTTGTCCCTCTGGCTTCTTCTCGTCCTCTCGGTATGGCTAAACCCATGGTTATCGCTTCCGTGGTTCATGTACTATTTCTTTCTTCTTTTCGTATGGCCTTTCTCCGGTCAGGCAAAGGGTATAAAAAAACCTCTTCAAGGCCTTCTTTTAGCCATCTCTCAGGTAGTTTACCTCTGGGCATTTTTCACTCATCATCATAGGCAACAAAAAAAGAACGTGAAGAACTCTCCATAGGGAATGGGAGAAAAAGCCCTTTCCTTTGAGGAAAGGGGATAGCCTCTATTTCTTTGTCGAGACCCTTGCACGGGTGTTTTCTTCCCCTGTTTGGGTCAGGGGCTACGCTCCTCTCCCCCGCTTTTTCTGTTTCCAAGGGCCTATTTGTCTTTTTTTATTCAAAAAAGTAGAATTATTTATTATGATAAGGAATATTTTTATACTATTTTTATTTTTTTATTACTTTTTTGAGACCTTCGCACATTCGTGCAAAGGTCTCTTGTCTATAATAAATTATACCTCTTTCCTTTCTTCTTTGCATAAAAAAAGGCTGTCCGGTATAACCGGACAGCCTCGAGAAAAGACTTTCTTTTTATTCTTCGCTACCAGAGACCGCAGCCTGACTCTTGAGAGCCATGATATCCTTCACAATCGAATCAAGAGCCAAAATCACAGACTTGGCATCCTTGCGGCCAAAGAATACATCCTCAAGCTGTTCATCAAGTTTCTGACGAACCTCAATCCAGCTGGGAACCAGAGGAGGAAGTTTAGCCCCAGGAAGCTGAGCAATAAATGGATCCTCTTCCGGCTTGTTTCTTGCCAAATGAGGCTGATTGACCAGCACTTCTTTGGACTTGAGATAGGAATCGGAAGCCACTAAAGACTTGCGGCTTGGCACAGCAAGGCCACCCTCTGCGGTAAACACCTGCCCCTCATAACTGGTGAGGAACTTCACGAGTTCCCAAGCCTCTTTGGGATGCTTGGTATTGGCATTGATAGAAAGAGACACCGTCACCACGACAGAAACCTTGTTCTTCTTGCGAGGAAGCTGAGCAAGATTCCATTTGAACTTGTCAATATTCTTGAAGCGGAGCTGCACCCAGCGACCATACATACACATAGCCGTCTGGCCTGCTACAAAGCTGGCATCACCACCAAGTTCACGAGAAGCCGTTACCGAAGGAGCCACTTTGTACTTGTTCATGGTATCAGCCACAAACTGAATAGCCTCAGCATTGGCATTGAGATACTTGGGATCAGCCAACACCCAGTTTCCTTTCGCATCAAAGATCTCTCCACCATTCTGGAGGATAAAGTTATAATACCAGTTTGCCCAGGTTTCATTGAGCCAACCATACTGATCAGGCACACCATCACCATTGGAATCCTTGGTGAGCTTCTGAGCAGCCTTGATCAGATCATCCCATGTCCACTTTTCATTGGGATAAGCCACCCCTTCTTTGTCAAACATATCCATATTGTAGTAAATAGCAAAGGTTGTCCAGTCCTTGGGAATACCATAGAGTTCTCCACCAAAGCGGAACGCATCCACAAGAGAAGGATAAAAATCTTCAAACTGGAATTCGGGGTCGCTCACAAACTCATCAAGAGGATAGAGAAGCCCTTTGCTGGCATAATCATAGAAACTCTCCACATGGAGATAATGCACATCAGGTGGCGTTCCACCAGCATACATGGTCTGGAGTTTGTCTCCAAAAGAGAGAGAGTCGGTATGGATCACCTTGAGCCCAATATTGGGGTGCTTCTTCTGGAACTCCTGAAGCACCTTGTACACAGCAAGCTTCTCTTCAGGGGTGCCCCACATAGCAAAAGTAAGCACGACGTCACCGGTTTCCTTGAGCTTGAGACTGGTGTCTCCCTCGCCCTTCTTCCCACAACTGGACAAGAAAAGCCCCATGACAGCGAGACCCAGTACAGCCCATTTCCACTGTTTCATTGGAACCTCCTTTTTGTATAATCATTCAAAATCACTTCACAAATTCCCATCTTCTTTATATTTTACCGTAAAATTTTTTTTTGTCAATAGTCTGCAGGCAAAAATCCACACCACCCTCTCTTATTCTCTTTTAGCCCACTCTCCCATCGCCCATGGCACCCTTTTAGAAGTCTCCTTATGACTTCTTTTTCCCTTGTTCTTGTTTTCTTTTTTTGCGTTCCTGCATCCACTGGTAGAGACGTTCCGCCTGCAAAAGGAAGGTTTCAAATCGGGCCTCAATAATCTGCGAAAAGGGATTTCCATCAAGCTCAATACTGAGAAAAGGAAGCTTGTCCATATATTCAGCCAGGTCTTCATAATCCTCTTTATTGCCTGCTCGCCATTCAGCTTCTCGTTTACCCTCTACCGACATCTCTCTCGTAGCCACAGCCTCCGTCATACGGGAATTCATACATCCAAACGGCCCCACGTTGATAACCCCACAATACTTATCCACCAGTTTGGCCAGGGCGGCTCCCGAAGAAAGTCCAGGTTCTCCTGTGAGTTCCCAGCGGAAGAAATGCTGCGAACGCTTCATATACTCCCGGATATTGATGAGTTCATACTCATAGAGCCCTGTTTTCGCTAAAATCTTTTTGATCCGCCGTTCATGATAATCCTGCACATAATCACTAATGGCCGCTTCTATCCGTCCTACAAGATTGGTCTTGAGTTCAAACATGTTGATGTCCCGGAGAAAATCCGTATATCTCACCCATTCGGTGACCGGCGCATCAAGCATCACAAACCCATGTTCAGCAAGCTTCTCAGGAATCCCCATCAGGGAGAAGTGATCCCGGCGAACAAAAATCTCCCCCACCACCCCAATATATTTCGCCTCGGTAATAGGACGAACCAGCTTTATCTCTGAGAGCCTTTTTGCACTCTCTTTGAGTTGCCCATAGAAAGAACGCTTCCTTGAGCCATCAATCACCGCTATCAGCTTCTCAAACTCTTCCTGATAGATCTTGAGGGCTGATGTTTTGTCAACAGCCATCGCCTTGATGGCCGCCTTGATATCATCCATCACATCCATGAGATAGACTGCTCTTGCAATATGCAAACGGAATGGAATACCAAGCCCGGCATACCCGTTATCATTACTGAGACCAAGAACCGCCACGTTGCGAAGCTGAAGCTTGTCAATCATTCTCTCAAGAAGGGTCTTGTATTGTCCCACCCGACAGCATCCTCCAGCCTCTACAATAAAGACCACTAGCCTCTCTTCAGGATTTTCTCGATACTTAATATATTTAAGCACCTCTCCAAGGATGTTGATGATGGGGAGACATTCCTTGCTTGTGGTCACCGACCGACCCAAGTTCAGGGCTTCTCTATCACACACAGGAAGCGGTTCAGCATTCCATCCCACCCGCCGCAGGGCGGCCGCCGCTCCAGCAGCAAAACTCTCTCCCATAGAAGGAACCACCGCCTTGATAGAAGGATGCCTATAAGGAAGCACCTCTCCCGCAGAATCCACATACTCCACATGTCCCCATTCATTGATGCGGGTTTCGGCACGACGGAAAACAGGCTCAGCATCAATGATTTTGTCCCGGAGTTTCATATAGTTTCTTACCACATCAAGAAAGGCCTCCACACGGGTATTTACGCCGGCATCAGCGGTATGCGTATCCACCTCAAGGGTCAGGGACGGTTTGGTTCCCATCAGATCACGAAAATGAGTCACCATCATCGAATCAATAGCGCAAAGAAAATTGGTAAAATACACCCCAAAAAGTTGTGGATGATTTTTCACAATCCTTGCGGCACGGATGATTCGCTGGCCCATTTCCCAGTAGGTATTGCGATAGTTTTCTTCTTTCTCATACTCAAGAAAATCATACGGCAGAATATAAATACCACGAGAAGCAAATTTGAAAGGAATACCTTTGTTCGCCTCTTCAGCAAAGGCATTATAGGGATGGCCAAAAAGAACAATGGCTATTTTACTGGGATCCTTCTCCAGTTCCTTGAGCACTTTTCTTCCTTCTTCTTTCATCGCCTGGAAAAAGGCTTTCTGCTTTTCGTAGGCTACACGATGAGCACGTTTGCCATCAGCCGCCGAAAATCCCATCTCCTGAGCCAGTTTCACAAACTGTTCCTCTTCTGTATGAAACCCACGCATGAAATTCAACACAGGAGTAAGCATCTTTGGAGGATTGGGATGATCCTTCAAAAATGTCGCCTGCTGATAATAAGGTTCTCCCTGCACAAACATACAGACCGTCTGGTATTCCTTGCGATATTCTGGTTGTTCTGTCACATGCATTTCCATAATCTGGGGAGAAAAGATATAGTCAGGCTTTTTCTCAAGCAAATCCTCAAACATCCCGAGAGCAATCTGACCCGAAAGACAAAAACTTGTCATTCCTTTATCAATACCACTCTGCCTCACCTCCTCTGGCAATATCACCTTGCATCCAAGTTCAGTGAAAAAGTTATAATAGAAGGGATACAGGGTATGCGTATGAAAGGATTTATTGATACCAACAACAGGCGCATTCTCCGGAAGGTTTTTGGGTTCACAAAAGGTTTTGAAAAGAAGCTCACGACGTTTCAATACATAATCATAGGACTTCGTATCCACCTGAATATGATGAATCTGGTTATAGTATTTATTACATGCTCCACCAAAGGGAAACATCTTGCCCTTCACCTTGATCATAGCAATCTCACATTTGCGGTCACAATTCTCCGGTTTCCCCTGACAGATAAAACTTTTCCCATACTCTATCTCACGAGAAGCAAGATCATTAAGGTCATACGAAGAAGGCTTCAAAAAGCCCATAGAGAGCATTTCTTTGATCTCGAGGGCTACCCCATACGCCCCCATAAGTCCTGGTTCAGGGGGAACAATAATCTTCTTCCCAGTAAGGCTTGCCATCGCAAGGGGTACCGCCCGGTTATAACACACCCCTCCCTGCATAAAGATTTTGTTCCCAACCTGACGGGCCCCTTTTACACGGTTCACATAATTCATACAAATAGAATACACCAGACCAGCAATAATATCTTCTTTCGCAATACCCTCTTGAGTGGCTATCTTGATATCAGAAGAAATAAAAGCAGCACACTGATCGGAAAAGTTAGGCGGACGTTTTGATTTGAGAGCAATATCCGCAATCTCCTCGGTTCTTACCCCCATGGATTCATACGCCGATTCTTCAAGAAAACTTCCCGTTCCTGCCGAACAGGCCTCATTCATCGCGTAGTCAGAAGCCACACCATTGACAAGATAGGTATATTTGGCATCCTGACCCCCAATCTCAAAGATGGTATCCACCTCAGGGTCAAAATGAGCTGCTGCTCGAGCATGCGCAATAATCTCGTTGATAATGCCATCGGTCTCTGCATGAAGGCCTGCAATATGACGCCCGCTTCCGGTAACCCCAAGCCCAATAATCTTCACTCTTTTCCCACCTAGTTGCTGAGAAAGCCCTCGATAACAATTTCTGGAGGCTTCAATAGGGTTTCCATTAGTTCTGAGATAAACAGAGGCTAAAATTTTATCATCTTTTGTTCGGAGAAGCACCGCTTTGGTGGTAGTGGAACCCACATCAAGCCCCAAAATACACTCATCCCCCTCCTCGGCTACCCCACGTTCCATGGTTTTGAATTCCACCATGTCCTGATAATCAGAAAGGGGACTCAAAAAGGTAAACGAGGAATGATGTTCCTTGAAAATGTGGTCTGTCCCCTCCTGAAAGGTAGCCTGGTTTTCCCATGCCCACAGCGCAGCCCCATAAGCCTCAAAATACGGGGCTTCTTCAGGAACATAAATCTCCTCATATCCCTCCCGAAGCACCTCAATCATCACTGCATTCTGCGCCGTTCCCCCTACAATAATAGCCCTTTTGGCGTTAATTTTCACTAAAAGTTCCTCAATCTTCTTGGCCATCATACGGGAAAGCCCCGCCGCCACATCAGGAATAGGAACCCCTATATTGAGCGCATGCGTACAGTCGGACTTCGCAAACACTGAACAACGGCTGGAGAGATTATGGGGGTGTTTTGACTCACGAGCATAGCGAATGGCCTCTTCGACAGAGAGATTCATACGACGAATCTGCTGAAGAAAAAACTCTCCTGTTCCGGAAGCACATTTGTTTCCAGAGCTAATGCTGGAAATACGCCCCTTCTGGTCAAGACCATAGACCATAAAGGTTTCCCCACCCGCTGAAACAATGGCATCATAGTGCCTGTTTCCATGCTTTTTCACAAGATACCTATACGCTATTTCAGTGGCCTCAGGTTCCGTGATGGATGGAAGCGTTGTGATACGCCGGAATTTACGCCCCGTCAGAGCCACATAGGCGTTATCAAGGGGAAAACGGGTGAGAATCTCTTTGAGTTTAGATTTAGGATCTCCTTCGTGAGCAAGCCTTTCAAAACGAACAACCTTTGGGTCATGAGAGACATCGAGCTCTACCACACTGATGGTAGAAGCCCCAAGACAAATACCAATCGAACGAGACTTTTTCATAGACAGGTTCTCCTTGTGTGGATAAAAGATTCATCTGTTAAGTATAACGGCAAGGCCAAAAAAATGCAATTTTTGTCTTTTTTCGCCATTCACGAAAAAGCAGCCTTTTTACCTACTCACACAAGAAATCTCTTCATACAAAGACCAAATAGGGGGATGCTTTACCCTTTCCTGAGCACTTTTTGCACTTGCTTGTTTCTTTACCCCATCACAAAAAACCAAGTTTTTGCAGGGTCTCATCAATATCCTCATGGATAACCACATCCGCTTCATCGTCAAGGGGAGTGGCTTCTTTATTCAGAATAACAAAATGGGCATTCTCATCCCTATAGCCCGGAAGCCCGGCCACGGGATACACCACAAGAGAACTTCCAAGCACCATTAAGAGATCTGCCGTCTGAACAAATTGCATGGCTTTTTCCAGCCCCATGACATACTCCCCAAAGAAAACTACATGGGGCTTCAAAATCCCACCACATCCCTGACAAAGAGGTGTTTCCCCCTTTTTGACCTTCTCATCAATCCATCCTTCCGTCCCATACGAAGCCCTGCACGAAAGACAATCCCATTGCCGAAGATGCCCATGAATCTCAATCACATTGGCCGAACCAGCCTTGTGATGAAGACCATCTATATTCTGGGTGATGATCATTTTGAGTCGGCCCAATTCCTCCAACCGTTTCAAAAAGCGATGAGCATAGGTTGGTTGGGCTGAAGTGATTTGCTCATAGAGAGGACCAAAGGTTTTATAAAACTCATCCGGGTGATCTCGAAAATAGTCGATATGAAAAAGGGTTTCATTGACCCCTCCCTGTCGGTAAATCCCCGAAGAGGACCGAAAATCGGGAATCCCTGCCTTGGTCGATATCCCCGCCCCGGTAATCACCACAAGAGACCGACTCTTTTGCAAAAAATCCATGAGCCTATCTACCTGTTTACTCATATTCTCCCTCCTTTTTCACCTAAATCTCAAGGGCAAATCTTCCTACAAAATCTTCCATGGTTCCGGCTATATACATCACCTCTCCTATCTCATGAAACCGCACTCCCTGAGCCATGGCCAAAGAAAAAAGATTCACCAAAGATTCGGCACATGGCCCGTATACCACAGCCCCAAGGATATGTTGTTTCACCTTGTGAAGCAAAACCGACACAATAACCTTTCTTTGTTTCTCCTGCCCCTCTAAAAAAGGCCACTCTCTTTCCACAAGCTGGATCTCATACGGTTGAAACCTCATCTTCGCTTCCTCCACCGTCATTCCGACCCTCGCCAAAGGATAATCAAGAAAGAGCACCTCCGGCACAAGACGATAGTCAATCCTGTCCTTGTGGAGTTGCACAGAAGAGACCAGAGGAGGAACCATATCCAAAAAGACATTCTCTGCCACCAAAATCCCCTCTCGTTTGGCGACCTGAGCCTCACACCCGGGGTGAATTATATCCCCAATGGCAAAGACTCCTTTTACCTTTGCCTCATACCTCTCATTTACCTGAACCTTCCCCGTAGTCACATCTTTTTCGAGAGAAAAAGGAAGTGTACTTCTTCTCCTTGAGAGAAAACACACCTTTTCTCCAGAGAGGGTGATTTCGTTTCCCCAACTGTCCTGAAGAGAGGCTTTCCAGAGGCTTCCGTCCCTCTCTATTTTTGAGAGGGTACACCCTTCGATAATCTTGACCCCTGCCCTTCTCAGAAGATGCTCCCCCACCTGACGAAAGCGTTCCCCCTTTCCCTGGAGAATCACCCCCGTTGATGTTACTAAACTCACTTCACTCCCTAACGAAGCAAAAAGATACGCCACCTCACAGGCCTCCCTCCCCTCCCCAAAAACAAGAAGAGAAGAAGGAAGATTTTCCCATTCTGTCCACATCTCAAAGGAATCACCAGCGGTATCCGGTACCTCCCATTGACTCCCCGTCGCTACTATCACCCTCTCTGTCTCATAGGACACCCCATCAACAGAAAAAAGAAAGGGAGAAGTAAAGACCGCTCTCCCGTACACGATTTCCACTCCAAGCCGAAGAAGCTCTTCCTTGATCGACTGTCTCCAGAAGTTCCAGAAGTTAACAAGCCTCTGTCTCAATTCACGATAACGCTCTAAAGGATTTTTCTCCCTGAGAAGACGATTCTCCTCCATCAGAAACCGAAGCGCCAACACCCCCTGCCTCAAAGCCTTTCCACCCAATGCCTCCTCAGAGGGCACAACCAGAAGGGGAGATTGATGGAGCTCCGCAAGTTTTCGTGCGGCTTCTATCCCCGCTATTCCTCCTCCGACAACGACCACAGAGCGGTGTCTTGGCTCCATCCTTCGGTCCTCTTTTCCAGAAAAAGATTAACTTTTCCCATTCAGATTGGCATACACCTGAAGATTCTGGATAAACTCTTCATTGGTGGTAGCCTTTCGAAGGGCGGCTGACAATTTCTCGATCACATCCTCATTGGACATACCAGCAAAGGCCCGACGAAGCATATGAACCCTTTCAAGGGTGACAGGATCAAGAAGCAGCTCTTCTCGACGGGTACCGGAGAGCTTGAGATCAATCGCCGGGAAGATACGCATATTGGCAAGGTTTCTATCAAGATGGATTTCCATATTACCCGTTCCCTTGAACTCCTCATAAATCACCTCATCCATCTTGCTCCCTGTATCAATGAGCGCCGTCGCTAAAATGGTGAGGCTTCCCCCTTCTTCGATATTTCTCGCCGCTCCAAAAAACTTTTTGGGCTTATAAAGGGTATTGGCATCAATACCACCGGAGAGGATTTTTCCGCTGGCTGGCTCCACCTGGTTATAAGCACGGGCAAGACGGGTGATAGAATCAAGAAGAATCACCACATCATGGCCTGATTCCACAAGTCTTTTCGCCTTTTCCAAGACCATATTGGCCACCTGAATATGCTTCTGTGGTGGTTCATCAAAGGTGGAACTAATCACCTCCGCCTTGACTGAACGCTGCATCTCTGTCACTTCCTCAGGACGCTCATCCACTAAGAAAATAATAAGCGTCACCTCAGGATGATTCTGGGTAATACTATTGGCTATTTTCTGAAGCAGTGAAGTCTTCCCCGCCTTTGGTGGAGAAACGATGAGCCCTCTCTGCCCCTTTCCAATAGGGGTGAAAAGATCCATGATTCGCATCGCTATCTCATTTGGGGTGGTCTCAAGTCTCAAACGCTCGTTGGGAAACAAAGGCGTAAGGTTATCAAAAAGAGGCCGCCGCTTTGCTTCCTCAGGGGAAAGATCATTGACCTTTTCAATCCGCATGAGGGCAAAAAACTTCTCTTCTTCTGGCTTCTTGGGGGGACGAATATGCCCCTCGATGGTATCACCATTCCTTAGACGAAAGTTATGAAGCTGATGCCCCGAAACATAGATATCATCAGAACTGGCATAATAAGAATACCGGGGAGAACGGAGAAAACCAAAGGTATTGTCCCGCTCTTTCTCAATAATCTGAAGGGTTCCTCCCCCATAAATAATGCCGTTTTTATCCGCATGCTTACGGAGAATCTGGTAGATCAGTTCCTGCGTATGCATGTCTTCGTAGTTTTCAATCTCCATATACTCCGCAACTTTCACCAGTTCTGTAATAGAAAGCTGTTTGAGTTTATTGAGAAAAATAATAGACCTATCTTCCGTAAAAATTTGTTTCAGCACATCCTCAAGATTATTTGAAGGAACATACTTGGCAAAGAGAAGATGTTTATAGCTTGGCTTCTGAGTCTCAGGAAGACCCTGCATACCCTCCTGACCGCCATTCTCAAGAGAAGCCGCCTGAGATTCAGGGGGTGTCTCCTGGGAAGCCTCCGCCGGTGATTGGGAAACATTCTCTTCAGCATTCACCTTCAACACAATCTTTTTTCTTGGCATACTCGCTCCTTCTGTTTTGTCTCTTATTCTCCGAAAAGATATATCTTCTTTGAAGATTCTCTTGAAAACTCTTCTTTACTCCTCAGAAACAAAAGTCTTTTCTCCACCGTTGACACATGTTGTGTTCTGAGAAGCAAGTAGAAATGGTGGTATCTTTCCCCTATTGAAAACTGATTTTCTCCCTCTCCCTGTCCGGGATTCTATCATGATGGCTTTTTGTTCCCATTGAAGGTAGGACAAGTAGACGTTTTTTCTTGTTCTCTTTTATCTTAGAGATAACAGAAAAAAAAGTCAATTTTTTTCCTATCAAAATACAAAATTTTTCTCTTCTTTCTTCTCACAGGGTATCGATCATGCCATTTTTCAATTCTTCTAATATCCGTTGAAGTGAGGTACGTTTCACAAGGGTCTCATCAAGACGGGCCATTCTCCCTCGAATGCCCTTATTGAGGACAACTTTGATATTGTATTCGGCTTCGGGATAGAGAAGCCCTACCTTATTTGCCATATTCTTGGCCTCATAAAAATAGAGAAGGGCTTTGGCTTCATATTCCTGAGCCATTTTTGGATTTTGTTTGGCTGCGGTAAAATACACCACGCCTAAGTTATTGTAGGCGCGGGCAAGCTGCGTAAATACCTCCCTGTGCCTGATGGAATCTGGATTGATATACTTGATCCGTCGGGCAATATCCTTGAAATAATCAATCGCCTTGAGGTAATTCACTTCGGCCAAGTCCCCTATCCCCATCTTCTGATAGACATTCCCGATAGCGTACGAATAATAGGGATTCAGGGGATCTGTGGTATAAATCTCTGAAAGAACCTTGAGAGCCTCCTCATAGTTTCCATATTTGTAATAGAGCCACGAAAGATTATAAAAAAGCTTTGGATCAGGCGACAATTTATCGACCTGTCCCATCTGATAGAGCTGATAGGCCACCTGATAATACCCAAGCGCACGAAACAGAGCCGCTTCCTCATCCTTGAACGCCAAGTCATTGTAAAAATAGAGATGGCCTAAATTGACATACGGCTTGTAATACGCAGGGGCTATCCGCTGTGCCGCCTCAAACAGAGCAATCGCCATCCGCTTGGCCTGGGGACTCTCATCCGTGGTGTAGTAGATCTCTCCCATGAGGTTATAGGCTTTGGCATTTGACGGATTAAGCCCCACCGCATTGGAAAGCGCCCACAGAGCACGCACAAAGTCCATATTGATCGTCTGGAGTCGTCCATACTGGTAGAGGGTCTCATCGTACACAGGCTTCTGGTTCGAAAACTTTGCCATGGATTCATCAAGCACATAAGCCCCATCACTCTCACGGATCTTGATCTTGATGAGAGGAATAAGTTTCTCAAGGACCTTTCTTGCATCAGAAAGACGCCTCTTGTCAATATAATAGCTCGCTAACCGGGTGAGGATTGGAAAATTGATGGCTCGTTTGTTGAGTTTTTCAATAATTTTGTATCGACCATCGATGAGAGTTTCATTGGTCACCCTCACGGCTATGTCAAGAAGACGAAAGTGGGCTGCCACATCCTTGCTTTTTTTCATGAGATAGGTTTCATAGAGGTCATTTGCCTTTTTGAATCTCTCAAAACGATCAACGGTATCTGTCGTGCGCTCTGCCCATTCGACATAGGTTTGTCCTAAAGCGTCCACAATAGCAAAATCCCGTGGAGTTCGTTTGTAGAGACGGGTATAAAGGGCTACCGCTTCCTCATAACGAGGGGGATAGAGTTGCTTGTTAAATTCAGCATAGTTCATAATCGTAGTTCTTTCCAATGGTTTTCTCTGAAGTACCGCCTCGTATTTTTCTCTTGCCAAGTCCCATTGCCCCACTTCTGTATATTTTTTGGCAAAGATATTGTGCCACTTGACACTAAAGCCTCCGATTTCCTTTCCTCGTTGAAATTTTTTCTCGGCATAAACATAGTCTTTCTTGTCAATGGCGGCAAGACCCTTCTCATACTCTCGACCAGCAAGCCATGGTTGAATAACCCCGACCCACATCAGGGCCGAAAGGGCCACAGAAACCAAAAGAAGAATAAGACTGAGCCCACCAACTTTCCCAAGTTGCTTATTGAGTTGTTCTGCCTTGATAGCCTCTTCGGTATAAATCACCTGGCGGGTAGGTTTAGCAAAAGAAGGTGGGGTTCTCGGTTCTACACGAACATTTTGAAGATACCTTCTATCAAAGGCCTCGAGGGAAGCATCATCCTCATTGAGAAGAAGCTTGAGAATAAGTTCTTTGAGTAAATCCTCGGCAAGGCTAGCTTTGACAATCGCTTCACGGATACGTTGCCTCACCTCTGGTTTTCGAATACGATTGATTCTCTCTCTGATTTTGATGGCTTTTTCCGGATCAAGGAGAAGCTCTTGAGAGGTAGCCTCTGCCATCCCCCTCTTCTCGGCGCCTCCTGAAACCGCCGGTTCCTCCGCCTCAAAATCAAAGGAGGGGGCTTTCCAGGTTTCAACTTGAGAAGAAGGCTCTTCCCCAAAAGCAGAGAAGCCACCACCAGCAGAAGGTTCCACTTCTGGAACCTCTATCTCACCCCACTCTTCACCACCTTCAAAGGAGGGTGCCGCTTTTTCACTCTCCCACCCCATTTCAAGAGGAGGAGTCTCTGGTTCTCCAAATCCCTCAAGTCCTATCTCTGGGGTAGACAGTTCCACTGGCGTCTCGTCGAAGGAAGGAAAAGCATACGGTTCCACTTTCCCTGTTTCCATCTCCGGGGTTTCCATCTCCCCAAAGCCTTCTAACGAAGGCATCTCCGCTTCTTCGGTAGGTGTTTCCAGGCTAAAAGATGTCTCCGGGGCAAAAGCCTCTTCCAGTGAAGGCCCAGTTTCCCCTCCCATCTCAGGGGCAAAGGGCATAGATGGTTCTGCAGCCGCTTTCTCCGGCTCTGAGATACCTAATGAAGAGAACAAATCCTCCAACCCACCTGCGGCAGAAGGAGAAACTTCAGGTTCTACTTTCATTTGGCCCAAAAGATCAGCAAGTCCACTATCAATTTCCCCTTCGGGAACAGAGAGTTTTATCTCTTCAGGGGTAACTACTTGTTTTTCCTCTTCAACCATTTCCTCGCCAAATGGGGAGATGCTTTCTTCTGGGGCTTCCTCCTCCATGGTACTCACAATGTCTCGAAGAGAACTAAACCTCGTCTCAAGTTCATCAAGAGATGGCGGAGGCCCATCAAGAGCCGCCAGTTCTTTCAAAAGTTCTTCAGAAAGAGAAACCGAAGCCCCCATTCCTAAGGAAGCTCCTCCAGCCGTCCCCACTTCTTCGCCTGTAGGTGGCTGTACAAAAGAAGCCCCTCCCTCTGCCTGAAGGAGCCGCTCAACGTTAGCCATGGCATCAGGATGCACATCAGAAAGACGTGTGGGAATATCATCCATTGTCTCTAGACCAGCTTCTATCTGCTGTGGAGAAAAACTCTCTTCCTTGCCCAAAAACTTCTCGATACTGTCAAATCTACCCATGGCTTCTTCTCACCTATCCCTCAAGGTACACCTTTTTTGTATATATCGGCATTTTATCAAGTTTGCCTTACTCTTTCTCTCAAAAAGCTTTTGTCTCTCATCCAGGGTAAAAAGGATCTCTGCCCAAAACACACCCATACACCTCAAAAGCCCCGGCCTCTCTCAAAACCCTCGCCACCTCTTCCATGGTACTACCCGTCGTAAAGACATCGTCCAGTACCAGAACCCTCATGTTCTCAATCTCTTGGGGCTTAGAAACCCAAAACTGTCCCCGTATCTCTCTCATTCTCTCTTCCCGTGAAAGGGTCTTTTGTTTTTTTCTCCTCCACTTGCTTTGAAGAATATCCCCTTGCAGATGAGAAAAAAATCTTCTCCAGAACACCTCCACGGGAGAAAAACCCCTTTTCCATACGGTTATCCAGTGAGATGGGACTACGGTTACCACATCCACCTCTGGCAACCGGGAAAACCACTCTGTTTTCTTCCTTTCGGCTAGAGACACAAGGTCTTCTAAAGCTCCTTTTCTCTCCTCAAACTTGAAAGCCTGATAGAGACGTTTCACGAGCCCCTCATAGGCAAAAAGGGCATAACTTCTTTCAAGAAACACCTCACCTGAGGCAAAGCGCGAGAAGCAATCATAACAGAGACCCTCTTTTGTGGCAAAGGGAAGCCTCTGATCACAATGCCTACAACGAAAAGGCGAGGTCTCTATCCCTTCTATCCTTTCAAGCTCTTCTCGACACACCAGTTTCCCATCGTCTTCACCAAGCACCCGACCACACGAAAGGCAAAAGGTGGTCCAGAGTCTCATCCTACTCTACCGTGACGGATTTGGCAAGATTCCGTGGCTTGTCCACATCAAGCCCTCTCAAGCGGGCTATCTCATACGCTAACATCTGCAAAGGCACCACTGTCAAGAGGGGAGAAAACTCCTCAAAAGTCTGCGGAATATACAAGACATCGTCCACATACTTCAGTACATGCTCGTCCTTTTCGGATAAGATAGCTATCACCTTCCCATGTCGGGCTTTTACCTCATGGATATTGCTCACCACCTTTTCATAGAGAGCATCCTTCGGGGCAATAAAGACTACCGGCATAAACTCATCAATCAAAGCAATAGGCCCATGCTTCATTTCTGCCGCAGGATATCCTTCCGCATGAATATACGAAATCTCCTTGAGTTTCAGAGCCCCTTCAAGGGCAACAGGATAATTAAACCCCCGCCCTAAATACAAAAAGTTTTTTGATTCACTATACTTTTTGGCCATATCCATAATAAGAGACTTCTGTTCAAGAATAGCCTTGATCTTCTCAGGAATAGTGGAGAGTTCTTTCAAAAGACGTTGTCCCTCGTAGAGACTCATATTCTTGAGACGCCCGAGGTAAATAGCAAAAAGAATGAGACTTGCCACCTGATTGGTAAAGGCCTTGGTCGAAGCCACCCCAATCTCTGGTCCAGCATGAAGATAAATCCCTCCATCACTTTCCCGGGCAATCGTGCTTCCTACGACATTCGTCATTCCCAAGACTTTCACCCCTTTACGTTTGGCTTCTCTGAGAGCCTCAAGGGTATCCGCTGTTTCCCCCGACTGACTGATCACCAGAACAAGATCGTTTTTCTTCAGAATAGGATTACGATAACGAAACTCAGAAGCATAATCCACCTCAACCGGAATTTCCCCAAAACGCTCAATCAAATACTTTCCGATAAGAGCTGCATGCCAACTTGTCCCACACGCGGTGATCACAATACGATGAACCTCCCGGAGTTCATCATCTGTCATATTGAGACCACCAAACTTTACCATACCTTCTTCGACATGAACACGACCACGAAGGGCATTGGATATCGCTTCCGGTTGTTCAAAGATCTCCTTCTCCATATAGGTCTCAAAACCACCCAGTTCAATAGCACTGAGATCCCACTCTACCCGTACAATTTCCTTGTCAATCCGTTGATAATCTAAGTCATAGGCCTTGTAGTTCTCGCTCTTGAGTACCACAAGCTCCTTGTCTTCTAAATAGATTACATTCCTGGTGTAGGGAAGAAGGGCATTCACATCAGAAGCCACAAACATCTCCCCTTCTCCTATCCCGATAACCAGAGGACTTCCATTTCTGGCGGCGACAATCTTGTAGGGTTCATCAGAACACACCACAGCAATCCCATAGGTCCCTTCGACTACCTTGAGAGCCTCCATGACGGCTGACTGAAGATTCCGATTGCCCTCCTTCTTGTAAAAGTCCTCAATGAGATGCACCAAAACCTCTGTATCCGTTTCTGAAACAAAGGTATATCCCTTTTTGAGAAGATACTGTTTCAAGGTCATATAATTTTCGATAATCCCATTATGCACAAGGGCAATTCTTCCTGAAGCACTGAGATGGGGATGGGCGTTTTCCTTGGTCACCCCACCATGCGTCGCCCAGCGAGTATGCCCAATCCCGATGGTAAAACACTGATTATGAAAACGACGAAAAACGGCATTGCGAAGGTTAGCTATTTTTCCTACCTGTTTTTCGATAGAGAGAGTTCCGTCCTTCTCCATCAACGCCACACCAGCTGAATCATATCCGCGATATTCCAGCCTGGCGAGTCCATCGAGAAGAACCTCTTTCGCATCCTTTGTCCCAATATATCCGACAATGCCACACATCGTGTGCCTCCTTATACATCCAATTTTACATCCAATTTTCGATAAAGCACCCCTACTATGGCTAAGGCTAGCGCATCTGCCACATCATCCGGTTTTGGGATCTCCGAAAGCCCGAGAATATACCCCACCGCCCGTTGCATCTGGGACTTGTTCGCCCGACCATGGCCGCACACCACTCGTTTCACACGAGAAGGAGACACCTCCAAAAGCCAAAGTCCCTTCTGAGCGGCTAAAAGCATCATCACCCCCCTCACCGCGCTCACCACCATAGCCGTCGTCACATTTTTAGAAAAAATAAGTTCTTCCATCACCAGTACATCCGGCATATACCTGTCCACCAAAACCCCTACGTCCTCATAAAGCACCTTGAGTCTCTCAGGGGTAGGCTGACCTTTCTCTGTCCTGACAAGACCATAGCCACAAACACGCTGCTCAGAACCCACTGTCTCTATTACCCCGTAACCCAACCGCTCAAGTCCAGGGTCAATCCCCATCACCCTCATGCCTTTTCTCCAAAAAAGAGAAAATCTACCACCTTTTCAACCACCCTTTCCTTCGGCAAACGGGGGATAGAGATCTCTTCCCCGGAAGCCTTATACACCACCACCTCATTCTCATCAGAACCCATAGGATGAAACTCCGAAGAGACGGTATTGAGAATAATAGCCTCTAAGCCTTTCCTTTTCATTTTTTCCTTTGCGTTACCCTCATGTCCCTTCATTTCAAGGGCAAAACCAATGAGTCTCTTCTCAGGGTAATGCTCATGGATAGTAGCGACAATATCTGGATTGGAAACAAGATCAAGAGAAAGTTGTCCTTCTCTTTTGATTTTCTCCCCTGCCATTTCTTTTGCCCGAAAATCAGCAGGAGCCGCGGCCATCACAAGAACATCATAATCTTTCATGACCTCATCAATGACCCTGAGCATATCCGCCGTCGTTTGCACCCGTCTGGAAGGAATATACAACGGCAAGGGAACCTCAGTTCTCCCGGCCACCAACAAAATCTCTGCTCCTAAAGAGAAAAGTCGCTTGGCAAAGGCTATCCCCATCTTTCCAGAAGAAAAGTTTGAAATATAGCGCACCGGATCTAAAGGTTCCACGGTAGCCCCCGTACTCACCACCACACGAAGGCCTTCGAGTGGTTTTCGGGGATCCTTGTCCACCACCCCGAGAATCACCTCCTCATCGGCAAGACGCCCCCGACCTGTATAACCACAGGCCAACTCCCCTACCTCCGGTTCATAGACCTCACAACCCACCTCTCGTAGTCTCTGGATATTCTGTTTCGTTAGGGGGTTTTCGTACATCTTGACATTCATGGCCGGAAAAATAACCTTGCGTTTCTCACAGGCAAGAAAGGTGGACGTCAAAAGGTTATCTGCCATCCCCCAGGCCAATTTGGCTATGGTATTGGCTGTAGCCGGAGCCACCACCATCACGTCACACCAATCGGCTAATTCAATATGGGCCAAAGGCCGACGACTATCAAAGTCCTCAACCCATACCGGTCTTTTAGAGAGCGTCTGCAAGAGAAAAGGAGAGACAAGCTTCGCCGCCGCAGGAGTCATCACCACCTCAACCTCATGACCCCTCTGGACAAGCCTGCGAATCACCTGCGGAATCTTGTACGCCGCAATACCGCCTGTAATACCAAATAGTATCTTCATAAACCCTATTCAAAAAGACGTGTTCGACTACGTTTCTTCCAGTGCAAAAGAATATACTGCTTGTTATTTTTCACAAGGATAGAATACAACTCCCCATCCGGGGCGACATAAAACCCAAAATTGGCATAGTAATCGCTCAGGATAGGGGCATACTGATAGGTATGCTGATCCTTGAACATATCGTAAAAATGAAAACGAACCACCTTGTACTTCTCATCGTACCCATACAAAACAATGGTATCATCCCACGTCACCCCAAGCACATCCTCAAGTCGGTTTTTTTCATCGAGAAGCTGGCGACTCACCGCATTCTTGAGAATACTATACATCTCAAGAATATTACGATACCCGACCAGTTGATTGCCCCTTTCAGGATGACTCTTGAAAAGATAATTTCCTGTGAAAAAGAGAAGCCTCTCGTCATTTTTCAGGTTTGCAATCCCATAGAGTTCACTTTGATAGGTCTCCCCATCAATCTCATGTTTTTTGGCAAGATACTGAGAATCAAACTCAAAATTGAGTTCCCCAGACGATGAATAGCGACGAACCTTCCAGAAAAGTTCACCATTTCTCTCTTCACGAAAATACACATAGAGATTGCCAAAGAGATCAAGGTCTATAAAATCTGGTGCCGGCATAGGGGGTGTATTGATCCCTCCTATCCCGATCGCAAAGAGAAATCGTCCATTGTACCCAAACTTATAAATGGCATACTGATGCATATCATTGGTGCTTTCTGCCTCTTTCCATGTCCTGTTCGTCTCAGGAAGAGAAACAAGGGCATAGATATCCCCATACTTATTGACCACCACCTGAAAAACCGTATCAAAGGCATACCCCTCTCCCACATTGGAAATCTCCATCTGTGGAATAGGCCTTCCAAACTGTCCAGGGGCATACACCAGAATCATCCGGCGATACTTATCGGCTATATAGACTTTTTTCCCAAGGATCTGAATACCCGTAGGGACATCTAAATAGTCCTTGATTTCCACATCATCAACAATCCCCTCATTGGTGAGAAGATCATAGTTAGAACCCACCTGACCCTGTCCATTTCCTATCTGAGCCACAAGAAAGACTTCCTTCCCCATCACCGCTGGCCTTCGTCCACAACCGGTGAGAAGAAAAACCATCACCCCCGCAAGAAGAATTCCCCATCTAACGAACTTTCGCATAGTATTCCTCACTCAGACCACGAAGAATTTCCACTCCCCTCTCCAGAACCTCATCTTTCGTTGCAAAAGAAATACGAAAATGGGTATCACGTTCCGAGAACACATTGCCTGGAATAATAAGCACCTTTCTGGCAATAGCCATTTCGACAAATTCAGAAGCCCTGCCAACCTTGAGCCCGGGGAACATGTAGAAGGCCCCACCTGGTTTCACAATATCAAAAGAGCCCTTGAGCCCCTCATAGATAATATCTCTTTTCCGCCGATAGGCCTCAAAATAAGGCGTCATATCCAGTTCAAGCGCCTTTACGGCCGCATACTGAAAGGGCGCCGGTGCACAGACAAAAGAGTATTGCTGAAGCTTTATCATGGTGGCTATGAGATCAGCCGGTCCTACCGCATATCCCAATCTCCAACCAGTCATCGCGTAGGTTTTGGAAAAACCTCCCAACAAAAGAACCTTGTCATACAAACCCACAGGGCTGGAAAGCTTCCCATCATAAACAAAACCATCATAGATCTCATCTGAAATGAGAAGAATATCATGCCTCTTGGCTACCTCTACAATAGCCCTGATATCCTCTTCCGGATACACATATCCCGTTGGATTGGCCGGAGAATTGAGAATGATGGCTTTTGTACGAGAGGTTATCGCTTTTTCCACTTCCCCAACAGGCAACCGAAAATCCGGATAGGTGGAAAGTATCACCGCTTTTCCATCAAGAAGATGGACAAGATGTTTATACATCACAAAATAGGGATCAAAAACGATAACCTCATCCCCCGGATCAAGAAGAGACAAAAGCGCAAGCATCAACCCTCCAGAAACCCCGGAGGTAATCATCACCTCTGATATCTCATACTGCTTCCCACGACTTCTTTTCACTTCTTCCAGAACTGCATGACGCAGTTCGTCAATTCCCTGGGTGAGGGTATATCGGTTAAATCCCTTACGGATAGCCTCAATAGCCGCCTCTTTCGCCTCTTCTGGAACATCAAAATCCGGTTGCCCGATACTGAAATTCACCGGATTCTCAATCTTTGCCGCCAGTTCAAAAACCTTGCGAATACCGGATGAATCAAGACGTTTAGAACGATTGGAAATCATGGCAACTTCTCCTTCACTATTTTTTTTATCTTTTCCGTCCAGTGAGACAGAATCTCATATCGCATATAAAAACTTCGTCTATTGACAATCCAGCGAGCAGTCGAATCAAAGATACGTTCCACGACATGAAGCCCATTCTCTCGAAGCGTTGCCCCTGTGGAGACAATGTCCACAATACAATCAGAAAGCCCTGTCACAGCCGCCAACTCCACGGAACCATAGAGCTTCAAAATCTCCGTCTGAAGAGAAAGCCCATCAAAAAAACGCCTGGCTATATTCGGATATTTGGTTGCCACCCGAAGAAAACCTCTCTCAAAGAGTTCTTCACGAGCAACAGTATTCACCGTAGCGACGGCCATGGTACACCCACCAAATCCTAAATCCACCAGTTCAAGCACATCGGTTCCCTGCTCCATGAGATCATCTTTGCCACAAATACCCACATCAGCGGTCCCCATTTCAACATAGGTAGGCACATCCCAGGCACGAACAAGGAGAACTCTCACCCCTTCTCCCACGTCAAAAATAAGCCGCCTCGAGTCCCGTTCGACAGGAATCTTCGTAATACCTGTCTCAAGGAGAATCTTTTCTGCATCCTCTCCCAAACGACCCTTGGGCAAGGCAATGGTTATCACGCTTTGCTCCTTTTGAGATACTCTTTTTATTATAGGAAAGAAGTTATTTTTTTTCAATAAAAAAAGACTTATTACGCATAGCTTGTCGTTCCACATACGAAACGAGACCCTTGCACGGGTGTTTTCTTCCCCTCTCTGGGTCAGGGGCTATGCCCCTCTTCCCCGTTTTTTCTGTTTACAAGGGCCGGTTTGTCTTTTTTATTCAAAAAAATTGGTTTATTTATTACAGCACGGAATATTTTGATACTAATTTTTGTTTCTTTATTACTTTTTTGAGACCTTCGCACATTCGTGCAAAGGTCTCAAGATGGTAAAACGAGTATTCAGTTTTTGTGTGAAGATAACCATTCTGTATGAATGTGGAACAACATAGCTAAAAACTTCCAGACAACAAAAAAGGCCTGTTTTTCAACAGGCCCTTCGCACCTTTCTTTAAGACTGGAGAAACTTATCAGCCTTACCGGCATGGAGACAGCTCATACATACTTTCATACGAACCGTCTTTCCCCCAACAGAGACCTTCATCTCTTTGAGATTGGGCTCCCAGCGAGTTCGCGTCTTTCTATGCGAATGGGAGATATTATTGCCATACACAGGACCTTTGCCACAAATATCACACCGACGAGCCATTCTTTTCCTCCATTTCTCTAAAATACGTCATATTATAATGCAAAAAGAAAAAAAAAGCAAGTTTTTCGGAAAAGATTCGCAAGCAAGGCTTTTTGCAAAGATGAAGAATTCTGCTATTACCATGTTTCAGCAAAAACGAAAGGAAGAAGACGACTCCCTCCTCACCCAAAAGCCCACTCTTTCAAAGCCGTAAAGAATTGCTTTTTTCCCCTCTTTTCGCTACACTATTCTCCAAGGAAAATTATATGAACACAACATCGCTTCCTTTTCCTCCCTGGCAAGAGATTATTCTCCTGGCTACCCAACAGGACAAAACCATAGCCGTTGCCGAATCCTGCACCGGTGGCGGTATAGGGAGTGCCCTTACCGATATTGCCGGGAGTTCTCGCACCTTTTTAGGCGGGGTCATAGCCTATGCCAATGAAGTCAAAATCCGTCTTTTAGGTGTGGCTCCAGAAACCCTCGCCTCCTGCGGTGCCGTTAGCTTTGAAACGTGCGATGCCATGCTCAAGGGAGTACGAAAAATTTTCTCCCCCTTTTATGCCATGGCTGTCACCGGTATTGCTGGACCACAGGGAGGAAGCCCTGAAAAACCCGTGGGAACCGTCTTTATAGGCCTGTCCACACCAGAGGAAACCACTCTCTTCCACTGCTATTTTTCCGGCAACCGGGGGGACATACGACAACAGAGTATTTCTTTTGCAGGATGGCTTCTTCTCTCTTCTCTCAAAGGAGAACAGATGCCCCTCATCTCACCATTTATCATAGAAACAAAAAGAAAAAAACATGCGGAGGATATATGATCCAGAGACTCTGGCTTTTTGGGCTTATCATACTCGCAGAGGCTGTGATTGTTGTCTTTTTGTGGTTCTTGGCCACTTCCCTGCCTCTTTTTTATACTTTTGTCGTCATCATCACAAGCCTTGCCCTTCTTTTCTGGTGGCGCCACACCGTATGGAAAGAGAAACAAAAAATCTACGACACTGAAACCCTCTCCAAACAGAAACGTGCCACCCTTCTCCTTGCCACGAAAATCATCGGTTTACTTCTTGTGGTGACCTATGTGGGCTTTCTCATCTCGGTAGCCGTAGGATAATCAAGGACGAAAGGGCGGTCTTGTCTTTCGACCTTCCATGAGGATCCGCTGCAAATGGGACATCATCTCTTCAAACGAGACCTTCTCAAAAATACCCTGCCGAAGGAAATTTTCAATAGCCGAAATACGCAAAAGAGCCTCATCAATCTTTGGATCGCTTCCCCTCACATAAGCCCCAATACGAATGAGATCCTCAGCCTCGCGATAGGTGGCCAAAAGCTCTTTGATCTTGGCCGCAAGAAGTTTATGCTCCTCAGAAGCGATATCAACCATGAGTCGACTCACACTGGCAAGAACATCAATCGCGGGGTAGTGATTTTTCTGAGCTAGCTGCCGTGAAAGCACAATATGGCCGTCCAAAATCCCTCTCACCGTATCAGAAATCGGTTCATTTACATCGTCTCCTTCTACCAGAACCGTATAAAAGGCGGTAATAGAACCCTTCTCCGATGTTCCTGTCCTTTCCAAAAGCTTTGGAAGGGTGGAAAAGACGCTTGGGGTGTACCCCTTGGTTGCCGGTACCTCTCCCACCGCAAGCCCCACCTCTCGCTGAGCCATGGCAAATCGCGTCACAGAGTCCATCATAAACATCACATCAAGACCCTGATCCCGGAAATACTCCGCTATAGCCGTTGCCACATACGCTCCCCGAATCCGAAGCATGGGCGGTTCATCAGACGTTACCACCACCACCACAGAGCGTTTCAAACCCTCTTCTCCAAGATCCCTCTCAATAAACTCACGAACTTCCCTTCCTCGTTCTCCGATCAGGGCTATCACATTCACATCCGCCAAGGTATTCCTGGCAATCATCCCAAGAAGGGTAGATTTTCCCACCCCGCTTCCAGAGAATATACCTATACGCTGTCCCTTGCCCACGGTGAGAAGCCCATCAATTGCTCTCACCCCTGTGACCATCACTTCCTGGATACGACGCCGCTCGTAGGCACTCGGAGGATGACGATCCACAGGATACATCAAGGGGGCCTGAATATACCCCTTGCCATCAATAGGTTCCCCATCACCACCAAGGATTCTTCCAAGGACCTCCTTTCCCACCGTCACCTCAAGCTTGCGTCGCGTGTTGACCACTCGCATCCCGGGAGAAATACCCCGGATTTCGCCAAGGGGCATAATGATGGTACGCTTGTCCCTGAAACCAGCAATCTCGGCCCTTACCCGACTGCCATCTCCTGTTTCAACCCAGCAGACATCTCCAATAGCCCCAAAAGGTCCATTGGCTTCAATCGTCAAGCCCACGACATTGACAACACGACCGATGGTTTTTACAGGCACAACCCTTTCAAGCGCCTGCTCATACTTGAAATAGATATCCTCACTATGAAGAACAATGTCCCCCTCTAAAAGAGACTCAGGAACAGAAACTCCACTATAGACGGCCTTCATTGGAGCATGATCTCTTTTTCTTCTTTTGGTTCAGCAGGAGCCTGTTCTGTACGAACAATCTCATCAAGCCCTTTGGTTTTTACACGGGCTGGAACATAGAATTGAATCTTATTCTCAAGTTCCTCAAGCTGCGTAGCGATAGTAGCGTCCACTTCACCAATATCCGTTTCAATAAGCACTCCCCCTCTATCCACCGCCGGATTTTCAAAGAACTTCACCTCCGGCATCCCCTCAATCATACGAATAAGCTCCTCTTTGTGCTGAACGGTAAAGTTATAATCCTCTGGATTCACATGGATATAGACCCGCATGGCCCCCCGAACTAAAGAAAGGGCCTCCTTGGCATTATTGAGCACCACATTCTGCTCTTCAACAGTAAGCCTTTTCACCACTTTTTTCACCATGGTGAGAATGAGATTCAGAATCTGTTGCTCACTATGAACAAGGATCTTCTCCCGTTCCTGAATGGTGGCATAGATAACCTGCTTGAGCCTTTCTACCATGGTTCTCAGCTCTTCACGCCCTTCCGCAAAGCCTTCCTCGTGTCCCCTCGCAAAACCTTCCTTCTGAGCTTCCTGACGAATACGCTGAGCCTCTTCCTGGGCTGCAACAAGAATCTTCTCCGCCTCCTGCCTTGCCTCAGCCAAAATCCCCTCTGCTTCTCGTCGTTTCTCTTCGATAATCCTTTCCTGATCCTCAAGAGACTTTTGCACCCGATCAAAGGCCGCTTTTTCTGCTTCTTTGACAATCCGTTCTGCTTCCAGTTCGGCTTTTTCAACAATCTCCTCAGCAGTGCGTTCACTCTTTTCTATCTTGGTATTGATTTCATTCTCAAGAGAACGGATCTCCTCCTTCAAACTCTCAATACGCTGAAGGGACTCATCAATCTCCTGCTCTCTTGTTTTCTTAAAAACCCTCGGTGCCTCAAGAATATAACGATTGGACTCGATCCGGTACTGCCCTTCACGAAGCACACGGAGTCTGTATTCAAGAGAGGAATCCTTCATAGTATCTCCTTTCCGTTAGACGATAATCTCGTCCTCGGCATTTCTGGAGAGCACCACCTCACCCTGCTCTTCGAGTTTGCGAATGATATTCACAATCTTCTGCTGGGCTTCTTCCACGTCTTTCAAGCGGATAGGACCCATATACTCCATATCCTCTTTGAGCATTTGTGCGGCTCTCTTAGACATATTTCGGAAAACTTTGTCCTGAACTTCAGCATCCACAGCCTTAAGAGCCTTGGCAAGGTCATTATTCTCCACATGGCGAAGCACCTTCTGGATAGAACGATCATCAAGGGTCACAATATCCTCAAAGACAAACATCTTCTTCTTAATTTCTTCGGCAAGATCTGGATCGTCTTCCTCAAGCGCCTCAATAATATTGCGTTCTGTGGTTCTATCAGAACTATTGAGAATGGCCACCACCGCATCAATACCACCAGCCTGGGTGAAGTCTTCGCTTGCCAAGGTAGAAAGCCTGCGCTCAAGCACCCGTTCTACCTCACGCAAAATTTCCGGTGAGGTTCTATCCATGGTAGCAATACGCTTTGCCACATCCGCCTGAATCTCATGAGGAAGGGCACTGAGAATACTTGCGGCTTTCTGTGGATCAAGGTAGGAGAGAATGAGAGCAATCGTCTGCGGGTGTTCATTCTGAATGAAGTTGATAAGATGCGCCGGATCCGCTCGCCTAATAAAATCAAAGGGCTTGGTCTGAAGAGAAGAGGTAAGACGGTTGATAATATCCACCGCTTTCTGGGTACCAAGGGCACGTTCTAGAACCTCACGGGCATAATCCACACCACCATTGATGATAAAGTCCTGAGCCATCATGAGTTCCTGGAACTCCATAAGTACCGCATCCCTGTCCTCAGGATCCACCTTGTCTATACGGGCAATCTCAAAGGTGAGTTCCTCAACCTCGTCTTCTTTCAGGTGTTTGAAAATCTCAGCCGACACCTCAGGACCGATCGACACGAGAAAAATAGCGGCCTTTTCCCGACCGGTGAGGGGTTTCTTTTTATCCCGCTTTCCCGGGGTAGTTGCTTTTCCAGCGGCGGTTGTGGTTTTTTTCCCTTCGTCCTTCTTTGTGGCCAAGGTTTTTTCCTCTGCCATACTCCCCTCCCTTCCCTATTTATTCCTCAGCAAGCCACGTACGAATCAGACGGGCCACATCCTCAGGTCGTTCACGCGCCACATTGATCGCATTTTCAAGCAGTTCCATACGAGCCTTCTCTTCGATAGAGAGTTCCACCGTTGCTGCTTCTTCTTCTGCAGCCCGGAGTGCCGCCTCACGCATAGCCTGTTGCTGACGAGCAAGTTCTTCTTCTCTGAGACGACGACGTCTCTCGAGTTCCCTCGCAATAGCCCGATAGATGAGCGTCCCGATAAAGAGCACAAAGAGAACAATAATCGAAGCAATCAACGTTCTTCTGAGTCTGATGCGGTTACGGATCTTGGCATCCTCCGCTTCAAACTCCTTGGTATGATCAAAAGGAATATGCCGGACAACCACCTCATCTCTTCGTCGGGCATCATACCCAACAGCCGCCTTGACCCAGGCTTCATAACTCCGTATTTCCTCATCAGAAACGGGTATATATTCACGGGCAATCCGCCCTCCGTTGGTAATCACCTCATCACCCGCATCGGTACGGATGATACGCCATACCCCATCAATAGCCACAGCCACCGAAATCCGTTTAATCTCGTATGGGGCCTTTTCCTCCTGGACATTTTCCTTGCTATTCTGGTAGTTGACAATATTCTCGTTTTTCTGATAATGGGTGAAACGATCAATCTTGTCCTTCAAACCAGGTGGCACATTGTTTTCCACCCCAGCAGGACCCTCAGGAATATACGCAGGACCCTTGAAATCCTCCGTCGTCTTCTTTTCACTGATGGGAACATTTACCATCACCTCAGATTCATCGTACGGTGTTTCAGGGTTATCCGGTCTCACCTCAATCGGAATAATCTTCTCAGCCTGCTTTTTCATCTTGGTCCAGTCAAATTCTATATCGGCATTGATGAGAAGCCTCTCTTCAGGGATAGAGCGCTTGAGCGCATTCAGAACACGGGCCACAAGCAGAGCCCTTTCTCTCTCCTTGATCTTCATCTGTTCACGGGCAAGCCTCACACTATCAGAGAGATCATTGGGAACAAGAAGATCCGAAAGCACATTACCGCGATTATCCACAACGACAATATTCTCTGGTTTGAGCCCGGGGATACCCTTGGCAATCAACTGCACAATGCCATTGACCTTTGCCTTGTTCTCAGCAATATCAGAATACGCCGATGGAGTAATGGTCACCGAAGCCGTCACCGGCACATCATTTTCTGTGTACAGGGTCTCTTTGGGGAAGGAAATCTGAATACTCACGTCCTCAATATCAGAGAGGGTTTTGAGATGCTTGACCATCTCTCCTATCAGAGCACGCTGAAGATTGACATTGCGTTCAAAATCCGTCGTGGTAAAACTCTGGACATCAAAAAGTTCCCAGCCCTTCACATTCTGGGGAATAATTCCCTCCTGCCCCAATCGCATACGAAGGGTCCGACTCTCCTTTTCATCAGCCACAAGGATGTATTTGTCGTCTTTGGTTTCAAACTTGACATTCCATTCCGCAAGCTTCTTGGTAACACGGGCATATTCCTCCGGAGAAAGGGGTGATTTGTAGAGAAGCGAATAGGTAGACTGTGTAGAAAAGGAGGAAATGGCAATGAGCCCTCCTACAATGCCCACCGCCACAGCCCCAACAAGAATCTTTTGGACCATGGTGAGTTTTTTGAAGATTTCAACAAGTTTTTTGAAAATCTCCGCAAAATTTGGCATCTTCCCCTCCCTGCCCTTATGGGCTTTTTTATCTCATGGTTACCAGATCATTATAGGCACGAATAGCCTTGTCAATAATAGTCTTCATGAACGTAATCCCAAGCCTGGCCTTTTCCGAGGCTATCATTACCTCATGGATGTCCACCTCTTCCGGCGAAACAGCCATTTTTTCCTCAAGCTCATCAGCATTTTGTTGAAGGGCGTTCACGTTTTCTACCGCATTGAAAAGAACCTGAGCAAAAGGCGCTACGGGATCATCACTGGACTGGGTAATACGGCCTCGATCATCAAAGTGCTGTTTACTCGTACGAACCATACTCACCTGATTCCCGGCCACGTCCAACCTCGAATAGATCTGCATAGAAACCTCCTCCCGCAGTAGTAGCCAAAAAACTACTACTATTCTATTATGACATAAATTTGAGATTTTGCAAGTATTTTAGGCATTTTTTTGAAAAAATTTTTTTCTTTTCTCATGGCAACCTTCTTTTTTCATAGAAAACGGCTTCTCATTTCCCTATTCACCGGCTATTTCCCAAGAGACAAAGCCTTCTCGAACATCTGCCGGGCCGAATTGATCATGGTCACGTTAGCCTCATAGCTGCGGTTAGCGGAGATCATGTCTACCATTTCCTCAACGATATTCACATTGGGATACATCACATACCCCTTCCATTTTCCTGATTTGATGGCATCGGGATGGGTAGGATCATACACCATTCGTGGTGGTTTTTCATCCTTTTCAATCTTGAGTACCCGCACTCCCTGACCAGGACCGGGTTCTAAAGCATCAGGAAGAAGGTGAGATTTGAAGTTCAGTCTATCATTGATGGGCCGGAGAACCACACGAGAACGCTGGAAAGGTCCTCCCTCCGTAGTTCTGGTCGAAGTCGCGTTGGCAATATTGTTGGCAATCACATCGAGGCGAAGTCTCTGCGCGGTAAGCCCGCTTCCGCTGATATTGAGAACATCAAACATTCCCATAAAGCCTCCTTAATTACCTCATCACCGTATCAAGAATCTTGATATTGCGAGAATATGCCTCAAGAAGGGCATTGTACTGCATAGCATTCTTGGTCGCATCTGTCATCTCTTTGTCAATATCCACATTGTTCTTGTCGTTACGGTAGTTGGAATCGTATTCTATCCGCACCTGGGGTTTCACCGTGCGGTAGTCAATATACTCTTCAAAAGCCATGTGGCGTTTGTCGGTGAGAAGAGCTGGAAACTCTTCCTTGCGTTCTGAGTCAAGCGCCCGTTTGAGCTGAGATTCAAACGTCACTTCCGATCGTTTGAAAAAGGGAGTATCCGCATTGGCTATATTGTCCGCAATCACCTGACGACGAAGAGCCGTCGCCTGAAGACTCATGCGGAAGATTTCCATCTTTTTGCCAAAATCATTATTTGTCCCAAAAAGCATGGTATCCTCCTCCCGTTCTTTTTTTCCTATTTCAGGATATCGGAAAAAAAGAAAAAAGCTTAAGGAACTATAATAAGAACCTCACATAAATAAGACCCTTGCACGGGTGTTTTCTTCCCCTATCTGGGTCAGGGGCTACGCCCCTGAAACCCCGCTTTTTCTGTTCACAAGGGCTTATTTGTCTCTTTTTATACAAAAAATAGGCTTCTTTATTATGTAAAGAAATATTTTTATACTACTTTTTGCTTTTTATTACTTTCTTGAGACCTTTACACATTCGTGCAAAGGTCTCATAAATGTCCATATCCCTTCCTTACTTAAGCATCTCACCGAAATTTTTTATTGCCTCAGGAGAATTTTTTGGCAATAACAATAGGAGACTCTATACAAAGACGACGGTATTGGGGTACATGTTTAGGAATATCATTTCCCCCGATGGGAATCCAGTAGTACTTGATATTATCTTCAGAAATATCTGAAATCATATCAGATAATTCTCTACCAAGTTTTCCTTTAAGCCATTTATATTTTTTCAATATCACATCCACATCCTTGGGAGTACAGGAATGTGGTTCAAGAAAAAAAGCCATTTCAGAATTTTTCTCCAAAACATACACATAATAATCCCAGCGATTCTCCTCTGGCTCTGTTTGTTTGTAAGCACTATCTATATCAACACTGCATTGAGGTACACAAAAGGCACCACCTCCAAAAAAATTTTTGCACTTTGAGAGCCTTGCACGGGTGTTTTCTTCCCCTGTTTGGGTCAGGGGCTACGCCCCTGAAACCCCGCTTTTTCTGTTCACAAGGGCTTATTTGTCTCTTTTTATACAAAAAATAGGCTTCTTTATTATGTAAAGAAATATTTTTATACTACTTTTTGCTTTTTATTACTTTCTTGAGACCTTTACACATTCGTGCAAAGGTCTCACTTTTTCGTGGCTCTCAAACCTTTTTGGGTATATTTCCCTACTATTCTATGATTCCAAAGAATTTGGCATCTACTCATACAAATTTCTCCATTCTCTTTTGGGTAATTATTTACCGGAAATCATCTTATCTTTGGCTATTGCTCCTACAATCTCCGCTGCTTTTCCACTAAAAGAAGAAAGTCCTCCCCATCCCCAGATCTCCTCATATTCACTTCCAGGATCAAGAGAAGAAATGTCCAGAGAGACAATTCCCTCTTCAGAAGGCTTGAAGTAATTTACCCTCATAGTTTTCTTTTTAATACTTTCTGCCAATTCCATAGTATATGGTGTCTTCTTCAGCCCAAAAAGTTCATAAAAGTAACGTATATCCGCATTTCTTTTTTTTATCTCTCTCAAAACCCAAACAATATCCAGAACAGCCTGTGAATGAGTAGACAAAAAAAGCTTATATCCTCTATTCAAAAGTTCCATCACAAGCAACATCACACTAACAATGGCTGAAGGATGTAACCCCATCTCAGGCTCTTCAATAATGATGGATTTTATCTTATCCTTTTTTGTACTCTTTGCTGGAGGCAAACAATAATAAATCCCAAACAATAAGGGAATAAATTCCCTCTGACCGGTAGACCAGGTGGTAATCGGCAACTCTGTACCATCCGCCACTTTAAGAAGAAGCATTTTTCTATTTTGAAAAGAGGATGAGAGATGGACTGTTTGTCCATGAAAAATGGTTTTGTCAATACTCTCCCGCAATTCCTGACGAAGCCTATTAGTTTGAGGAAATATTTTTCCTCCATCTTCTACAAAAGTCATATCCATAAATGAACGAATATTTTCACTGAATTCTCTTGTCACAAAAGAGTAAATAGAATCAAAAGCCTGAAATGGTGTAGGCCATCCTTTATCAATTACAAGAACTCGTTGCGCAGGAATATAAAAATTTTTCATCTCTCTACTCTTTTTCCGTTCAAAAATCTCTTTCATAAAAAGAGGTTTTTTATCCACGAAAATTTTTGTATCTTCTCTCCACATTTTATCTTTTCCCATACCGAAGTAATGAGAAAAAAATTTCTCCGGTATGGAACAATCAAATCCAAAGGTTTCCATCCGATGATGAATATATCCCGCATCTTCTATCAATTTCACTATTTCAAGAGTTATACTTTTACCCATAGCCTGTTCACCAACAAATACTGTTAAATCCCCACACTGAATATCTACTCTATCAATCGGTCCAAAATTTTCAATAGAAAACGATTTCATGATTTACCTCCCCGCAAACAGATACTACTATTTTCAGTCCATTATAAAGATTTACCAAAAAAAAAATCAATTCCTTCTTTTTTCCATCTCTATCAAGTTTTTTCCCTTACGTTGCCGAAAAATATATGCTTAAGCAAACGCAACAGGGGGAGGGTATGCGCCTTTTAGTTATCGATGATGATGAGGGCATTCTCGAGGATATCAGGGAGGCTTTGTTACCAGGAGGGTATGATGTGGTCACAGAAACCAATCCTCTCAATGCTATTCAGAGGTTTGTTTCTGAGCCTTTTGATGTGGTTATTAGTGATATACGTATGCCGGAGATGAATGGCATCGATGTCCTCAAAAGGGTGAGGGAACACAGCCCTAAATGCCCTGTGATTATCATGACGGCATATGGTGATGTGGAAACAGCCATCGCCTGTATCAACAACCATGCGTACGGCTTTTTGGCTAAACCACTCAATTTTGACGAACTCCTCTCCATGATCAGACAAATCGAACAAGAAGCCAGTGGAGAGAACCAGATAGACTACCGAAAACTGAAAGAAGCCTACCAGGACCTCAAAAAAGCCTATGATAACCTTTATGAGATGATGAAGTCCTTGGAAAATTAGGCCTACGGGCCAAGGGGGGTACTATGCCCTACGATCCGGAAATGAAAGAGATTATCGATGCCTTCGTCTCTGAAGGCTATGAGCGTTTAGAGGAGGCTGAGAACCAGCTTCCCCACATTCAGGAAGCCTACCACGAACAGATTGTTCAGACCCTTTTCAGGCTCTTCCACTCCCTCAAGGGGTCAGCTGGTTACCTCAACTTTGAAAATATCAAAAACCTTACCCACGAAGCCGAGAGTCTTCTGGACATCTTCCGGAAAACAGGCATCAAACCCTCAGCCGAGGATGTTGATCTCATCTACAAAGCCATGGATTTTCTCCGTCAACTCCTTGACAATGTGGCCGCCAACCTCACGGACGAGGGATTTGAGGGAGAGGTCAATCTCATGATAGAAGAAATCTCCCAGGCCAGTACAAAACACCTGAAAAAGATGGCAGAGCTGGAAAATTCACCCCCACCCTCTCCCCCTGAAACCGCCTCCTCTCCCGAGCCTCTTCAAAAAGAATCTTCACTCTCCTCTGAAGAGGAAACGGCCTCTTCACCTCCTTCGTTAGAAGAAGTAACTCCCCAATCAGAAGAAATCCCAACAGAGGAAAACACCTTTGCCTTTATCGAAGAGGAAATCCCCATTGCCGAAGAAATCCCTGTGGAAGAAGATATCGAAGAGGAAGCTTCCCTCGAAGAAACCCTCCTTTCTCCTTCAGAGGTCCTGAGTGAAAAATCCTCTGAAGAAACTTCCTTTGTCCCTCAGCCTGAAACGCCCCCACCTTCTCCTGAAGCCCCTGTTTCTGGTTCTGAGAACGAAGAGGAAATCTCTTCCCCCTCTTCCGAAGAAACACCCGTACCCTCTCCACTCATCGAAGAAGAGGTGGTTGCCCTGAGTGAGGGATTTGAAGAAGCCCCTCTCCAGGAGCCTACTTCTCAAGAAGCTTTCAACGAAAGCCCTCTCGCCGAAAGCTCTCCTCCTCAGAAAGAAGAACAGGTTTCTCCTCCTCCTTCTCCCCCTGCAAAAGCTGAAGAAGAAAAAGCCCCACCACAAGAGATTGATTTTTCCCGTGTCCGTCTTGATAACCTCATCACCCCTGAAATGGTAGAACGTTTCCGGAGTGAAACCACAGAACTCCTTGATGAAGCCGAACAACATGTTCTCTCGTTAGAAAACGCGGAAAACAAAACTGATCTCATCCAGGCTATTTTCCGTTCTATTCATACCATAAAAGGCAATGCCAGTTTTCTCACTTTTGAAAGGATTGCCCGTCAGGCAGAAACGCTTGAAAACATCCTCGATAGCCTTCGCAATAACAGCATGCCCTTTACCCCTGCGGTAACCAACATTCTTCTGCGAGGTATTGACTATATCAGGCGGGATTTATCTTCTTTAGGAAAAGAAGAAAAAGAAACCGAAAAGACCTACAAACCCCTCGGAGAAATCTTAGTAGAGATGGGGGCGGCTGATAGAGAAACCGTCGAAGAAGCCCTCCTTGAAAAAGAAAAACCCATCGGAGAAATCCTCATCGAAAAAGGCGTGGTGAGTGAAGAAGAGGTCAATCAGGCCCTCAAAAAACAGGCCGGCATGACAGACACGAGCCCCCTTGGGCTTCAGAAGAGGGAAATCCGTGTGGATGCAAGCCGGCTTGACAGGCTCTTTGATCTCATGGGAGAACTCATCAATGCTGAGGCCATGGTACTTCACCATCCCATGGTCAAAAACATCCAGGACGATAACCTCCAGAAAGCCATATCCCACCTCACCAAAATCTCCCGTGAACTTCAAGAAGTAACGATGGAAGTCCGGATGGTTCCCCTTGAGGGGCTGTTTATGAGAATGCATCGGCTTGTTCGTGATCTCTCCCGAAAGTTTGACAAATCTATTGAACTTCGTATCATCGGTCAGGAAAACGAAATTGACAAGAACCTCATTGACCAGATTGCCGATCCCTTAGTTCATCTTCTCCGCAATGCCATTGACCACGGGATAGAAAGTCCGGAAGAACGTCGCCAGAAAGGCAAACCAGAACGGGGCTTAGTAGAACTCTCAGCCCAGTACCAGGGAAACGAAATCTGGATATCGGTACGAGATGACGGGCGAGGACTTAGTAGAGAAAAGATCCTTGCCAAAGCCCAGGCAAAGGGACTTCTCCACAAATCTCCCGAAGACATGACAGACAATGAGGTGTGGAAACTCATCTTTTTGCCCGGCTTTTCGACCAAGGATGAGGTCACAGATATCTCGGGTCGTGGAGTGGGCATGGATGTGGTGATCAAAAATATCGAAAAACTCCGTGGTCAGGTGGATATCCTCACCTACCCCAACGAGGGCACTACCATCACCATGAAAATCCCCCTCACCATGGCTATTCTCGATGGAGTGGTATGCCGTATCGGACAGGCTTTGTTTATTATTCCCCTTGCCGACATTGTGGAGTTTTTCAAACCCCAGCAAAGCCAGATCACCAGGGGCGAGGCCAACTCCCTTCTCATCAACCTCCGAGGAGAGATTCTCCCTGTTTTAGATCTTGAAGACGTCTTTTACCACCAGCCAAACCCCACCCCACTCCCCCAGAGGATCCTCATCGTGGTCAGTTCTCAGGAACGGAAGATGACCATAGCCGTCGACGAAATCATCTCTTCCCAGCAGGTGGTGGTCAAATCTCTCTCAGACTTCATTGGAAGGATCGAAGGAATGATAGGCTGTTCTATCCTCAACGAAGGCCAGATTGGTTTCATTGTGGATGTCAAGGGCCTGTCAAGAAGAATGTTTGAATAGGAGGTCGTTATGAAAGCATCAATCAAAACACGTCTCTGGCTTTTCTCTGGAAGTTATTTTGCCATTACTATTATTCTTCTTATAATCATCATCACGCAATATTGGCGTGATCTCAATACGGACGTCAAACAAACCAGAGAAAACCTCTATACACGATACGATCAGATGATCCGTTTTCAGGTCCAGACAGCCCACAGTCTCCTCTCGGCTGTTTACAAAAAGGTCCAGGCCGGTGAACTCACAGAAGACCAGGGAAAAAAACTCGCTGCCGATCTTTTAAGAGACCTCCGCTATGGAGACAATGGCAAAGAATACTTCTGGGCTGACGACCTCCAGGGAAACAATGTGGTACTCTACGGAAGAAAGGACGTCGAGGGTTCAAACCGCAATAACCTTCAGGATGCAAAAGGAACGTATATCATCCAGGAACTACGCAAATTAGCTCTGCAAGGAGGAGGATATCTGGACTATTACTTCCCCCGTCAGGGAGAGACCAACCCCCTTCCCAAAAGAGGCTATAGTAAACTCTTTGAACCTTACGGCTGGGTACTCGGGACAGGGCTCTATGTGGACGATATAGAGGCTACCATAGCCGAAGCCTCTCGACACACCGTGAAAACCCAGAGGACCCTTCTTCTCCAGATAGCCCTGTTTGCCATGGTGATTGTGATTCTTGTTTTCATTATCCAGCGCCTCATTCACGGACAAATCACTTCTCCCCTCATTGACATGTCCACAGAAGCCAAAAAGATTGGAGAGGGGAACTTCGATGTGCAGATAGATCCCCGCTGGGAAAAATTGGGAGGAGAGATTGAAAAACTGGCGGAAGCCTTTCAGCATCTCTACACCTATGTCAGCCAGCGAGAAAAGGAGATTATCGCCATGAGTGAAGCAGATTTTACCATGGAGATCACCCCTGCCTCCTCCCACGACAGACTTGGCATTGCACTCAAGAAACTCCATGAGAACCTCTCCCGTCTCATCCTCGAGGTGAGAAACACCGTGGAGCAGTTTTCGTTAGGTGCTGATCAGCTTTCCCGCGCTTCTCAAACCCTCTCCCAGGGGGCCAATGAACAGGCAAGCTCCATTGAAGAGATCACCTCGGCTCTCACTGAAATCAACGCCCAGGTGAAACAAAACGCCGACAAGGCCTCTCAGGCCAGAAACCTCTCTCAGGAGGTTCTCTTGATGACAGAAAATTCTCAACACAGCATGCAAAACCTTGTGGAAGTCATGCAACGCCTCAATAACTCCGCCACAGAAATCAACAATATCGTCCGTACGATTGATGATATAGCCTTCCAGATCAATCTTCTTGCCCTCAATGCCAACGTGGAAGCCGCCCGTGCAGGAAAGTATGGGAAGGGTTTTGCGGTGGTCGCGGATGAAGTCCGCAATCTCGCTGTCAAGAGTGCCAATTCTGTCAAAGAAACCACAAGCAAGGTACGGGATATTGTAGGAGCCATCACCCGTGGGCATGAGGTCACCAGTGAAGTTGCCTCTCACATTGAGAGGATGTACACCAACATGCACCAGACTATAGAAGTGGCTGAAGAGGTTGCTGCCAGCAGTCAGGAACAGCTTCTGTCCATGGAACAGATCAGTCAGGGTATTCACCAGATCAATCAGGTCACCCAGACCACAGCCAGCAGTGCCGAGGAAACCGCAAGTGCAGCTGAGGAACTTGCCAGTCAGTCCAGTATTCTCAAGCGCCTTGTCTCCCAGTTTAGAATAGCCGCTATAAGCGTCTCTCCAACCCAAGAGGCTTTGTTTTCTCCCGAGCGAGCTGTGGAGCCAAGTTCTTTACCGTCAAAGGGTGAGATAGAAACCCAGCCCAAAAAACGGGTCATCCGTCTTGACGACGATGACTTCGGGAAGTTTTAGGAGGTTTGTATGCAAAATACCTCAAAACGCTTTTTCTCTCTTCGTTGGCGACTCATCGGAATGGTGGGTTTTATTATCGTGGTGATGTTAGGGATTATGGCAACCACCTACATCATCATGATGACCAATACCTTCACAAACATGGGTAAACAGTACATAGAAGCCAAGCTTTCCACAGCGGCCAAAGAGATAGAAGGGTGGTTCTCCGCCAAAATCCCTCTTCTCGATGCTGCGGAAGGGGCCCTTTCGCTTCATTCCTTAAACGACAAACAGCTCTATCAAAAATACATCACTACCATGGCTCTCTATACCAACGCCGAGGCACGAAGTATCTATATAGGTCCCAAAAAAGGCCCAAAAGAAGGTGGAACATTCTATTCTTCTGATGGATGGGTACCAGGAGCTGATTACGACTGGACAAAAAGACCATGGTTTATTGCCGCTTCCTCCTCAGGAGGAATCAGTTTCACCTCCCCCTATATTGATGCCATTCAAGGGGATCTTATCATCTCTCTTGCCAGACCAGTGCAAAGAAAAGATGTTATTGCCGGCGTTATAGCCCTTGACCTCGGGATTTCTGTAGTTCAACAGGTTATCAAACGACTTCAAATTACCCCTTCCTCAGAGGTGTACCTCGTGGATGAGAAGGGCATCTATCTCACCCATACCAATACCAATAGTATCCTGAAAGAGAATATATGGGACTCCCCCGAATTCAAACCGTTCGCTTCTTTGGGAACATCAAACGGCTTTGCCTTTGCCATCAAAAACAACTGGTATGGGGCTGTCCTTCCCATTCGCTTTTACAATGTCAACTGGAAAATCGTCGTCCACGGCAAAGCCGAAGACATCCTCTCTCCTCTCTACAGGTCTCTTCAGGTTATTCTTTCCCTTGCTGTGATCATGCTTCTCCTTGTGATGGTGGGGCTTTTTGTCTCCGGAAGGTGGCTCTCTCCTCTCATGAAGGTGAGGCTGCTTGCCGAGGATATTGCCAAAGGAAAGTTTGTCACTCCGGACATTGCCTACAAATATCAGGATGAGATTGCCGTGCTTCTCTCCTCGTTTGCCAATATTGTAGCCTCCCTCAAAACCAAAGAGAACTTTATCCTTGCCCTGAAAGAGGGAGATTTCACCAAAGAGGCTCCCATTGCAAGTTCAGAGGATACCGTAGGACTTGCCCTGAAAACCATGACCGAACGCCTGAGTGAACTCATCAGGGCAGTCAAGGAGTCCATCCACCAGACCATGATCAGCGTAGAACAGCTCAAGAAAGCCACGCAGCATCTCTCCCAGGGCTCCACGGAACAGGCGGCAGCCGTGGAAGAGATCACCTCCTCGGTCAAAGAAATTCAGGCTCAGGCCAAACAAAATCTCGCCTATGCCACAGAATCCATCGATATTATGAAACAACTCTTAGCCGTGGTTGAAGAAAACAGACTTCAGCTCAACCAGCTTTCCGCCGCCATGAAGAAAAACACCGAGGCTTCGGAACAGATCAAAGCAGTCGTCAAAACCATCGATGACATCGCTTTCCAGATCAATCTTTTGGCTCTCAATGCTAATGTAGAAGCCGCCCGCGCCGGAAAGTACGGGAAAGGTTTTGCCGTGGTTGCGGATGAGGTGAGAAACTTGGCCGTCAAAAGCGCCCAGGCAGCCAAAGATACCGCTCAGATTGTAGAAGAAACGGTGCAAAACCTTCTCAATAGTGATGTCGTTCTCAAGCAAAGCCTCACCAAGTTTGACCAGATAGAGAAACGAAGCCAGGAAATGTCGGCCAAGATGCTTGAGATAGGCAAACTCAGTCAGGCCCAGTCCCTTGGTCTTGACCAGATCTCTCAGGGACTGACCCAAATCAGCACCGCCGTGCAATCAGCCGCCGCCAGCGCAGAAGAAACCGCCAGTGCAGCCAACGAACTTGCCGGCCAGACCCATAGCCTGCAACAGATGGTGCAGGTCTTCAAAACCAAATAACAGGAGGATAGCATGAACCAGACATACGATGACGAACTCCTCGAAATGGGCGAAGAAGAAGATACCATTAGCAACAAGTATCTCACCTTTACCTTAGGTGAAAACTCCTATG
Source organism: Longinema margulisiae (assembly GCF_025266855.1). Taxonomy (GTDB): domain Bacteria; phylum Spirochaetota; class Brevinematia; order Brevinematales; family Thermospiraceae; genus Thermospira. Next base: position 253,324 of record NZ_CP053071.1, read on the forward strand.
GTATCCCCATTGCCCATGTACGGGATATCATAGAGATGCAAAAGATTGCCGTGGTCCCGGATATGCCGTCCTATGTCAAGGGGGTCATTAATCTCCGCGGAAAAATCATCCCCGTCGTTGACATGAGAACCCGATTGGGTATGCCTTTTCGAGAGTATGACAACCGGACATGTATCATCGTCATTGAACTCAAAAATACCCTCATCGGTCTCATTGTCGATGTGGTAGAGGAGGTGCTGGAAATTTTGCCGAGTGCCATTGAGCCAGCTCCCCACTTCCGGGGGGTTGAAGCCCAGGAAAGGTACCTCAAAGGTATTGGCAAGGTGGGAGACAGGCTGAAAATCCTCCTTGACGTAGAACGCGTTATTTACGATGAAGATATAGAAACCATCCAAAAAGCAGGGAAGGCATGATGGAGCGGGAAAGTCTTTTCACCCTCTACAGGCTGACAGACAAAGAGTTCAATCTTATCAGCCAGCTTGTTTATGAAACCGTGGGGATTCACCTCCCCCCGGAAAAACGTGTCCTGGTGGAAAGCCGACTCCAGCAACTCCTCAAACAGGAAAACCTCACCTCCTTTGACGAACTCTACAAGAGGATTATCAGCGATGAGAGTGGTATCCTTCTCTCTGAAATGATCAACCGTATCACTACAAACCACACCTATTTCATGAGAGAGAGTGCCCACTACGATTTCATGGTACAACAGATCCTTCCCCGCTGGAAAAATGAACCCTACCGGGACATCCGTATCTGGAGCGCCGGCTGTTCCTCGGGAGAAGAAATCTACACCGTGGCTATTCTCATCAGAGAACACTTCTCCCCCTATCGACCAGAAGAGTGGGGGCTTTTAGGAACGGATATTTCCCTCCGGGTCTTGGAACAGGCTCAACAGGGAATCTATGTAGCCGATAGACTTGAAAACCTTGATCCCCTCCTTATCCGAAAATATTTCCTTCAATTAGATGAAAACACTTATCAGGTCAAAGAAGAGATTCGGGATATGGTGCTTTTCAAACGCTTCAACCTCATGCGAGAGACCTATCCCTTCAGAGGCAAATTCGATATCATCTGGTGCCGGAATGTTCTCATCTACTTTGACCAAACACACAAAGAACGTATCCTCTCCCATCTCGTCGATGTTCTCAAACCAGGGGGGTATCTTTTCATCGGACATTCGGAAACCATCGAACGAGAAAAATACGGACTCACCTTTATTCAGCCAGCGATTTATCAAAAGGAGGCCGCATGAAGAAAATTCGCGTCTTTATCGTTGATGATTCAAAGATTGTCCAGGATGTTCTCTCCAAAGGTCTTTCCCAGGATCCTGAGATTGAGGTAGTGGGGGTAGCTTCGGATCCCTATGAGGCCAGCGAAAAACTCTCCACCACAGACGTGGATGTGATGACCCTCGATCTTGAGATGCCAAAAATGAATGGTCTCATATTCCTCAAGCAACTTCTTCCGCAATACCCTATCCCCGTGATTGTGGTCACCTCCCTTACCGATAGGGGTGGAACCCTTGCCTGGGCAGCCCTCCAGGCAGGCGCCGTAGAGGTAGTCCCCAAACCAAAGGCCGAGGGAAATGACGCCCTTGTCTCTTTTCTCCACGAACTCATCGCCAAAATCAAGTGGGCCTCCCAGATCAAACTCCCCCAGAAAGACAAAGAGTTTGAAAGCCATCCTTCCGTTGAGGATGCCTCAAACCAGGTGATTGCCATCGGGGCTTCGTTAGGAGGAACAGCCGCCCTCTCTACCCTTTTCAGGCAACTCCCTGCGACCATGCCACCTATACTTGTTGTCCAGCACATGCCCCCCACCTTTACCAAAATGTTCGCCGAAAGCCTTCAAAAAGAAACCGCCATCAAGGTCAAAGAGGCCTCCGATGGAGAAAAGATAGAGATAGGACACGCCTATATTGCCCCCGGGGATTATCATATGAAACTTCGCCAGGATTGGACCATAGAGATCTCCTCCGGTGAAAGAGTCAGTGGCCATATCCCTTCCGTGGATGTGCTTTTTATGTCCGTAGCTCAGGTAGCCGGTCCAAAAGCGATTGGTGTTCTTCTCACCGGTATGGGAAAGGATGGGGCACAGGGGCTTCTTCTCATGAAACAACATGGGGCACTCACCATCGCCCAGGATGAGAGTACTAGTGTCGTTTTTGGTATGCCCTACGAAGCCTACAAACTGGGAGCCGTGGATATGCTTCTCCCCCTCCCGAGGATCCCGCAGATCCTCATCCGAAGCGTCAAAGAACGAAAAAAGAAGGGTAACCCATGACCCATATCATCGGTATCGGAGAATGGCTCATCAGTGGGAAGCCGGAGGATGTCATCACCACCTATGCCCTTGGTTCCTGTGTAGCCCTCATTGCCCTTTGTCGGAAAAAACACATCGGGGCTATGGCCCATATTGCCCTCCCAAACTCCACTATTGATCCTGAAAAAGCCAAAAACCAGCCCGCGTATTTTGCTGATCTGGCTGTACCCATTATCCTTGAGGCTTTTCAAAAACAGGGAATTCAACCAAAAGAAATCGAAATCAAGCTTGTTGGAGGAGCCCAGATGCTTGATCCAAACGGGATCTTTGACATAGGACGACGCAACGTCCTTGAGATCAAGAAACTGCTCTGGCAAAATATGCTTGCTCCCGTCGCCGAGGATGTGGGAGGAAGTATCAGCCGTACCGTTTCACTCTCCATTGGAGAGGGCATTGTTCTCGTGTCCTCTCAGAATAAAAAATACGAACTGTAGGAGGTCGTTATGTATAACCACATTCTCATTGCCGATGACTCTTCCACTTCCCGGATGATCATCCAGCGATGCTTGCAGATTGTTGGACTTTCAGAAGCCACCTTCTACGAAGCAGGGGACGGTATTGAGGCTCTGGACCTTTTGAATCGTCATCCGGAAATTGATCTCATCGTAACCGATATCAATATGCCAAAGATGGATGGGGCAAACTTCATCAGGAGAATGAAAGCCGATCCCGTTCTTTCCCAGAAGGATGTTATCGTGGTTTCCAGTGTCCTTTCTGGACCTCTGATAGATGCCCTTCAAGAACTCAAGGTTAAAGGTATGATCAAAAAACCCATAAACCCCCAGGAACTCTACAAGGTTCTCAAGGGATAGGAGGTGGCTATGGTAAGTGTCCAGGCCTTTCAGGACAAACTCTTTGAGGCTATCAAAAGTACCATCGAAGAAATGGGCTTTCTCGAGGTGGAAAAATCCCCAAAAGAGGTAAGCCTCTCCACCCTTGAGTGTGTGAGTATTCAGGTAATCAAACCTTTTTTAGGCAGACTCTATTTCTATTTCGCTCCCGAAATGAAATACGAAATCGTTCGCAACCTCTACGGCAAAGAGGTCGTGGCAGAAAAAGAGGCCCAGGATGCCATTCTTGAGGTTCTCAATGTGATCTCAGGACGTTTTCTTGCCACTCTCACTTCAGACAGAGACTATGAAATGGAGTTTCCCCAGTGGGAATACGAAAAGGTGGAATTCACCAACATCGTAGCCGACATCTCTCTCTATATTGAAAATTATGAAGGACGATTCTTTGCTATCAGGGAGGTTATGTGAATATCACCACTCGCCGTTTGTTATTCATAGCAAGTATTGGACTTACCACAGGAGGCCTTTTGTTCTCTTCACTCTGGATAGGGGGAATAGGGATTGTGCTCACTCTTTTGATTACGTTTCCAACAGGAGACCTGAAAGAGAGAGAAAAGGATAAAGAAGTTACCCCTGGCTCAAAAGATTTTTGTCAACTGTAGTATACAGGGAACATTTTAGATAAACAAGTTTTTTCTGGGGAAAGTACCCTTTTTAGGCCATAAAACAGGGCAATAAGTACGTACCATCCCTATGTTTTATATCACATCCTGCCAGTAGACACCATCGATAGCCTCATCACGATTATAGTAGTAATGCAAACGCACAGCAAGAACATTGGTTGCCCCTTCTCTTTTCCATACCCCTACATCCATTCTCTGGTTTATGGTTCGCATCACCCGTTCTGCCCTTGAGGTTGTTCCTGGCAAACCATCTTCACTGTCACAGGCGAACATGTCTTTTTGAGCACGAAGAAGATAATAAAAACAATGTTTGCGCCCTTTTTCGTGAAATAAGTCAAGAAGATTCTGAATATGCTGTCTGCGCTCGCTTTGATAACCAAGTCTTGTTTGCCAGTCATTTTTGTACCCCAAGAAACAGGCTTTCCCTGTTTCAGCGACAATATTTGTCCACTCAGAAGAACGATATCTCACTCTATCAAGACGAAGAAAATACTTCAATTGATAACTTACATGCCACAAACATCGTTGAAAAACGATACCGGGATGTTTGCCCTGGTTAATCCCTGTATCTCCATCGACAACAAGAAAAAACCGAGAAAAAGAGTGTTTTTCTTGAATGGGCTTAAGAAGTTTGTCCCAACCTGCATGGTAATTATCCACAAGAAGGCCTGCTATTCTTGTATTTTTTCCTGTCAATGGGGAGGCTTGTTGCCTCTCCTGCAAAAGAATTTTAGCTTCTTCTCCTTTTTTCTTGCCCTGAACAGGAATACCCGTCCCATCGGCTTCTCCACAGGGTTTTTCTTTTTCTGAGATACTGAAATGTATCTTTCTCCCAATATTTTGAAGGTTTTTCCAGAGGGTGCTAAGACCTATTTTATACCCTGTGAAGGAAAGAATACGAGCGGCCACTCGATAGGTGGTAAGAGCCCCGGCTAAAGCCACTCTGTAGATATCTTTCAGGATTTGCCTTTTTCGCTTTTCTACACCAAGAAGAGATCTTGTGAGAAAAAGTTTTCTTCCACACTTTTTGCATTGAATTTGGAGCTGAGGAAGAGTGATCTTTCCAAAGGGCATCAGAACAAAAACAGTGTTTTTTCCATGCTTTGTTTTCCATATGAAGTGATGTTTTTCTCCGCATGTACAGGTGATACGACCTTCTTTTATTTCTTTTTCTGCCACTTCTACAGAAATCTGATGAACAAATGACTCAAACACTCCTTTGATGGCCTGGAGAAAAACCACCACTAACGTCTCAAGTTTTGTGTCAGGGTAGTCGATAGTCAAAGTGAAGGTGAATTCTTTACGCATGGGTTCCTCCTTGTGTCCTATTATCGGCCAGGGAGGAACTTTTTTTTGCTTTTCCTCATCTTCCCACTGCAGGTCTCCTGAAAAAAACGTTACCACTCTTTTGACAGGATGGCCCCAAAAAAGCCCTTCTTCTCCTTTTGCATCCCCCTCGCAAAACGAAAATTCCCTTCCTCTTCTTCATTCCACCCTTCTTGAATTTTTCACCTCTCTTCTTACCAAAAATACCGAACCCACCAAAGAACAAAAAGATTTTCTTGAGGCGTGGAAGAACCTTTTCCCTCTCTCATCTGAGGAAATGGTATCCCTTCTCTCTCAGGGGAAAGACCTCTTCTCCTCTTCTTTTTCCTTTGATACCGACACCCTCTCCTCTATTCAAAAGGCCTTTTACAAACTCCCTTACCTTCGTATTCTGCTTCTCAATGTCATCGAAAAAACGGAAGAAGCCACTAATACCCTTATCGAACGCTTCATCTCCGTCTCCGAAAAAAACCGACAGGCCATTGAGGAGGTCAAAAAACGTATTGAAAGTCACGAGGGAGAGTCTCTCTCCAACCTCATTGCCCAATCCTCCCAGATAACCCAGAACTACCAGCTCATGAAAGAGGAATACGAAACCCTCCTCACCCAGAACAAGATACAAATTGAAGACTTCAGCCGCCAACTTCAGACCATGTTTGATCAACTCAAAAGCATCAATGACATCTTGGGACAAAACAAAATCATCGCCGTAAACCTTTCTATTGAGGGGGTCAAGTTTGGGGACAAGGGCAGGGCTATCAAGGTAATCGTCCGGGAAATACAAAAACTGAACCAGAAGATAGATCAGTTTACAGGAGAAGTAAGCCACCGATTGGAGCAGTTTGAGATTTTCAACAAAGAGTTATGGAACAACTGGCTGAGACACATGGGGGATTCTGTCACCAAGTTTCAGATAGCCTCAGAAAATGCCTCCCGACTGATGAAAAAACTCAAGGATGCCTCCCAGCACATGAATGATATTGCCACTCTTCTTCAACAAAATGCCGCCGCTATACAAAAAGACCTCGACGCTATCGTTGAGTCACTCCAGTTTCAGGACATCACCCGCCAGCAGATTGAGAACGTGATGAGCTATCTTGGTCAAATCCAGGACGACATCAAAAAGGGAAGCCAAGTACTCTCGCAGTTTGGTATCACTCTCGATGAATGGGACATAGACAAATTAGACGAGGCCAAAAACGACATGATACGGGAAGCCAAGGTTTCCAGTGAACGTTTTCTTTTGAAATAAAGAGGAGGAGGCTTGTATGAAGTTTCTTGTCGTTGACGATTCTGTCACCATGCGAAAGATAGTCGCGCTGGTACTCCGGGCAGAAAAATACGATGTGGTTGAGGCCGAAAACGGCAAAGACGCCCTTGAGAAACTCAAGACAGACCACTTTAATTGTTTCATCGTGGACTACAACATGCCCGAGATGAATGGGATTGCCTTTATCAAGGCCCTTCGTCAGATGCCAGAGTACCAGAAAACCCCCATCATCATGCTCACCACCGAAAGTGAACAGGACAAACAGGAAGAGGGTAGACAGGCCGGGGCCAACCGCTGGATTGTAAAACCCTTCAAAAACGAGGTACTCCAGGCAACCATCAGAGAACTCATAGGCTAAAACCCAAACTGGAAGCGATATACCATCTCAAGGGCTATATCCGTCATCACAGAACGAATCAAAGTTCTCCCTTCTATTCCCATACCTTCCTCATACCAGATATGTATTTTTTGTATATCAACCAACGAGAGCTTTGCCGTCACCCCAAAAGATGAAGTAAAAAAGTAACTCCCTCTCACACTGACAAAGGGAAAATTGTACTGATACAAATTTGTGCTTCTCGTCTCATACTCCCAGATGTCTGGATCTAACGTTCCTCTCCATCCCTGACTGAGTGGCCATACCTGATAGAGAACTGAGAGTTCCCAGTTTTTCGCAAAAATCCCTCCTCCCAAAAGCATTCCTCCCACAGAAAGACCCTCATCCTGTTCAGGAAAAGGAATACTTAAGATCCCATACCCTCCAATACTCACAAACCCCTGAAGCCTCCCTGGGGTTCCCAAAAAACCATCCCCATAAAGGAAAAACATCCCCCTCATCTCGGTATCAAGAACCAGCCCTTCTCTCTCGGATGAAGTATTCGTCAAATCATCCGTTGGCCATAACCCTGTTCCCTGAGTTTTATACCACGTTGGGACCCACGGCAAACCCATCTTTTCGAGCGTAAAACGGAAAAATTCAAGCCTCATACTGAGAGAAAGACCTGGCACTATCGTTTGCTCATCTCCTTCCCATCGATGATTCCATATACTCTGAGTATACAACCATTCCGTAGTCGTATACATCATTCCAAAACTCATTCTCATTTCTCTCTTGAGAGTCACCTCCGCTGGCTCATAGATTTCCTTTCGTCTCATTTGCGCACGAAGAATGTCCTCCTCTGTCACCAGAGCCGGGAGTGTCCGTTTTATCTCCTCACTGGCTGAAGCGGCTATAGCATCCACCGTATCAAAAATATTTCTCGAATATTCTCCACGATAGAGCCGAGACATCTTGAGTTCATTCTCTAAAATATCATAAATCTGCACAAGCGCCACAAACTCTCTCCCCTCTCGACGATAGGAACCGTAGATAATCACATCCAGTTTTGCATTTGTTCCTCTCTCCCGAGCATGAGAGAGATTGGTCACCGTATTAGAGACCAAAACTAACTCAAACCTCTTTTCCTTCTGAAGAACCGTTGCTAATGAATTTTGCAGAATGGTACTGATCACCTCATCCGCCTCCGGTGAAAGATCCACAAAAGCAGCAACACCAACCCTCTGTTTCTCTACCCCCCACCCTATGGAAAAACACAAAACAAAAAACACTCCCACAAGACCTCTAAAACACATAGGCACCTCCTATTGTTACCGCACCCAGCGTTTCTCGAAACTCTGAGACCATCCAGGAAGAATCCCCAAAGAAATACCCCTCCTCTCGCCAGGGAAGCCCACCATTCCACATTTTCCATGAAACAAAAAACAGCCCTTTCTCCCCCTGTCTGAGATACATCTGGATACGCAGGAACCCCGACTCAAAAACAAAAGACTCAGGCATTCCCTCTGAAAAAAGCACATGAGGTACTTCTTTTGAAAACATTCCTCCACTTATGGTAAACCAGAATGAAGGCTGAAAAGCCACCCGGAGTCCAAAAAGAGGCAAAATCCTCACCGTAGAAAACTCAAACACCTTAGAACCGCCTCCCCCATTGGTGATAAGCCAGTAGTGCTCATCATAGGCAAGAAGCACCCCTCCTAAGGGAACAACCACCCCCCCAAAAAGCCCATAACCCACCTGACTTTCCAAAATAAGAGACATATCCTCAGGAAAAAGTCCGTGGAATTGGTTTTCCACATACCAGAAGCCCTTCCTCCAGAGAAAAAAGAGATCAAGCGCTCCCCCGGTCATCACATCCTTCGTATTTTTACCCATCCCAAGCCACTTTGAGTGTCCCTCTACTCGCCTTCCACAGTACCCAAAGGCACCTCCAAAAGACAATTCATGCCTTCTCACCTCATAGGGAGAATAGGTCTTTCTCACCTCCACCGTTCTCACTTCTGAAACCGGTTTTGGGGGATAACGGCGACGCAACTCCTCATACATCGCCCTACTCACACCAGAAATCTCTTTCATCCAGTTTGTCGCTACAAAAAAAGCAAACCCCTCTATCTCATTGGTTCCCTCTGAATCCACAAGCCTCATATCCACCCTGACACGATAACTCTCCTGCCTAAGAAAACACGTCACCACAGCCGAGAGACGACTCACCTTGAGAAGATGAAGATCCTCCTCCTCAGCACTCACTAAACGAAGCTTTTCCCTATCTGAGTAGCCAATGAGGTCCTGTACCAGAAAAACACCTATGGTTTCCAGTTCTAAAGGTGCACTCACCATCACCCCTACCTGCTGGATAGCCACATTCGTTTGAGCTGGATAGAGAAGTGTCCCGATCCCCATTAGAATAAACATGATACTCTTTTTCATAGCCACCTCCCAGAAGCAGTATAACTTACCTCCCTCAAAAAGGCAAATTTTTGAGAAAAAAGATCAAAAAAAGAAGCGGCATACCCATTCCCTTATCTTCTTGTCGAGCAGAAAGTTTCAAAACTTGCATATTTTTTCCCCTTCTTCTATAATAAACTTCTATAAAACCATAAAAGGAGAATCCTATGAATCTAAAGAAATGGCTGAGCGCCGTTATGATGGTGGGTTTCATGACGGCGTGTTCTCAACCCATCCTCACCTATGAGGTAGGTGGCAAGAAAAAAACGGTGACCTACAATGATGTCAAGGAATTAGTGGAGTATATGGCCACCAGTTATCCTCAGTATCTCCAGGATATTGAGATGCTCAAGAATGTTCTCTTCTCAGAGAGTCGTGCTTCCAAGGACATTATCCTCCACGAGGAGCTCAAAACTGGTCTCACCAACTCCTCCGATTTTGCAAGAACCTTTGAGACTGAAGTCCAGAAACAGTACTATACCTTCCTTGCGGTTTCCGGTACCAACTATGTGGCTCGCAAGACCAAAAACATCCCTGTTCAGGTAGCCAAGGCTTCTCACATTCTCTTCGCTTTTGGTACCAATCAGACCAAAGAAGAGGTAAGACTTCTTGCTCAAAATACCCTCGATTCTCTCAAGAAGTCTAAAAACTTCGCCAAAGACTTCAGTAACGCCGCTCTCCAGTACTCTCAGGATCCAGGGAGCAGGGACGCCGGTGGAGACCTTGGATATTTCATCGAAGGCATGATGGTTCCTGAGTTTGAAAAGGCTGTTTTCAGTGCCAAAAAGACGGGGCTTATTCCGGAGCTTGTGGAAACAGAATACGGCTACCATATCATCAATGTCACGGAGGCAAAAAACGGCAAACCCTATAGCTGGGTAGAAAAGCAGGTCAATGACGGCAAGATGAGTTTTTATGTCATGATGAAACTCCAGCAGGACATGCAGAAGAGTACTCTTGACCTCGCTGTGAAGAAAAAATATACCTTCGAAAATGGTAAGGTCAAAGTCGATGGCAAAGAATATGAGATTAGTGCCATCCCCGATAATACCGTGCTCTTCTCCGTCTGGGGCAAAAATTATACCTGGAGACAGGTAAAAGATCTCTTCGCTCTTTTTATTCCTGAGTATGAGAAGGAATTCCCCGATCAGTTTGAATCCCTGATGAATGCCGCTCAGGGCTTCCTTGTGAATGTAGAGGCTGGTCGAAAACAGGGCAAAGACAGCGCGGCCTCCCAGCGAAAGGTGCGTGAGGATGCTCTCCTTCAGTATGCGATGAACAACTTTGAACAGGCTCTCTACCAGCAGGCAAGCAGCATGGTCACCGACAAGGATATCAAGGATTTCTATGAGCAGAACAAAGCAAGACTGGTAAAAGATGGCAAACTTATGCCTCTCGACGAAACACTCAAAAACCAGATCCGCAACCAGCTCATCCAGAGCCGCATGTGGTACTTCTATCAAAACTGGCTTGAACAGAAAAAGGCTGAATACAAAGTCACCTTCAACCAGAATGGTCTCAATGACCTCTTAAAAAGAGCCAACAAGATCCGTGCCAAGGCTGAAGCTCAGGGACAAGGGGCTCAGAATCAACTTCCAGGACAAGGACAATAGCAAGAGGTCCCAACATAAAAGGGCTATCCTTCTGGATAGCCCTTTTTTCTTTGTCAAACCTTCCCCTTTGCATTTTTTCTCAAAATCATGTATAATAACACAGTCAGAGGAGATAAAAAAAGAGGAGAGAGCATGTCAATCTTGGACGAAAAAAAGAAGAAACTCGGTATTGATCAGATGGACATTCGGGATCAAAAAGAGATCTTTGACGAATTTATACGAGCTGGGGGCAGAGTTATCGATCTTCAGGCTGATCCCTCGATCCAGCTTACTCAGAAACTCTCCCAGTTTGTTGAAGCCAAAGAAGCCAAACTCTCCGAAGCTCAAAGAAGACAACAGGAAGCTGCGAAAAAACAGGCTGTTATCACGTCATCATCTCCTTCTACTTCCACTCCTTCCCAAAAAGCCTCCAGACCCTCCCGGTGGGAACTCTTCTGGGACAGGTTAGTAGCAAAATGGATCGGTATCCTTTATGGCATATTCAATTTCTGGGGCAATAAATTCTCCCATCACTTCCTCTCTCTCCTCGGGGAAATAGAAAAACTCTCCACAGAAAACCACCAGATTTTCACCTCTCTTTTTTATCAGGACAAGAACTTTTCCTACGATCTCAGACAAAGGCTCCATGAACTTGGGCTTTCTCATTATTATGAACTTTTGTATCGTATCGATATGCTATATGATGTGGACTTTTTTCGCTTGGTGAGGCAACTTCTCATGAATCCCCCCCAACCCCTTCTCATCGCAAGAAATAGCCTCGTGAGAGTATTCAAAACCCTGCTAGTCTTGGACAAATACAAAGCCAGCCTCAACCTCGTCGTCGAGAAGGTTCTCGGTGAAGAACAAAAGATGCGCTCACTCAACCAGACCACTGTCAACAAGAATATCCAGACAATTAACCAGAACATCTACCGAATTTTTTATGTGATCTTTCCTCGTCTCCTTTACTTGGTAGATTACTATTACAAAGACCTTCTCTATCTTGGCAAAACCCAGAGCTTTCGAGAGTTTCTCAACTTCAACGAAACCGATGAAGTGGGATATTACACCCGTCGATGGGCTGAAGAAGACGAACAGGAAAGACGCCGCCGAGAAGAACAGGCCCGACAGAAAGCCCTTGAAGAGCAGATGGCCAAAGAGATGGAAGAAGCCATGGCAAGCAGTGATGGACTTGAAGGTCTTCCTGAGCCTGTGCGTATGGGAATTCGCATCATCCGGGAGAATCTCAACTTCTCAGACATCATCGAGAACTACAAAACCATGCGGGATCCCAGGGCTCAACTCCCCATCCAGGACAAAGCCTTTCTCGCCGTTCTTCTTTTAGAGTTCTTTGACAAAAGCTTTTCTTTTCTCTTTATCTCAGGACAGATACAATTCAATATCTTCTTTGATGCCGGGACACGACGCGATTACCGAAGTGTTTTCAAGGACCTCTACTTCCACATTGATGATATCTACAAAGCCATGAATGAGTACCTCAAAAACTACCTTGAACTTCAAAAACTTGACACTTCCCTTCCTGGAACTTCCAAGGAAAGGTATATCAAACAACAGCAACTCGAACTTGCCCGTAGCCAGACATCCCGTCAGATACGAAACAAGGTTCAATCCCTCATGCATGATTTTGCCATGAATCTCAAGATCGTTCTCGAAGACTACGAAAAAGACAGAAAGATCCTCCACAACCCTGATGATGTCCTCACCCTTGATAACCGCATCTTTGGCAAGAAAATTTCTACCAAGACATCGGTTATCAGCCTCTTCTCTCAGGCTTACTATGTCGCCTCTGCCCTCGATTTTCTCATCGCCGAGGGAGAGATTGGCGGCTACTCCCTTGAAATCAAAACCCCTCTTCTTCTCTCCCAGCTGAAACCCATGGTATGAGGCCTTTGCACGAATGTGCAAAGGTCTCAAAAAAGTAATAAAGAAACAAAAATTAGTATCAAAATGTTCCTTGTCGTAATAAATAAACCGATTTTTTTTGAATAAAAAAGACAAACCAGCCCTTGGAAATAGAAAAATCGGGGGAGAGGGGCGTAGCCCCTGACCCAAATAGGGGAAGAAAACACCCGTGCAAGGGTCTCATAGTATAAAAATATTTCTTTTCGTAATCAATAATCCTATTTTTTTGAATAGAAAAGACAAATAAGCCCCTGTAAACAGAAAAAACGGGGAAGAGGGGCATAGCCCCTGACCTAAAAAGGGCAAGAAAGCCCCCCTGCAAGGGTCTCGGTACAAGAATATCTCCCTCTCCTGATTTTATTCTTCTCCCCTTTCAACCCACATCGTTTTCGGATCGCTATAACCCTCATCCATGAGAAAATTTTCTTTCCAAAAATTTGGTAACGTTTTTTTCAGGAGACCTGCAGTGGGAAGATGAGGAAAAGCAAAAAAAAGTTCCTCCCTGGCCGATAATAGGACACAAGGAGGAACCCATGCGTAAAGAATTCACCTTCACTTTGACTATCGACTACCCTGACACAAAACTTGAGACGTTAGTGGTGGTTTTTCTCCAGGCCATCAAAGGAGTGTTTGAGTCATTTGTTCATCAGATTTCTGTAGAAGTGGCAGAAAAAGAAATAAAAGAAGGTCGTATCACCTGTACATGCGGAGAAAAACATCACTTCATATGGAAAACAAAGCATGGAAAAAACACTGTTTTTGTTCTGATGCCCTTTGGAAAGATCACTCTTCCTCAGCTCCAAATTCAATGCAAAAAGTGTGGAAGAAAACTTTTTCTCACAAGATCTCTTCTTGGTGTAGAAAAGCGAAAAAGGCAAATCCTGAAAGATATCTACAGAGTGGCTTTAGCCGGGGCTCTTACCACCTATCGAGTGGCCGCTCGTATTCTTTCCTTCACAGGGTATAAAATAGGTCTTAGCACCCTCTGGAAAAACCTTCAAAATATTGGGAGAAAGATACATTTCAGTATCTCAGAAAAAGAAAAACCCTGTGGAGAAGCCGATGGGACGGGTATTCCTGTTCAGGGCAAGAAAAAAGGAGAAGAAGCTAAAATTCTTTTGCAGGAGAGGCAACAAGCCTCCCCATTGACAGGAAAAAATACAAGAATAGCAGGCCTTCTTGTGGATAATTACCATGCAGGTTGGGACAAACTTCTTAAGCCCATTCAAGAAAAACACTCTTTTTCTCGGTTTTTTCTTGTTGTCGATGGAGATACAGGGATTAACCAGGGCAAACATCCCGGTATCGTTTTTCAACGATGTTTGTGGCATGTAAGTTATCAATTGAAGTATTTTCTTCGTCTTGATAGAGTGAGATATCGTTCTTCTGAGTGGACAAATATTGTCGCTGAAACAGGGAAAGCCTGTTTCTTGGGGTACAAAAATGACTGGCAAACAAGACTTGGTTATCAAAGCGAGCGCAGACAGCATATTCAGAATCTTCTTGACTTATTTCACGAAAAAGGGCGCAAACATTGTTTTTATTATCTTCTTCGTGCTCAAAAAGACATGTTCGCCTGTGACAGTGAAGATGGTTTGCCAGGAACAACCTCAAGGGCAGAACGGCTGATGCGAACCATAAACCAGAGAATGGATGTGGGGGTATGGAAAAGAGAAGGGGCAACCAATGTTCTTGCTGTGCGTTTGCATTACTACTATAATCGTGATGAGGCTATCGATGGTGTCTACTGGCAGGATGTGATATAAAACATAGGGATGGTACGTACTTATTGCCCTGTTTTATGGCCTAAAAAGGGTACTTTCCCCAGAAAAAACTTGTTTATCTAAAATGTTCCCTGTATACTACAGTTGACAAAAATCTTTTGAGCCAGGGGTAACTTCTTTATCCTTTTCTCTCTCTTTCAGGTCTCCTGTTGGAAACGTAATCAAAAATTTTTCCCAAGAACGTCTTTCTCCATCTCATTGAAAGATAAGAAATTAAAATATCAAGATTTCTTGTAATTTTTTTCATAACAAGGACTTAGAAAACGGCTTTTACTTCTTGACATGTCAGAAAGGGTGTGGTATACTGATACCACTGTGTATGGGAGGGGATTATGCGAGAGGCGGTAACAACATTAGCCGAATCAAAAAAAGCCCAGAGACATGCCGTTTTTGTCAAAAAACGAGAGGGAAACCTTGTTGACTTTGATCCATCCAAGATAGCCAACGCTATCACCAAGGCCTTTGAAAGCACCGGCGAAGCGGATTCCACCAAGGCATGGGAACTCACCGCTGTGGTAGTTTCCCGACTTGAGGGAGAAATTGTCGAAATTGAGACCATCCAGGACATTGTCGAAGATACCCTCATGAATGCCGGGTATCGTAAGACTGCCAAAGCATACATTCTCTACCGCGCCAAGAGAGCTGAAAACCGAAATACCCAAAAATTATTATCTCAAACACTTCAAGTTATTGATGACTATGTCAATATCCGCGACTGGCGCATCAATGAAAACAGCAATATGACCTTTTCGCTTCAGGGTCTCAATGCCCACATCTCTTCTACCATCACGGCCAACTACTGGCTTTCCAAGCTCTATACCCCAGAAATCGGCGAGGCTCACCGTTCCGGGGCTATCCATATCCACGACCTCGGTGCCCTTTCCGCCTACTGTGTGGGATGGGACTTAGAACAGCTCCTTATTGGAGGGTTTGGTGGTGTGAGTGGCAAAGTCGAAAGCCGTCCCGCGAGACACTTCCGAACAGCCCTTGGCCAGATTGTGAACTTCTTTTACACCCTCCAGGGAGAAGCGGCCGGAGCCCAGGCTTTTGCCAATTTTGACACCCTCCTTGCTCCGTTTGTGTATTATGATGGTCTTTCTTATGCCGAGGTCAAACAGGCTATGCAGGAATTTGTCTTCAATCTCAATGTCCCTACCCGTGTGGGATTTCAAACCCCTTTCACCAATATCACGTTTGACCTTCGTGTCCCCTCCTACTTTGCCAATCAGTATGTTATCGTTGGGGGAGAAATCAAAGACAAAACCTATGGGGAATTCCAGGAAGAGATCTACATGATCAACCAGGCCTTTGCTGAGGTGATGATCGAGGGAGATGGCAAGGGAAGACCCTTCACCTTCCCTATCCCGACCTACAATATCACCAAGGACTTCGCATGGGACAATCCCCGCTACAAGGCCATCTGGGAGATGACGGCGAAGTATGGAACACCTTACTTCAGCAACTTTGTCAATTCTGACATGAGCGAAGAAGATGCCCGTTCTATGTGCTGTCGCCTCAGGCTGGATAACCGTGAGGTACGAAACCAGCTCTCCAAAAAGGCCATCATTCACCACGAAGAAGAGCACCATTTGAGGCGTGGTGGGCTTTTTGCCGCCAATCCGCTTACTGGTTCAATTGGGGTGGTCACTATCAACCTTCCCCGAATTGCTTACCTCTCCAAAAGTGAAGAGGAATTCTTCTCAAGGCTTTTGGAAGTGATGCAAATAGCCAAAACCTCTCTTGAAATAAAACGAAAGGTTGTAGAGGATCTCACCGAAAGAAACCTCTATCCCTACACAAAGATATATCTCAGCGATATCAAAAAACGCAGTGGCAACTACTGGACTAACCACTTTTCAACTATTGGTATCCTGGGGATGAACGAGGCGGTTATCAACCTCAAAAAGATCCCCTATCACACCGACGAGGGACGGGACTTTGCCGTCCGCGTGCTTGACTTTATGTTAGAGCATTTGGAACAGTTCAAACAGGAAACAGGTCATCTCTACAACCTTGAAGCCTCCCCGGCTGAGGGTGCTTCCTACCGACTTGCCAAGGCTGACAAAACCCGTTTTCCAGATATTATTACCTCAGGGACCAATGAAGCCCCTTACTACACCAATTCTGTGCATCTCCCTGTAAATTACACCGATGATATCTTTGAGGTACTGGACCATCAGGATCCCTTACAGTCCCGTTTTACAGGTGGTACGGTGATCCATATCTTCTTGGGCGAAAAAATCACCGATCCCTTTATGGTGGCCAAATTGGTAGAAAAAATTGCTCATAATTATCATCTCCCCTATTATTCTATTACCCCAACCTTTTCTATCTGTCCTGTTCATGGATACATACCGGGAGAACACTGGATATGTCCCTATCCCCATACCGAAGCGGATCTCAAACGTTATGGCAAATACCTTGAATGTCTATAAACCAAAAAGGAGGAGCGTATGGAAAACGAAAACAAAAAGCTTGTAATGCCCACAGAGGTGTATTCCCGTGTAGTTGGGTATTACCGACCAGTTCAGAACTGGAACGTCGGCAAAAAACAGGAATTCTCAGAACGTCTCACCTACGACAAGGCCTTTGACAATGTTTTACGGCATTCAGAGAACCACGTTCGTTGATTTTCCGGGGAAAATTGCAGCCACTCTCTTCACGGGTGGCTGCAACTTCCGTTGTCCCTGGTGCCACAATCATGACCTTGTCTACCCTGAGAGGGTGGCAAGGCTTTCTCCTTTGGATGAAGAGGATATCAAAGCCTTTCTTATCAAGAGAAAGTCTCAGTTAGAAGGGATATGTATCACGGGCGGTGAACCTACCCTCTGGGGGGAACGTCTTCTTTCTTTTCTTTCCTGGCTCAAACAAACAGGATATGAAACCAAAGTGGATACTAACGGATCAAACCCTGAATGGGTAGAGGTGGCGCTCAAAGAGGATGTGGTTGATTTTTTTGCCATGGATATCAAGCACCCATGGGAAAGCTATCACGAAGCCATTGGTATACACTATGATATTGAGCGCCTCAAAAAGACCGTGTCTCTCATCAAAGAAAGTGGTAAACCTCACCAGTTCCGTACCACTCTCATCCCTGGACTTTCAAAGGAAAGAATGCTTGCCATAGCAAAAGAAATGGATATTGAGATTACCTTCCAGACCTATCGCGATCCGTTCCTGTTAGCAGGGGGTGAATCCCTCCTTCTTGCCGAAGGAAGCCCTGCCTAAAAAAATCCCCCACCAACAGGTGGGGGAAAGCCAACTGTGGGACTTGAACCCACAACCTACTGATTACAAGTCAGTTGCTCTACCAGTTGAGCTAAGTTGGCACACATGAGGTATATAGTATAGCACAAAATGCACAATTTGTCAATACTCAGGAGAGATACCCATGGACTTTGTCCACCTGCATGTTCACTCTCATTACAGTTTATTGGATGGCGTAAGTCAGATACCCCATCTCATCGAACGCACGGCAAACCACAAGCAAAAAGCTCTTGCCCTTACCGATCATGGCAATCTTTTTGGTGCCATGGAGTTCTACAGTGTCTGTCAGGATTTTTCCAAGGCCCATCCAGAGACACCGGTGAAACCCATCATCGGGTGTGAATTCTATGTCGCCCCCCATAGCCGTTTTGACAAGGACAAAGAGGAAAAATACTACCATCTCGTTCTTTTAGCTCAGGATATCACGGGGTACAAAAATCTTTTGAAACTCTCCTCGGCAGGCTATCTGGAGGGTTTCTACTCCAAACCCCGTATTGATCACGAACTCCTTGAAAGACATTCGGCAGGACTTATTGCCCTTTCTGCCTGTCTTGGTGGCGAAATCCCCTCTTACATCCTTTCTGAACAAACAGAGAGACTCCACCATACGATCACATGGTACAGAGAGATTTTTGGGAAAGACAGGTTTTTCTTTGAACTTCAGGACCACGGTATCGCTGAACAAAAGATCGTCAATCGAGAACTTATCAAGCTTTCCAGAGAGTATGACATTGGGTTAGTGGCTACCAACGATGCCCACTACCTGTATCCTCATGATGCCGAACTCCAAGAAGTCATCTTTGCTATCCGGGACAAGACCACCATCGATGACCCAAAACTCCAGCGCTATCCCACCAATCAGTTTTACCTCAAAAGCACAGAAGAGATGGCGGCTCTCTTTGGAGAGATCCCAGAAAGCCTCTCCAATACCCTCCGCATAGCCGAGATGTGCAACCTTTCCTTTTCTTTTAAGGAGATGCATACCCCTGTTTATCCCCTTCCCGAAGGAGAAGATGCCCACAGTTATCTCACGAAGCTCGCCAGAGATGGTCTTATGCGACGCTTTCAGGCCAAAACCTATGAAGAGATCCCGGAAAACTACCGAAAAAGGCTGGAGACAGAACTGGACCTCATCCACTATATGGAAACCACCAAGGGCATTGGTTTTTCGAATTACTTCCTCATTGTCCAGGACTTTGTTCATTTTGCCAAAAGGCATGGGATTGGTGTAGGACCTGGCCGTGGTTCTGCCGCCGGGGCTATCCTCGCCTGGTGTTTGGAAATCACGCAGGTTGATCCTATCAGGTATCAGCTTCTTTTTGAACGATTCCTGAATCCCGAACGCGTCAGTATGCCTGATATTGATATTGACTTTGAAGATAACCGTCGCGATGAAGTCAAAGAATACATCCGTGCCAAGTATGGCTACAACCGAACGGCTGATATTATCACCTTTGGTATGCTGAAAAGCCGTTCCACCATCCGGGATGTAGGTCGCGTCCTGGGTATTCCCCTGAGTGAAGTGGACAGAATAGCCAAACTCATTGACCCCAATGAACCCCTCACCAAAACCCTTGAAGTCGTTCCCGAAGTCGCGGCCCTCAAGAATGGTACTGAAATACAAAAAAAATGGCTTGAATATTCTATTCGTCTCGATGGAAACCTCAGAAACCTTGGAACCCATGCTTCCGGTATCATCATCTCCGATATTGATCTCACCGAAGTCGTTCCCCTCTACAAAGATATGAGTTCTGGGGCTATCTCCACCCAATATGAAGGCACCTACCTCGAAAAAAATGGACTCCTCAAGATGGATATCTTGGGGCTCGCCAACCTCAGTATCATCAAAGACACCCTTGAACGGATTTGGCATAATCACCACCTCCGTCTTGATATCCAGCACATTCCCCTTGATGATCCTGAAGTGTACGCCACCTTTTCCCGTGGAGAGACCAAAGGTATCTTTCAGTTTGAATCGGCTGGAATGACCGAATATCTGAAACAACTTCAACCCACGTGTATTGATGATCTGATCGCTATGAACGCCCTCTACCGCCCTGGCCCCCTTGAACAGATCCCTGCCTACATCAGACGAAAGAAGGGTGAAGAGCCTGTTGACTGTTTTCATGAAAACCTACGCCCAATCCTTCAAAGCACCTACGGGATCATTGTGTATCAGGAACAGGTGATGCAAATCGCCCAGGTCCTGGCCGGTTTCAGCCTTGGAAAAGCCGACAATGTACGACGTATCATGGCCAAGAAAAAACCAGAGGATCTGGCCAAAATCCGCCCCGAGTGGATTGAAGGAGCCCTTGCCAATGGATATTCCCGGGAACTCGCGGAAAAGATCTTTGAAATTCTTGTGCCTTTTTCTTTCTATGCCTTCAACAAGTCACATTCAGCCGCTTATGCCATCCTTGCGTACCAGATTGCCTATCTCAAGACCCATTTCCGACCTGAATTTATGGCAAGTCTTCTCACCGCCAACATGAGCAAGACCGAAGATGTGCAAGCCTACTGTGAAGAAAGCACAAAAGCCGGTATCTCTATCCTTCCCCCTGATGTGAACCACAGCACCTATGAGTTTCAGGAAGTTCGGCTTGAAAACGGAAAATGGGCCATCCGTTTTGGACTGGGGGCCATCAAAGGGATGGGTGAAGGTTTTGCCAAAGCCATGGAAGAGGAACGAAAACAGAGAGGACCTTTTCAGAGTTTTGAGGATTTCATTGAACGGATGCATACCCATCAGGAGTTTCGCCGTCCCGTGGTAGAAATTCTTTTGAAAGCGGGAGCCTTCGATGAACTCTTCGGAGAAGAACGACAGACCAAGAAAGCCCTCTACCTTGATCAGATAGAATGGTATATTGATCACTACGAACAAAAAAACAAAGACAAAACCAACGGCGTTGCCGGCCTTTTTGATTCCATAGAAATCGAACCCTCTCCACAGCCAAAAACCAAAGTCCGAACCCTTACTCTCCAGGAAGAATTCATCATGGAAAAGGAAGTGATGGGCTTTTCCCCCTCGAACCGGTTCCTCTCCCACTATACAGAGAAACTCTCCAATCTGCTCTGGATCCCGGAAACCACCCTATCCACCATTCCCCTCAATATCCCCTTTTCTCTGTGGGGATACCTTGGAGAGGTGAGTGTTCGTACCACCCAGAAAGGCAAACCCTTTGCGAGTTTCAGGCTTTTCTACGGAAACACCAGTATCAAATTCAGCGTCTTCTCACCAGACTATGAACGCTTCGAAGACATCATAAAAGAAAACCAGTTTGTCTATGTCAAGGCACGATACGCCCCTGGCAAAGAAGGGGCTGTCTATGCCAACATTATCGATATGATACCCCTTGATACCATTCTCTCCAAACGCTTTGTTCTTCGAGAGCTTCATCTCTTCTGGGACGGAAAAGAGGACAATACCATCCTCAAGACCTCTCTCAAAAACCTTTATGATCTTGTCCAGAAACCAGAGCACCATGGAACTATTCGACTCGTCCTTCATATTGCCACAGAGAAGGGCGTCTCCTCCCTCCATCCTCATGAAAACTGTAGCCTTGCCTTCTCTCCCGATCTGATGAACTCCATCAAAAACCTCCCCTGCCTGAAGGGCTACTGGTTTCTCTAATCACTGTCTTCTCAAACCTTTCCAGAGCCATGGAAAAGAGAAAGTGTTAGAGGACATAAAGTGTTTTTCTCTGGCTCCCATAGCTTTTCTCAAAGGATAGTCCTCCCCCGCCTTCCAACCAGGCTACTTCGCTATCACCATGTTTCAGCAAAAATCCCCCTTTGCTGAAACAAAGACATAGCCTCTTCTCACTTTGCGAACCTCAAGACATACCGAGACCTTTGCACGAATGTGCAAAGGTCTCAAAAAAGTAATAAAGAAACAAAAATTAGTATCAAAATGTTCCTTGCCGTAATAAATAAATCGATTTTTTTGAATAAAAAAGACAAACCAGCCCTTGTGAACAGAAAAATCGGGGAAGAGGGGCGCAGCCCCTGACCCAAACAGGGGAAGAAAACACCCGTGCAAGGGTCTCATACCTCTCTCTTTTCGCCTCTTTCCTTGTTTCAGCAAGAGGGCATAGTTAAACGTTTAACCATACCCCTTGTAACCACTTTCCAGAGGCAAACTTTTTTCTCTCTGCCAACAAAAAAGAAAGGCCCCTCATAGGTGGGGCCTTCAAAATTTCTTTCTTTTTCTCCTCAAAAATCCTAAAGGAAAATCCAAAAAATTCGATACTTACATTGTAAGAAAAAACAAAAATAAAAATTCAGGGACCCCGCATAGTTACCGTTTTGTTTGCGTTATCTTGTCACCGAAGAGTTAGTGGATATCTGCCTATCCCTAACCCAAGAGCCTCAGCACCAGCTGAGGCTTTAAATTTGCCTGGGCCAACATGGATACGTTGGACTGAGCAAGGATCTGGTTTTTCACAAAGTCACTCATCTGCTCAGCCATATTGGTATCGCGAATACGAGACTCTGCCGCCTGCGTATTCTCGTATGCCACATACAAACCCTTATACAGCTTCTCAAACCGGTTCTGGTAAGACCCGAGATCGGTTCTCTGTTTGATCACCTTCTCAAGGGCCTTGTCAATAATCCCGATGGCCCGGTTAGCGGTATCCATGGTGCTGGCACTGATAACCTTTTGACCATCCTGGGTCATAAGTCCAAGTGCCACAGCTCCCATATCTCCTACGAATACCTGTACTCTCTGGTCCATATTAGGTCCGATATGGAACCACAGACCAGCCGTACTATCCGTAGGCCCACTTGTATTGCCACCAGTAGGCTGAGCGAAACGACCGGTGAGGATGTTCATTCCATTGAACTGAGCATGTTTGGCGATACGATCGATCTCATCCACAAGCTGAGACATTTCCACATTGATGAGCATACGATCCTGATCGCTGTAGATTCCGTTTCCAGCCTGTACAGAGAGTTCTCTCATACGCTGGAGAATCATGGTTGTCTCATCCAAATATCCCTCTGTGGTCTGGAGGAACGAAATAGCATCCTCCGTGTTTCGCATAGCCTGATGCAATCCGGAGATCTGTGCCCGCATCTTTTCTGACACCGCAAGACCGGATGCATCATCACCAGCCTTGTTGATCCGAAGACCCGATGATAACTTCTCAATGTTGCCATTGAGGGTGAGATCGGTGATCTTCAGCTGGCGGTTTGAGAATATGGAACTGATATTATGGTTAACAATCATACCTCCCTCCTTGTTTCGATGTGAGGTAAACACCATCCTTGTGTATACTATGGGGGTCCCTGAGTACTGCACGTCAGGTGACATGCAGCAATGGAGGGGTATGATCGTCTCTTTCCTCAGAACTATATCCTATCAAAACACCCAGGAAGGTGGTGTTCCCACCTTCCTGATTGGCTGCCTATCATTTTTTCTCCCCCTGTGGGGAAACACTCACCGGGAGGCTTCTCCCTCAGGGAAACTATCCCCAAGAGCCCCGGTTATCTGAGAAGCTGCAATACAAGTTGCGGCTTCTGATTTGCCTGAGCGAGCATTGCCGTTGCGGACTGTACAAGGATCTGGTTCTTGACAAAGTCACTCATCTCCTCGGCCATATCGGTATCACGGATACGAGATTCAGCGGCCTGGAGATTTTCATACCCAATCAAGAGGCCTTTGGAAAGGTGCTGCAAACGGTTCTGGTAAGCCCCAAGATCGGCTCTCTGCTTGTTGACCTTTTCAAGAGCCTTGTCCACAATACCAATAGCCATATTGGCCTTCTCAGGGGTAGATATACTGAGAGGATCTCTCGTCGAAATATCACGAACCCCAAGAGCGGCGGCTGTCATGGTACCAATATAACTGCGGATTCTCTGGTCCATATTGGGACCAATGTGGAACCACATGCTGGCAGCAGGATTGTTACCAGCCACATCATAGGCAAAACGACCGGTCAGCATGTTAAGCCCATTGAACTGAGCGTGGGAGGCAATACGATCCACCTCCGCAATCATCTGAGACACCTCCACCTGAATCTGCATACGATCTTCCGTGCTGTAGATACCGTTGGCAGCCTGAACGGCCAGCTCACGAATACGCTGCAGAATCTGGGTGGTTTCTTCCAGATACCCTTCGGTAGTCTGGATGAAAGAAATGGCATCCTGGACGTTCTTTTCAGCCCGTCGGATACCATTGATCTGCGCACGCATCTTCTCCGATACGGCCAGACCAGAAGCATCGTCACCAGCGCGGTTAATCCGCATACCAGAAGACAGCTTCTCGATGTTCTTGTCGGCGGCAAGATTATCCAGCCGCAAAGAACGTTGTGAGAAAATAGAACTGATGTTGTGGTTGATAATCATAGTATCCTCCTTGATCTATGATCCTCCCACATCCTTGTGGGATTTTTTCGCTTGAAACACTCAAGACTTTGGCTCAAGTGTCGATAATCCTAATAGGCGTTATAGGGGGACTTCTCCTCCTCACCTTTCTTCGGAATTTACCTATTCTTTTTATCGGGTGCTTTCCCAAAAAACTTGAGAATTTCTGCTATTTTTTTTATCCTATAGACGAAAAGTTTGCCTCTTGAGAGAAAATATATTATATTTTTCTTATATGAAATCCAAGGAGAAAGCGATGATTAACCTCCATATCTCTACTTCTTCTTCAGAAAACACTACCGACATCTATGATGTGATTATCGTCGGTTCTGGCCCTGCGGGAATGACTGCTGCCATTTACACAGGTCGTTCTCTTCTCAAGACATTACTCCTCGAAAAAATTGGATCAGGTGGACAGGCCGCCCTCACCGAACTCATCGAGAATTATCCTGGTTTTCCTCATGGAATAAATGGCTACGAACTCTCGCAGCGCATGGAAGAACAGGCCAAAAA
This sequence comes from Longinema margulisiae, assembly GCF_025266855.1. Classification (GTDB taxonomy): domain Bacteria; phylum Spirochaetota; class Brevinematia; order Brevinematales; family Thermospiraceae; genus Thermospira. The sequence goes on from NZ_CP053071.1 coordinate 277,943, forward strand.
CTTTGGGGCCTCTTTTGAATACGCTGATGTTCAAAAAATAACCCGAGACGACCAAGGCCTTTTTCACGTCCATACAGAATCCCGCGAATTTCTCTCAAAAACCGTGATCATAGCCACAGGGGCCAGTCCCAAGAAGCTTGGCATCCCAAACGAAGAGAAATTCATCGGAAGAGGAATCTCCTTCTGTGCCACCTGTGATGCCTCCTTCTACCGGGACAAGGTTGTCGCCGTGATTGGTGGGGGTGATTCCGCCGTAGAAGAAGGCATGTACCTCACCAAATTTGCCAAAAAGGTGTACCTCATCCATCGTCGAGACCAGCTCAGGGCAGCGAAAATAGTTCAGGAAAGAGCCTTCAAAACACCTGGTATGGAATTCATCTGGAACACCATTGTTGAAGAAGTAAAAGGAGAAAACTTCCTTGAAGCTATCAAACTCAAAAATGTCAAAACAGGAGAAACCTCCTGGCTTGAGGTCAATGGCATGTTTCTTTACATAGGCCTCTACCCAAATACCTCCTTCCTTGAGGGAGTGAATTGCGACGAACAGGGATACATCCTGACAGATGAGATGATGCGAACCAATATCCCGGGTCTCTTTGCCGCTGGCGACTGCCGTCATACCCCCCTTCGTCAGGTTATCACCGCCGCTTCTGATGGGGCTATAGCTGCCTATGCGGTAGAAAAATACCTCGAGGAAATAAAGGGATAACTAAACATCTCCTAAAAAGGCTATCACCTTGTTTCAGCAAAACACCTGTTTTGCTGAAACAGCGACATAGCCAAAAGCCTCAAAGAACAAAGGTTCCCCTTTTTCTCGATACTCTCTCTAACTTTGGTAAAGAGAAGGAATGAGACCTTTGCACGAATGTGCGAAGGTCTCAAGAAAGTAATAAAAAGCAAAAAGTAGTATAAAAATATTTCTTTACATAATAAAGAAGCCTATTTTTTGTATAAAAAGAGACAAATAAGCCCTTGGAAACAGAAAAAACGAGGTTTCAGGGGCGTAGCCCCTGACCCAGAAAGGGCAAGAAAGCACCCGTGCAAGGGTCTCGGAATGGCTTTTGATGGCATCGTTTCCTCTGTGATTGTCCTTGTCATGTTCTCATATTTTCTTTTTATGTACCTCTTTTGATTTCAAAAAACTCTATCTTCTGGACAAAAATAAAAAAAATATGTATACTTTTTATCATATTTTGAAGACGGAGGAACATTATGGCGGAGAAAAGAAAAAGCATTACCAGACTTATCCTCTACAACAAAGCTCTCACCAGATTAAAACAACTTGGCTTTCACAAGGTTTTTTCTGACAATTTAGCCGACGCTACCGGCATCAATCCCGCCCAGATACGAAAAGATTTTTCTCTTTTCAACATCTCTGGGAGCAAAAAAGGTGGCTATATCATTGATGAAATTCTCCCCCGCATTCAAGAGATTCTTTCGAAGGATAAACCCCAGGAAGTTATTATTATTGGGGCGGGAAACCTCGGTATGGCCCTTCTGCGTTATCGAGGATTTGAAAAAGAAGGGATCCACATCAAGGCCGCCTTTGATATTCTGCAGGAAAAGATTGTCAAAAACCCAGGTCTTCCCCTCTACCCCATGAGTGAACTGGAGAGTTTTGTGAAACAACATCATATCAAGGTGGCTATTTTAGCCGTTCCTGAACATGCCGCCCAGGGGGTCCTTGACCAGCTCATCAATGCCGGGATTGTGGGAATCCTCAATTTCGCTCCTGTGAGACTGAGACCCACCAAGAACTGCTATATCAACAATGTCAACTTAGAAAACGAGCTTGAAAAGGTTATCTACTTTGCCAGAGTGCTTGAACAGGGATCAGCTGATGGAATCGATCTTGAGGAAAACGATAGCTGTGAGTAAGCGCCGTATACAAACCCTCAATATCCGGAAAGAAGGCATACTCCCCATTGAACTGAGGGGTCCTGTACCATCCCACTACTGCCGCAGGAATGCCTAATTTCCGAGCCGCCTCGTAATCCACCTCAGAATCCCCTATCATGATCGCCTCACTGGGGGAGGCACCAATCTTTTGAAGAGCAAAAAGAAGGCTTTCCGGGTGAGGCTTTGGATTTTCAATGTCGTTTCCGGTTATAGCTACAGAAAAATACGCCGTTATTCCTAACTTCTCCAAAGAGATGGCCAAACTTCTTCTGCCCTTTCCCGTCACAATACCATGGACATACCCCTCTTCAGAAAGAATCCGAAGGAGTCTTGCTATACGTTTGTGATAAATAGCAAACAAAGAATGATACTCTTCATAAAGCGTATGATACATCTCGATAGCCTTTTCGGCACGAGAAGAGGACACAAAATACCTTCGAAGAAGCTCATCCTCAGGTGGACCAAACATCGAGGCTATCTCCCTATCAGAAAGAAAACGCCCATCCCCATAGAGAAAACTCTGACGAAGGGAAAAGAATACCAGAGGAAGCGTATCCACGAGCGTCCCATCAAAATCCCAAAGGAGAACCTTGCGAGAAGAAAACTTGTCAGTCATCATAGAATAAGTATATAGCCTTTTTCTTTTTTTTGCAAGAAAATGAGAGGATCGTCATCAATGGATTGTCGTTCCACTGTCGTTCCACATATGAAACTGAATAGCTGTTTTCACATTTCTTATGAACAGGGAAACAACACAAAAGCTTTCTGTTATGATGCCTATTGAAAAAAGTTGCGCTTGAAAACATTACGGCAAGATAGGGCTATTACCCTGTTTCAGCTAAACCATCGTTCTTTGCTGAAACAAAGTCATAGCCCTCCCCCCTGCCGCGGTGCTATATCCAAAAAGCCCCTCTGAAAAAGAAGCTCTGCGGGCTGGTGAGAGAAGGCCTTGTTCTTTTACCCCTTTTTTCTGTACCCCACTTCGACTTCGCTCAGTATCCACCGGGCCACTTTTGCGGTCGTTTGTCTTTTGCCGCAAGAGGGAAGTTCTCCCGGAGTGAGGGTGCGTATCAGTTGAAAGTTGAAAGTTTGTAAAGTTTATAAAGTTGGGGGCAAGGTTCAGTAAGACGAGTTGTGGTTGTCGAAGTTCCGAGGACGAGGCAATGTTGCCCACGGAGGAAGGACTTGCCCTTCTCAAGGGAAATGTTCTCCCATGGCCCGCAAAAGCGGCCCATGTTCCGTCCGAGGCGCATGCGTAGCATGCGACGAGGACAATACCCTTCTGGAGCCGCCGCAGGGGCGGGGTGGGGTTTTCAAAAGGGGCGAAGCCCCTTTTGCCCCGCGCGGGAGCGCTTTGTGAAAGAAGGGAGAAGGGTAACAAAAAGAACCAAGAATTGGAACAGAAAAGATGGTCGAACAAGTATTCACTTTTTGTGTAAAGATAAACCATTCTGTATGAATGTGGAACGACAAACCTTCCCCCTGAAGTTATAAAAAACACTTCTCTTCACTTGACAGATATCCTTCTTTCCCATACAATAAAGGAGAGAAATCCAGAAAAGGAGGGGTTATGACGAAGACGGATCTTCAAAAAAAGACCAAAGCCGAACTTCTTGAATTAGCGAAAGAAAAGGGTATCAAAGTGGGGGCATCGGCTACCAAGGACGCACTGATCGATATGATCCTTTCTGCGGGGGAAACTACAAAACCAGCCAAAAAATCCCCCTCCCCGGCAGCCAAAAAGGCTCCCTCTCGCAAAAAAACCGAACCCATCCCTGAACCTCCACGAGAGGCCTTTGATCCTATCACAGCAGGTGAAAGCAAAAAATTCGAGATCGAGGATTATCGTCAGGTGAGATCTTCTGTGATGCCTGATCTCAGCGATATTTACGATATACCAGACAGTTACAATGAAAACCGTCTCACCCTCCTCGTGCAGGATCCCTACTGGATCCATGCCTACTGGGATCTCTCCCAGGAAACCAAAAAGAAACTCCAGTCAGAAAACCTTGGGCTCGTTATTCGTCTCTTCTATGGCGAGAAACAAACCATGGACATCGATGTGAATCTCAATGCCAAAAACTGGTATATCAATGTTCCCCTCCCCAATGTCAGTTATCGGGGAGAACTCGGGTATATCCAGCATGGGGTCTTTGTTTCCATCACAGGCTCCAACTCCATTACCGTTCCAAGAGACAAACCGGCGGAGAAACCTGCTCCCAAGGCAGGCTATGAAGCCTCTCCGTCCTTCCGCAAAGAAGAAACGCTCGCCGCCGAAAAACAAGAAAAACTCTTTGAACGCTCCGGCGGCTATGTCATTCACAAGCTTGTAGGATCTGAAGTGGTAAGCGAATGGGTGTCCGCTCCTTCAGGTCTCTCCTCAGGGCAGATATCCTCTGGAAGTGGAGGTATGGCTGTTGTCCAGCCAACAGGAAGAAAACGCAAATTCTGGGCAGAACTCCACACTGAACTCATTGTGTACGGGGCTACCGAACCAACAGCTAAAGTCACCTTAGGGGGAGTGCCTATCCAGCTCACCCCGGAGGGAACCTTCTCGATACGGTTCTATCTCAAAGACGGCTCCCATGCTATTCCCTTTGTGGCTACATCCGAAGATGGTGTGGAAACCATTGAGATTACACCGTTTGTGAACAAGTACACCACACGAGAAGACCGCCTGAACTAAAAGAAAAAAAGGGGGCAGGGAGGACGTGTGACCCGCTTACTGGTTATCAGCGATTCACATGGGAAAGTGGATCGTATTTATGATCTTATCCGCAAACACAGGGATGAGTTCGATGTGCTTTTTCACCTCGGTGACAAAAGCTATGATATGTTGTCCTTTTTAGAGGATGGTTTTCCTCTCATCCTTGTCAAAGGCAATATGGAGACAGTTTACCCTGAGATGAATATGGTGGTTGACTGGGAACGCATCACCGAATATGATGGGGTCAAGCTTCTCGCCACTCACGGTCATCGCTACAGTGTCCATTCTACCCTCGTCTTTCTCAAAAAGCATGCCCTGCATCTCGGGGTGAATTTAGTCCTCTTTGGCCACACCCACGAACAGACATGCTTTGAAGAAGAAGGAATCACCTATTTTAATCCAGGGGCTCTTCAGGACGGTCACTACGGGATGTTAACGCTCAATAGTGGCAAAGTGACAGAAACGAAACTTCTTTTTCTTCCAGACAGGTGGTAAAATATGATTGAAATCCGAAACGAACAAGAGATTTTTGACAACCCTCTTTTTTTTGATCGTTTGACTCAACTCATCCGAAAAATTCTTGGAGATCATCAGGCTTCTCAGTATGGACTCTCTCTTCTTCTCTGCGACAATCCCACCATCCAGGAACTCAATGCCCTTTATCGTGGCAAGGACTATGCCACTGATGTGCTTTCTTTTTCCTTGACAGAGGGAGAGGCCCTTGAAGACTTTTCCCAGATGGCCATGGAGGATGAAAACGGAGAGATCTATGAAATGTTAGGGGATATTGTCATCTCGACTGAAAAGGCTCAAAGCCAGGCCAAAGAAAATCATCTCTCATGGGAAGGAGAAATCGCAAGACTCACCATCCATGGGACGCTCCATCTCTTGGGATACGATCACGAGAAAGGCGAAAAAGAAGAAGAAGAGATGTTCGAAAAACAGGACGCATACCTTGAGTGGTTTTTGGCTCGTTACCCTGAATATACTACGGAAGACGGATCCATACCACCTGAACCCCCATCCAGAGCACAAGACACAACCAGCTAATCAAGGCAAATGGCCAGAAATTTTCCGTCCAGAAGAGGCGTCGTTGAATAGTAATCTTTGATTTTTCCAGTTTGTCGATATCATCGTAGATGGTGGCAAGCGTTTGCCTATCATAGGCCCTGTAGTACTTTCCCCCTGTTTCTTCTGCCATCCAGGCCAAAAGTTTCTCATCAATGGATTCTCCTGATCGCAGCACATAAAATCGACCAGAACGATCCGCAGGTTGCAAAACCACATCCGGATTCCCGAATCCGATGGTATAGACACGAATCCCCTTTTCTTTGGCTATTGCAGTGGCTGTTTTTGGGTCCACAAGACCAGCATTATTCATACCATCTGTGAGAAGGATAATCACCTTGCTTTTCGCCTTTGAAGAAGCAAAACGGTTAATGGCTGTGGCCACCCCCATCCCAATGGCTGTCCGGTTATTCGCAGGATTAAACATAATCCCATCTATCAAGCGAAGCACCATATCCCTATCATAGGTGAGTGGAGTAAGCGTATAGGCATACGTCCCAAAGAGCACAACCCCGATACGATTCTGGGCCTGTTTTTCCACATAGGATTTGATAACCCTCTTGGCAGACTCAAGACGGGTATACTCTGTTATCCGTCCAGAAGGATCCTCGTAAATCATCTCTCCGTACAATCGCCGCTTCACAAGAAACGATGGCACCTCATCTACAAACAGCATGGTTTCAGAAACGTCCAGTACCAGCACAATATCCACCCCATAAAGATTATCCTGAGCTATAGTTTGACCGCCGATCGGCCTAGCTAAGGCCACAATCCCAAAGAAAAGACCCACCACAACAAGAATATCTAAAATTCTCTCATACCAGATTGTCCAGAGATTCTCTCTCCCAAAGAGCCGAAGATCAGAAACCACAAGAGAAGCGTCCCCTTTCCTCCCCCAGAAACGATGGCTATACCTGAGCCAGAGATAGAGAGGTATCACCACCAGAGCAAGAAAATACCAGGGATGCAAGAATCTCATGCGTTTTCCTCCTTGGGTGGAACAAGGTATCTATATATCTCTTCACTTTCTCTGAGAACCTGCTTACGCTTCTCAAGAGAGGTGGTGTGCTTCGCATACTTCACCCTATCACACCACTTGAGAACATCTAAGATTCGCTCCTTCAATTCCCTATCCACAGAGAGAAACGAAGCAATCTCCCGGCTTCCCATTTCTCTTGCAGGAAAACCATACGTCGTCTCAAGAAGCCACCGGAGAAAATACGCCACCTCAGAATAATACGCCTTCTCCTCCATGGTTTCTACCCCACTCCGAAGACGAAAGAGATAGTCTTCAAGCGTTTCAGAAGGTGCCCTTTCCACCACCTCTTCTCTTTTTTTCCTTCTCAAGAAAAACCACACTACTGCTCCCACCACACCTACCCCAAGAATAACCCACACTATCCACCAGAAATCATACAGAGGATAAATATCAGCTACCGGATGAAGGTTGGATACACTCACATTCGTCGGCGCTACCCGAAGCGTCCACTTCTCAAAGACAAGACGATTGGTTTTTCCTTTCACCACGGCCACAACCTCAAGAGGAGGAATAGAAAGAGAAGAAAGCGACACATGTTTCAGAGAAACGACAATCCCTCTCTCATTGGTATGAGACTCCGCAAAGACAAAAGGAGAAAGTTCCTCCTGAAAGGCATACGAAACCACTTCCCCTTCCACAGGATAGAGCGCTTCCACCCTCTGCATCATAGGAATCTCATTCGTAGGGAAAATCGGCACAAGCAACAACCACCACCAGACCATCACTCCCTCCTTGTCGGATAGTCCATACGCTTATGAAAGGCGGCTGTAAGATACTCCACAAAGGCATCCCGGATTTTTTTCACCTGAGCTAAGGTGATAGGACACTCATCCAGTTGCCCTGCTTGAAGTCTCTGTTCAATAATATCATCCACAATATCCTCTAACGCATGAGGAGTAACCTTTGACTCTCCACCTTTTTGCTGGTAGGCACGCGTGGCCGCTTCAATGCCGTCCGCAAACATAAGAATGGCCGTCTCAAGGGAATGTGGTTTTGGCCCAGGATACTGATAATCAGCAGGATTTATCGTCTCCTCTCCATAGAGCCGAAGAGCCTGATGATAGAAGTAAGAAATAGAAGTCGTCCCATGGTGTTCTTCTATAAAGGCCACTATCTCCTCAGGAAGCCGATATTTTCGTGCCAGTTCCACCCCATACTTCACATGCTGTTTGATAACGGATATAGAAAGCCCCGGCTTGATCTCATCATGAGGATTTTCACCAGCCTGATTCTCTATGAAAAACTCAGGTGTCTGCAATTTTCCCACATCATGGTAGTAAGCCCCCACCTTGGCAAGCAGGGCATCCGCCCCAATCTCAGAAGCCGCCACCTCACACATTTCCCCAAGCCGCTGAGAATGAAGATACGTGCCGGGTGCCTGTTCCTGAAGCAAACGAAGCAGGGGACTGGTAGAAGGGGATGAGAGTTCTGTTAAACGAAAATACGTCGGAATTCCGAACACATTCTCAAAAAGCGGCAAAAGGGCAAACGCCACCAAAGCCGAGATAAGACTGTTTCCCAAGGCAAAGAGCCCCACCACAAACCAGTCCGAAAGAGTGAGCTTGATCTGATAAAACCATTCATAAAAGAACGAAAACAAAAGTTGAAGAAGAAAAATTTCCATACCAATCACAAAAAAATCATACCTTTTCTGAAAGGTCTTCCGTTTCTGAGAAGCCGTATAGAGGGCAAAAAGAGACAAACTCAAAAGATTGGTAAAACTCACCACATCCGTCAGCGGATAAAAGATGGCATACAAACTATAATTGATCAGAAGAACAAAAGCCACCGGCTGCTGTTGAAAGAGAATAGGAAGCGTCAGGGTGATAATCGCAAAGGGGATATGCAAAAAAACCGGAAGAAAAAAAGCCCCAAACGACACATGGCTATACCAGAGAAAAAGATGATGGAGAAGATAAAAAATCAGCGAAAGCAAAAAGAAAGACGACTTTTTCCAGAGAATGTCCTGATAGCGATGATACCGGTAGATAAAAAGAACAAAAATCACCCCCATCATGAGAAGCACCACAGGAAAACGAGTGAAAAAAAGATTCTCCTTGTATTTTCTATAGGCCTGAAGCCTCTCTATATCTCCCGCCGAAAGCACCGCCCCACGTCCAACGATGACCTCTCCCTTTTTGATCACCTCTTTTGGTACCCGCTGGGCCACCTGAGAAGAAATCACCCTCTCCCGGGCTACATCATCCAGATCCGCCGTTGGCTGAAGAAGAGACACCAAAATCTCTGCAATAGCCTCATAAAAGAGTTCATTTCTATGGCCAAAGAGACGACGCAGGATCGCAAGAAGTTGAGACTTTTCCACAGGTACAAGCAAAAGCTGATCATACGGCAAAATCTGAATCTCCTTGCCCTTCTGGACATAGACTATATCTCTTTTTTCAGGTAACATCCTTCGCACCAGAAGATAATTCGCCTGCAAAAAATCCAGCGCAAAAAGAAACCTGTTTTCATACCTTGCTAAAAGAGCCCGGTTTTCAAGGATATACTCCCGTATCCGTTCACTGTAGGAATAGTTTCTCTGCAAAAGGAAAGCCTCAAAAACTTCCCTCTTATTCGTAGCCATGGAGAGCCATTCTAAGATAAGACGCCTATTTTCCTCTTCGCTTCCCGAAAGCATCCGATAATAAAAAGGGGTATTCTTTTCTATCTCTTTTTTCACCTGCAAGGATGCCTGTTGATTCTCATAGGCAAAGGTGTACCAGGAAATAACCTGTTTCGGGGCAACTAAGCCTATCTGATACTCCCGAAAAGAAGAAGGCCAATAGGTAAAGGTCAACAAGAGAGCACTGATAAAGAATACCCCTGCTAAGAGACCTATCATCGTCTTTTTAGACAACGGTTCATCAAACTTCATGATTTCCTCATCTCATACCGAGACAGAATACGAGCTACTAAAGGATGACGCACAATATCATCCTCATCAAAATACAGAATACTAATCCCCGGCACTTTTGTCAACAGGTGAAGGGCTTCAACCAGACCAGAATCCTGCGCCGAAGGAAGATCTATCTGCGTCACATCTCCCGTCACCACCATTTTTGTCCCCTCTCCTAAACGAGTGAGAAACATCTTCATCTGCATCTTTGTAGCATTCTGAGCCTCATCAAGAATCACAAAGGCATGGGAAAGGGTTCTTCCCCGCATATAGGCAAGGGGAGCGATCTCCACCTGATGAGAGAGCAGAAGCCTCTCCGCCTCCTCAGCAGAAAGAATATCCTCAAGGGCATCAAAGAGAGGTCGAAGATAGGGATGAAGTTTTTCCTCAAACGTTCCCGGAAGAAACCCCAAATTCTCCCCGGCCTCTACCACAGGACGGGTGAGAATAAGCCTTTTCACCTTTCCAGCAAAAAGATAAAAAAGCCCTACCGCCATAGCAAGATAGGTTTTGCCTGTTCCTGCTGGTCCCACCCCAAAAACAAGATCATCCTGATGAATAGCCTCAATATACTGTGCCTGATGAGGGGTACGGGGTTTAATCTTTCGAGCACGCTTCGTAATCACAAGCCCCTCTGTGAGAAGCTTGGAAGCCGAGTGGGCAATCTTGCCCTCCTGCTCAATGAGAAACTTGATCTCCCCATGAGAGACAGGGGTATTCCCACGTGCCAGCTGAAAAACCTCCTTCAACACATGTGTGGCACGTGTACAATTCTCCTCTGTGCCCTCAATGACCAACCTATCATCAACCGGACGAATCTTTACCTCAAGGAGCCTCTCCATTAGCCTGAGATTGGAATCATGAACCCCCAACGCCAACACTGGATGAATGTCTCCCGGCACGGGAAACTCACATCGCATAGCACACCCTCATCTCTCTCATGGTAAAAGAATACCCACCGGTCTCACCATAGCAATTCGACTTCCCCAACCACTTCTTGTCCAGAAATCCACCGCAGACCTTGGAGACTCATAGTTCTTCGCATAGAGACGCCAATCCATATTTTCCGACTGAGAACGAACAACCATCTCCTGTCCCTTGAGAAGCTTCGCCCACTCTGCAGCCGGAAGAAAATGCGGCGGAATAGCAGGCTGAAGAACCTCAAAAGAACCAAAACTCTTCTCCAAAAGCGTATCTCTCCCCGAGAGAATATAGGAAGGCTGTCCTATACCACCCCACATGATGGTTGGATTCCCCACCACCTGATAGGAACGAGAGAGATCCCTCTCATTCTGGATCTGGGTGCGAACACTTCCCTTCCGGTAGACGTAAACCTTCTCCGGAAGTGATCCAAGGGAGTGGGTCTCTAAACGAACCGTATTGGTGGCACTATCGTACATCGTATTGGCTTCCACATCCTTGAGAAGCGTATTGAGTACATGATAAACCTGGGTGGCCATAAATTGTCTATTGGCTAACGCATAGTTAGAAACACACTGAACGGCCTGATAAAACAACTGGGCTTCAGATGTCTCCACAGGAAGATACACAAGCGAAGGATGAACAGGAGCAAGATGATAACGTTCCATCCTTTCACGGAAAAGTTTGTAATAGTACCACCACACCGCCCGACCAAGACTCCCTGAACCCGCCCTATAGGTGATCAGAATCTGATTCTTGAAAAGCCCGTAAATACGGGCCTTTTCCACATCAAAAATCTCACTCACGATCTGAATCTCTAAAAAATGCCTGATTGTTCCGAATTGTCTATGTTCCTCTTCAAGAAGATGCTCCGGCACACTGGAAAGATTGGAAACAGGAAGATCCCCATAATCCTCAATATACTCAAGTTCATCCACAAACTCCGGGGACTTTTTCTCCTGGACCCACCTTGCCCCCTGACTGAATACCTCAAGCAAATCCTTTTTGGAAAGATTTACCCTGCCTGTTGCCTTCTGACCAGAAGGAAGAAGTCTTTGTATATCCTTGAGAATCAGGGGAAGCTTTTTCTCCACATCAGGAAGAATAAGATTCGTGGTCAAAGTACGAACGCCGAGATTGATGTCCCAGTGAATAGCCGAAGGAATCATCACCCCATCGTTCGTCCCCACCGCAAAGACACACCCCGAGGGCACCCCATGAGAGGGTACCGCATGAGGAAAAACCACCACAGCATCCCTCACCCCCGGGAGGGAAGCCACCATCTCCACCTGTTGAAAAAGATAGGGATGGAGCTTCGAGAGATGTTGATGGGTCACCAAAAAACGGATGGCGGCCTGATGAGGGTCCTTACGTGGCAAAACGCGTTCAAATTCACTCACCCTTTGAAGTTCGCTTTGTTCCATCTCCCTGTCCTGTTTTTATGTGGTTATATTGTACACTACTTTTGGGAAAAAGTAAATACCTTTGGGAAAGTTTTTTTGAAGCTATTCCGTTAACTAAAAAGAAAAACAAGAGAATCCTTTTTCCCAACAGCAACCACAAAAAATACCAACCCCTACGCTGATGGAGAAAGAAATTTAGACGTTTCTTTTTTCCTCATTCTGGAGAGGAACAACTTCCTCTGTAATCTCACGTCCCTCTATGAGATGATCAAGAGCATAAAACGAACGAAGTTCCTCAAGCATGATATGAAAGATCATATCCCCAAAATCAAGAAGAAGCCACCCGCCCTCCCAGGGTTCTAAGGGGTTTTTGAGATACCAGCCATGCTTTTCCATTTCTTCTATCACACGATTTCGCACAGCCTCAAGCTGGATCACAGAATCCACTGTCCCGATCACAAAAATATCCGCCAGAAGAGAATATCCCGAGGCGTCCACAATACGAAGAGCACGCACCTTGAGTTTCTGGATTTCCTCTATGACCCGAGGAAGCATCTTCTCAGCAGAAAGTTTTGTCCGCATGACTACTCCAGAGGAAACATCGCTAACGTTTTTGCAAGAGCACCCTTGTCCATCTCCCTGAGGATAACCTCACGATAAAGACGGAAAAACTCCTCATCACTCAGAGATGAAATCTGAGCCCTCTCTTTGATAGCCTTGATCTCACGAGAGATCACTATTTGTTTTTTTATTTCCTTGAGACGATTCTCAAAATCAGGACTTCCCTCAAGAAAGGCCTTGAGCAGTTTATTGTCTGAAAGAAACTTGGCCACAAAATAGACTTCTGCATGGGTTTTCACAGGAAAAATATACCGTCTGTAAAAAGAAAGCACCTGTTCTAAAGAAAAATCCCCAAGTCTTCCATCAGTCGTCACCTTTTTCCACCACGAAGAAAGCCTTTTGTCCTTTTGTATGAGGGCCTGGATATCCCTGGCTACAGCCTTCTCATCATATGCGAACTTCACCAGGACTTGAGAAGGAAGCGCACTCACAAAAAAGGCATAATCATCCTGATGAAAACCGGTGAGAATAAACTTTTTGAAAAAGAGTCCTACCTGATCCATACGAAAGGTATGAATAGCCTCATCAAACATCACCTTGTCCATGGCATTACTAAGTTCTTGATCTGAGGCCATGCGATTTTCAAGGAGTTTCCCAAAAGTGGCAAAATCGTCTGAACAAAAAGCCGCCTTTTCTTCTTTATTGAGCAAGCGATAAAAATGATCAAAGCGTTGCTTATACCTGTGTTCCACGGTAGTTACCGCACATCCCACAAGCATAACTATCAAGAAAGAAAACACTCCCTTTTTCATCTCTTCACCTCTCTTATGATTCAGACGGGGTTGATATCAAAATATCATCAAAGATATAGGTATTCTCATCCGGTTCATAGAGAAACCTATCCTCACCCAGGGACATATTGAATCCTGTATACGAAAGTTCCAGCTGGACTTCCCGTCCTAACTGGTTTCTGGCCACCATACGCTGAATCTGTCCCTCAGGACTCACCACAAACTCAATATAACGAAAGGCTGACAAGGTGGACTTCGGCTTGAATTCTATTCGATAGGCCTGTTTTCCACGGAACATCACCGCATAATCCTTGGGAAGAAATGGAATGTACTCCTTCTGCAGACGCTGGATATTCCAGCCGGTAATAGGCGTAGCGGTTTTGGTTTTTTCGAGATTTTCCCGGATGGCGATATTCTGATCCTTAATCACAATCCAGAGAACCTTCCCATCTGAGAGCATACGATTTCCGGAAGAGTACTCCATAGCAAACTTATTGGGAGCCTTGTAATACAAAACCCCCTGATAGGTCTTCTTATTCACCACATAGACAAAATTCGCTGTAAAGGTTCGCACCGTTGAGGTATAGTTCTGGATCTTCTGAAGAAGCGTGTTCACGCTCACCTTCTCCTGACCAAAGCCCAAAAAAGGTATCATCAAAAGAAAAAGAATAATCATCAGTCTTTTCATAGTTCTCTCTCTATGGTTTTGTGGCATTGGTAATATTACTCCGTGGACTCTGAACGTTATACTGGGCGCTATAAGCCTTCACATAGAAGAAATAGGTCACCCCGCTTACCAACGGATCTCCCTTGGCATCTTTGGTCACGGTATAAGTGAAAAGTGTCACCGAACTCATCACCGAAATATTTGGCATGGTAGCCTGGTTTTCTGAGGGACCAGGAATCTTCTCTCCCTTGTCTTCCAGGGCATCCTGCATCGAAGAGGCTATATAGATATTGTACCCTTCAAAATAAGGCTCATTATTCATCCCCCAGAAGGAAAGCACAATATCCCCATCTCCATTGGTCGTTGCCGAAAGCCCAAGAGGAGGATTGAGAGAAATCTCCTGCTCAAAACTCTCAATCCCACAGGAAGCCAAGAACAAAAGAAGCGCAATACCCAATCCCTTCCACTTCATCAAAGTTCCTTGAGAACAATTCTATGCTTCTCATCAATGTCGGTTACAACAGCATCCACAATCTGTCCCAACTGATACGCAGAACGAACTGGCTTCTTTTCTTTCATGTTGGAACGATGAAGAAGCGCACTCTCACCGGGGATCAGTTCAAGAAATACCCCATAATCCTCTATGCGGATCACCTTTCCTTTGACCTTTTCCCCGCGTTCAAATCCATTGACGATATGGTTCACAATATAGAGACATCGCTCAATATCCTCTTCTTTCTTGCCACAGATAGCCACCCGTCCATCATCATCAATGGAAATCGTGGTCTCCGTTTCCTCCATGATACGTTTGATGACCCTGCCTCCCGTTCCAATCACCTGTCCAATCGTTGACTCAGGAATGTAGATCACCTTGATCTTGGGTGCATTGGAGGAAAGTTTCGGTCTAGGGGCATCAATCACCTCATTCATCTTGGAAAGGATGTAGGCCTGACCAGCCAAAGCCTGATTCAAAGCCTCTTCCATCATACTCTGGGTGAGGCCTATGGTTTTCACATCCATCTGGAAGGCCGTAATACCGTCCTTCGTCCCGGCTACCTTGAAGTCCATATCCCCAAAATGATCCTCAAGCCCCTGAATATCTGAGAGAATACAGTATTCGCCTGTTTGTTTATTCCATACAAGCCCCATGGCAATCCCTGCTACAGCCTTGCGGATGGGAACACCCGTAGCCATCAGGGCCAAACTTGAGCTACACACTGTTGCCATCGAAGAAGAACCGTTCGACTCCAGGATCTCCGACACCACACGAATGGTATAGGGAAATTCATCCTCAGAAGGCAAAACAGGCTCAATAGCCCGATAAGCCAAATGCCCATGCCCAATCTCGCGGCGTGAAGGAGCCAGCGATTTTTTCACTTCGCCCGTGCTAAAAGGAGGGAAATTATAATGAAGCATGAATCGCTTTGATTCTTCTTCTTCCATGGTATCGATATACTGCACATCAGAGGTAGAACCAAGCGTTACAATACCCAAACTTTGCGTTTGCCCTCGTGTAAAAAGCGCCGACCCATGCACATTCTCCAAGAGATCCACTTCTATCGTAATAGGCCGAATCTCGTCAGGGCGTCTTCCATCCGGACGAATCCTTTCCTTGAGAATCGTTTCCCTGATAACCTCAACCTCTATCTCGTCAAGAAGGTTTTTCGCCTCTTTATAAGCCTCATGCTCTTCGTTTATCCCAAACTGCTCAAGAATAGACTTCTTGAGTTTATCCACTGCCTCGGCACGAGCCTTTTTGTCAATCGTATAGGCGGCCTCTCTCATGGGCTTCCACACAGTCTCTCGAATCTGTCTCCTCACATCCTCAGAGAGAAGAAAAGTCGGCTCTTCAAGAGAAATCTTTTGGGGCTGAACCAGCCTCACCAACTCTTCAATAAGGGCAATCTCTTCTTTGATATGAACATGAGCTATCCGAAGGGCTTCCAGAAGCACCTCTTTGCTCACCTCATTGGCCCCTCCCTCTACCATGGTGAGGCCTTCTTTGGTACCACCAACCACAATATCAAGGAGAGCCTCTTCTACCTCTTTCATGGAAGGATTGACCAGATAACGCCCATCCTTCATGTAGGCAATACGAACAGCCCCAATCGGTTCAAGAAAGGGAATCGGCGAAATGGAAAGGGCTGCCGATGCCCCCACAATACCAAGAATATCGGTTGAATACACCTGATCAGCCGACAGGGTACTTGCTATCACCTGCACTTCATTGTAAAAATTCTCTGGAAAAAGAGGACGAATGGGCCTATCAATGAGACGGGAAACAAGTATCTCCTTTTCCGTTGGTTTTCCCTCTCTCTTGAAATAGCCCCCCGGAATCTTTCCGGCTGCATAAAACTTTTCCTGATAGTGTACTGTCAGAGGAAAAAAATCAATTCCCTCAGGGACCTCTTTGGACATACAGGCTGTTACCAGGACTGCATTGCCACCACTCTTGACTAAAACCGCCCCATCAGCCTGTTTGGCCATCTTCCCTGTTTCGAGAACAATCTCCTTATCCCCGACTTTGCCTTTAACTGTAAAAAAACTCATTGAAGTCTTCTCCTTTTTTAAACTTCCGACAAAAGCCGGATAGTCTTACAACCCAAGTTCCTTCTTCAAGGCGTGATATCTCTCCGCATTCTCGCGATGGAGATAATTCAGAAGGGACTTTCTTTTCCCAAGAAGTCTCTGAAGACCACGAAGTGACTTATAATCCTTGGGAAATTTCTGCAGATGCTGACTGAGATTATTAATCTCAAGTGTCAATACTGCAATCTGCACTTCGGTGTTTCCCGTGTCCTTCTCGTTCTTGCCATACTTCTGAATAGCAAGCTTCTTCTGTTCTGCTGTTACAGCCATAATCGTCTATCCTCCAAACCATTCATTGTTTTCTTCAGGTTATATCGACGCAGAGTCCATAGAACCTTCACCCTATCATTATAAAGCGCTTTTTGTAATTCTTCAAGATTATGGAAGGTTTTTTCTTCACGAATTTTTTTGACAAAGGCACAGGCGACCCTTTTTCCCACCTGAGGAACACCTGAAAGCACGTGACTTTCCAGCCTGAGATCCTTGCCCTCTACCGTAGGACGATAACCCACATAACTCATCGACGGATGCCACCCATCGTCTGTAAGCGTCCACGTCGCATATACCCCCTCTGCTGGGAGAACCTGCGTTCCAAGGCGAATATTTATTGTAGGAAAGCCTATTTTTCGACCTATCCTGTCCCCTTCGATGACCTCCCCCTGATAGACAAAAGCCCGACCCAAAAGCCGAAAAACCTTCTCCATATTCCCTTCAGCCACCGCATGCCGCACCGCTGTGGAACTCACCACCTCTTTTCCCTTTCGCACAAAGGGAAACACCCTCAAGCGAAAGTCGTACTTCTTTTCCCACTCTCGAAGAAGCGAAATATTCCCCGTTCTGTCCCTGCCAAACTGAAAATCCTCCCCTACCACAAGAAGGGGTTCTCTCATCCGGTGAAGGATCTGCAAAAGAAACTCCACCGCTGAAAGGGATTGAATCTCCTGAAACGAAAGCCGCACCGCATACTCAAACCCCAAACGATCAAAAATCCGCCATTTCGTTTCAAGGGGAAGAATCTCTCCCCTGTACTCAGGGCGCCCCAACCAGAAGCCGGTTGGTTTATCAAAACTGATAACCACATGGGAAGCCTTTCTTCCTAAGACCCACTTCAATAACTTCTGATGTCCTATGTGAACACCGTCAAAATTCCCAATGGTTACCACAGGCTGAGAAAGAACGGGAAGATCCTCAATATGCGTGACCACCTTCATTGGATAACCCACTTCAGGACAAAATCTTTTGCCTCCGAGAGATCAGAAAACACCCTATGGGCAAGCGAAAAATCCTGATTTCTCGTATACTCATTGGGAACAGCAAGGGGGAGACAACCCGCCGCATGCGCCGCCCGAATGCCATTGGCCGAATCCTCAAGAACAGCAACCTGCGACCCCTCAAGCCCAAGCCCCTGACAGGCCTTCTCAAAGATTTCTGGACTTGGTTTTCCAGCCTGCACATTGTCCGACGTCTGTATAAAATCAAAAAAGCCCTCAAGACCTAAAATACGCAAAACCTCCTGCACCATCTTTCGTGTATTTCCTGTTCCCACCGCCAGTTTTGCCACCGGTCGAAGAGCCTCAAGAAGTTCATAGAGACCCGGCATCGGCCTCAGTTCCCGACGCATTGCCTCAAGAATCCGCTCATCCCTTTCGGCTAAAAGAACAAGCGGATCCTCATCAATACCCAGTTCTTCTACAAACATCCTCATGGAATCTATGGGCTTCTGCCCCATCATGCGATGGAGAAGGGAATCTTCCACTACCCTGCCATACCTTCTCCCCATCTCCCGTTCCACCTGAAAATAAAACATCTCCGTATCCACCATGAGACCATCCATATCAAAAATAACACCCTTCACCGATGAAACCCCACTCGAAAAAATTTAGTAAAAAGATAATACAAACCCATAAAAACGACAAACACGCCACCAGCAAGAAGCATATAGATCCACCCCTTTCCCACTATTCCCTCAAGCCGTATATAAGCCTCCCGAACCACCCATCCCAAGACAAGAGAAATCCCGGTCCAGACCATCCCGCGCGAGAAAACATTTCTCCATACCTTTCCTTCCACCAGGCTGCGTTCCATACGCAGAAAATAATACATCATCACCACATAACTTGAGACCGTCTCAGCAATAATCACCCCTTTCACCCCCAGGGTCGGAACAAAAGCAAGAAAGTACAACCCTCCACAGAGAAGAAGGGTAAGAAGACTCGAACGAAGGGGGGTTTTTGCGTCATGCGTAGCATAAAAAATCTTCTCAAACACCACCGCCGCACTCATAGGCAAAAGAGACAGGGCAAAAATCCTGAGAACCTCGCAAGAAAGCGTTAAAAGCTCAGGTGTCATTCGCCCACTTCGACCCAAAAAGGCCACAAAAATATCATAAAAAAGCACCCTGTTCACTGTCTCAGGAAGCATCACCATATACACCATAAGCGGTATGGTCCAGTAAAGAAGAAAAAGAAACCCCTCCTCGACCGCCTGAGAAAACTCCTCCTTACTTCCTCTCTCGCGAAAACGGGAGAGAAGGGGCATCATCACCGTGCCCACCGCGATAGCAATGAAACCCAACGGAGCGCTTACCACCGTAAACCCGTTCATATAGGCCACATAGCCCCCAACAAAGAAAGACAAAAACCACGTAGCAAGAAAATTTTTCACTGTTAGCGCAATCATATTCCCCGCCGTAGGCCAGAAAAGCCCCCAGAACTTGGCTTCTGCAGGATGTTTTTGCCACACAGGTCGAAAAGCATACCCTACCCGCTTTATATCAAAATATTGCATGGCCACCATCCCCAAAGCCCCAATCACCACGGAAATCGCTGAAACATAAATCCCTACCTTGCCTGCAAAAAAAAGGGGAAGTCCAATAAATACCACATTGAAAAGTACCGGTCCTGCGGCTGAAGAACCAAAGAGATGAAAACTATTGAGAATCCCCATTCGAAAAGCATACCAGTTCACCAAGGGAATGTAGGGCATCATGACAATCATGAGAAGAATATACTCTCGCATCCTTTCCTGAGAAAACCCCGGGGCAAGCCATGGCCCATACCAGAAAGCTAAAAGAGACAAAACCACAGCAAGCCCTACCGAAAAAAAGCCAAAAACCGTCATCACCCTGTGAGCAAAAGCCTTTGCCGTTTCTTCTCCCTCTTTCTCTTTGACCTGATTAAACACAGGGATAAAGGCACTCCCTAGTGCCCCGCCCTCTCCAATATACCGACGAAAGGCATTCACTAACCGAAAAGCAGCCCAGAAGGTATCCCCAGAAGAACCAAAAAGATAGGTAAAAATCATCTGCTTCACCACACCGGTCACCCTGGAAAGAAAGGTCCAGAAGCTATTGGTACCAATGTGGCGAAGAGAAAGAAGCCTCTTTGAAGTACTCATCCTACAGGCTCTCTACTCCTCAAAAGAGAAAACTCAAGCGAAGACCACTATAAAAATAACTCATCCCATCTTTAAGATAAGAAACGAGTTCATTGGGAACATAATAAGTCTCATCTGAAATTTTCTGATAACTTCCTGGTTCCCCTTCATACTCACCTGTCACATAATTGTAAGTAGGTTCAGGATAATCACTCTCAGAGATAAAAAGCCCAAACCCTGGAATAAACGAAGCCTCCGCCACTAACATGAAAGAGCGTCCAAGATGAATCCCGAACTGAAGAGAAAGGGGCACTGTCCACTCAAAACAGGAGATAGAATACTCTTTGGTCGCGTGCTTGAAAACAGGAATATCAAAACCAAAACCAATACCCCCTCCCAAAAGCACATACCCATTGGCAATCAGATTGAACATAAACCCAAGATTAAAATTAACCCCCCCCACATTCCAGTTCGTAGCCACACTGGCCCCATAAAGCCTGAGATCCATATAAAATTCGCTATGCCTATCTCCTGGACTCTTGATCATAAAAGAAAGAGCTCCACCCTCAAGTGCCCCTACATTAGTAGAAACACTCAAGCTATAAAAACCTATATCAAGGGCTTCATCTGGCCTGCTATAATAATCATAATCATCATACGAAGGGCGAGATGTTTGAGAATAACGAGGAGCAGTCGTTTCCTGTGAAGGCTTCTGCTGTGGGGGCTTCTTCTTCGGTGTATAAGCCGAGAGATTTTCTCCCCGAGCCTTTCGTACCATACGATCGGCCAAATCAGGAATCACATCCAAAAGGCTTTCCGTATCATAAGCATACACCTGATCGGCAAAATCTATCACCCCCGTCTTGGTATCAATCGACTTCATGGTAATCATATACTTTTCTCCAAAACGAGCAAGCGAACCCACCCAGATCTTCTGCGCACCCAAAAGACTTCCAATCTGTGTTGCCTGTTCCTCTTCTGTGAGACCAGAAAGACTAAGTTTCTGTTCTTCTAATATTCGGTTGAGTTGACTTCTCTCCACTACAAGAAAATAGCGTTTATTGACCACTTCTATCTGAAGAGATTCAGTGAGAGCATCGGTATCTACATCTTCCTGCAGCCGATTCTCTATCCGAAGAATAGCAATTTTCACCTTTTCTGTCTCTGCCCACCCCACAAACACCATAAGCCAGATTGCCAAACCATAAACTATCCGTCTCATACGTTTCCTCCTTCCTCAGGGGATCCCCCTTTTTTCCTCATACATATTATACCATTTTCCCAAAAGTTTTTCAAAATTCAAAGCCGATTTTTGAAAAAATCATTATTACAGACGTCCAAAAAAGAAAACGCATGAAAAGAAGCTTTCCACACGTATTTTCTTCCCCAAAGAATTTCCAAAACCCTCAGCAGAAAAAGAAAACCCATCACAGGAGTACGCACCCTTAAAAGACCTTCAAAAGCCCTCTCTCCTTGAGAAAATCTTTCAGTTTCCCATCATTAGCCGAAGAAAGGGGACATAGTGGCAAGCGATATTCGAGAGCCGGAATCCTCCCCATATAATAAGCCGCGGCTTTCACCGGAATAGGATTGGTTTCGATAAACATCATCCGATGGAAGGGTAGCATATCAAAAAAGATCTTCTGCGCTCTTTCTCTATCTCCAGCAAAATACGAGGCAAACATCTCATGATTCTGTTTTGGAAGAATATTTGCCGTTACCGAGATTGCCCCCACCCCACCCATCGCGAGAAGGGCATACGCGGTAAAGTCATCTCCCGAGATCAGAAGAAACCCCGATTTTACCTTTTCCATCATCTCTGCGGCATACTTGAGATCCCCAGTAGCCTCTTTCACTCCAATCACATGGGGAAGTTCCGAAAGCCTCCCCATGGTCTCAGGAGCAAGAGAGACTGCTGTTCTTCCTGGCACATTGTAGAGAATCATTGGCAAAGCTACCGCCTCCTGAATAGCCTTGAAATGCTGATAAAGCCCTTCCTGGGTAGGCTTGTTATAATAAGGGGTGATGGAGAGATGGGCATCAGCCCCAACCTCTTTGGCCGCCTGAGCAAGTTCAATGGCTTCACGAGTAGAATTAGAGCCTGTTCCCGCAATCACAGGAACCCGTCCTCTCACCTTCTTCACCACAAAGGCCACAACCTCTTTGTGTTCAGCATGACTCAGCGTCGCCGATTCTCCTGTTGTCCCGCAGGGAACAAGCGCATCCGTTCCCTCGGCAATATGCCACTCAATCAAACTTTCCAAAGCCTCGTAATCCACTTCCCCATTTCGGAAAGGCGTAATAAGCGCGACCATCGAACCACGGAACATAACTCCTCCACGTCCTCTTTTACGTATTCAGAAAATCTGTACCGGAATACAAAAATCGCTTGATTTTCTTTGTCGATGTCTTGGCAAATTCCTCTCTGCGAATACGAAAATCTCGAATCTTTTTGTAGTCCGGAAGTTTCGCATTCACCTCTTTCATGTGTTTTGCAATACACTCTTCCACCAATTCATCGGTGAGTTCAAGATTATTGAGATTGCAATAAGTATCAAAAAACTCATAGTTTGGCACCACATAAGCATAGATATTCTCACCCTTGGAATGCTGACTCTCGGGAATCCCAATCACCAGACTCTCTAAAACAAAATCGCTTTCATTGATGAGTTCCTCAATCTCTTCTGGATAGACATTCTTTCCTCCCGGGGTCACAATGATATTCTTGATACGGCCGGTAACAAAGAGATAGCCGTTTTCGAGTTTACCAATATCCCCTGTATGGAGCCATCCATCCTTATCAATCACTTCTTTGGTGGCCTTGGGATTCTTGTAGTACCCCTTCATCACAATGGGCCCTCGCACACAGATTTCCCCATTCCCCTCACTATCAGGATTATCAATCTTTACCTCAATACCTTCAATGAGTTCTCCCACCGAGAGATTGTTGATACGATCCACTCGATTCACCGACACCACGGGTGAAGTTTCCGTGAGCCCATACCCATTGAGAAGCGTAATACCGAGTACCTCAAAGCCCTTCGCCACCTTGTGATTCAGGGGAGCTGCCCCGGAGATGGCAAAGCGTATCCCATCAAGGTGGGCTTTCTTGCGGAGAAAAGAAAAGATCACCTTGCCAGCCTTCTTGCGGGTAAGGGCGTTGAGCCCCGCCGTGAAATGATAAAGCCCTATAAGCACATGCTTGACACCAAAGGGAAGATTTCTTACCTGCCGCATAATCCCATCATAAATCTTCTCAAACAGCAAAGGTACCCCAATCATCACCGTGACACCTGTCTCTCTGATATTGTCAAACATCTTGTTGGGCTTGAGACTCTCCGCATAGGTGATACTGGCCCCTTTGTAAAGCACGGTAAGTTCCACCGAAAATTCATAGGTATGATGCAAAGGCAAAACTGAAAGAAGCACATCCGTATCCATCAGGGGTACCGCCTTGGAAAGGGCATTGATCTGAGCGGCAAAATTCGAGTGCATAAGCATCACCCCTTTGGGTTTGCCTGTTGTTCCGGAGGTATAAATGAGAGAAGCCACGTCCTCAGGACTGACCACCAGTTCACGGTGTTCCTTGTGTTCCTTTGCCCAGCCCTCCTCAAGAATATCCTGCCAGTAGCGAACCTTTTTCTGAAGTTCCTTCGGCACCTCCACCCGATCAAAAAGAATAATCTCCGAAAGTTGTTTCACCACCTCAGGCTCTGCAAGAACATTTTCCAGAAGAGAAGCCGTAGTAAAAAGATACTTTGTCCCACAATCGGTGATGAGATTCTTCACCTCCAAGTCTGTCAAACGAGCATCAAGGGGAACAGCCCAGATGCCATTGTAAACGATTCCGAGATAGGCCATCATCCATTCCGGTCGATTCTCGGAGTAAATAGCCACCATATCACCCTTTTTTAATCTTTTCAAACGAAGAAAATACGCCGCCACAGAACGAATATTCTGAACAAACTCATAGTAGGTATATTGACGATACGTTGTTCCCTCTTTCATACGGGACACAACCTTGCGTCCAAAAATGGACAGATAATTCACCAGATGCTGCAACGTGGTAATTTCCATACACTACCTCCCCATATATGTCGAGACCCTTGTACGGGTGTATTCTTATCCTATCTGGGTCAGGGGCTACGCCCCTCTCCCCCGCTTTTTCTGTTTACAAGGGCTTATTTGTCTTTTTTGTCCAAAAAGAGATGATTATTTATTATTACAAAGAATACTTTTTATACTATTTTTGTTTTTTTATTACTTTCTTGAGACCTTCGCACATTCGTGCAAAGGTCTCATGTCACAGGTATATTATAAGGGAAAATATACCAATTGCAAGACCTACAAAAAATTTTTTGAGTTTCCCACCTCCTAATACAGGACAAACGAGAAGACAAGAATCAGAAGGGTAAGCACCGCCATCGCCACGATACCCACAATGATAGCTGAAGAAACACTGGCTTGATTTTTCGGTTTCTCTCCAACTGTTAAATCCGGAATAGTGGTATCAGAGAGAGAAGATGGGGCAACAGGATTTCCATCCGCATCAAAATTGAGGCTAAAAATCACCGGTTCCTTACTCGAAGAAACGTCCCCCCCTTTCGAAGATGCTGTAGAAGATTTTGCTGCGGCTTCTGTTCTTGTTTGCACCCGAACCTTGCCTCCAAGCACAAAAGAACCAAAAATTCCCGGCCCAAAGAGAAGGGTAACCCTTCTGTTTTCCGACTCTGGCATCAGTTGGTTTTCAAGAACCTTGCCCACAATGGTGGTGGGAGCAAGAATATCCGGTGGACGAAGCCTCTCTACCAGTTCAGGCACAATAGGACGATCATCCAGCACCCGCACATACACCTCATCCATAGACGAAAGGCTCTCCACATCCTTGCCTCCTAAAGGGGAAAGCACTGGTTCCACTTTCAGGTTCATAAGAACGAGATTCGCCGGATTATTAGAGATGGCTTTGAGCCCATCATGGGTATTACTCAAAAAGGCTCTCGTACGAAAGATATCAGCCTCTTCTAACACAAACTTGACAAGTACATTCGCATCATAAATCACTCGATTGATCTCATTGGTAAAAAAACGCTTGAGATTGATAAGGTCCGGATTGGTTTTGTCCGCTAAGTATCCTGTGAGTACAGAGATATTGTCCCGTGAGAGTACCTGGGCTTCTATCCTCGACGCCACATCTGGATCCGATTCCTGGGCCATCTGGTGTACTCGAAGAGATTCCACATATGCCGCCCATGGATCCTCAATACGAATACGACTGAGATTCAGATCTGTTGAGCACACCACAAAGATATACTCTGGAACCAGACTCTGATGGTTGTAAAAAAGCAGGAATGCCCCATAAAGATTCCGGCGAGAGGCTATAAACTTCCCCTTCACGACGGTAATATCTTTGTCAGAAGATTCCATCATCTGGATGACCTTGTCAACATCCCCCTCAAAAAAATCCAAAAGATTCTGTGCAAACTCCTGCGAAATACCATAATTGTTGACAAGGATATCCGCTTCTACACCCATATCTCCCCCTTCGTAGGGCTAACTTTCTCGTTTTTATTATAAGCCATTTTCAAAAAAAATCAACTATCCCGGGAAAGAATTGTCTTGATGGCCTTTGCCACAATCTCAGGACTGGTATTGATTTTTTTGTCGTTCACCTTGAAAGAGACCGTATTATCCTTGAAGGTAGGTTTCTCTTTCTCATACTCCGTCCGAAGCTGCTCATAGTCTTCCCTGAGAGAAGATGTTTCCCCTGCCGGTGCAAACTCTTTTTCATCAGTATCACTCCCAACAGCCGCAGCAGGATTAAAAACCTCGCGTTCCCACTCATCAGAAGCAGAAACCGTCGAAGAAGAAGGCTCTATCACCGACTCCCATGTATCACTATCCTCTACCATATTCACCGTGCTCCCAGGTGAAGTTCCTCCCTGAAGACCTTCTTCTCCCTCTGTCTGGGAATTCTCCACAAGAGACGAAGAGACTTCAGAAGGACTTCTCCCCTCCAGAAGCGCCATAAACTCCTCAAAATCCTGAGAGGGAAGTATCCGCGAAAGGACAAAAAGAAAAAGAAACCCCATTCCACCCATCACTATTCCACTGACCACAGCCCGAAAAAGCACTATCCCAACAGGCACACGGGCAACCAGTCCCAGAAGGAAAGAGACTCCCAATCCCAACACAGCTAAAAGAAGCACAAAACGATGTGTGAGAAATCGCATACTTCCTCCCTTGTTTATTATTTCACAGAAAGAAAAAAAAGTCAAGATTTAGAGAGTTTTGACAAAAATACTTCTCTTTGATGATGTCGTTCCACATAGAAACTGAATACCTATTTTCACATTGAGACCCTTGCGCGGGTGTTTTCTTCCCCTATCTGGGTCAGGGGCTACGCCCCTCTTCCCTGCCTTTTCTGTTTACAAAGGTGAGACCTTTGCACGAATGTGCAAAGGTCTCAGAGTTTTACAGTTTAATCTCTTTAAACAACCTTATTTATAACACTGTCATAGAGATTTTTCTTCTCTACCTTATAAACATCAAAATCTTTAATGTTCTTGTGTGTTATACCAATCTGGTACTCAATGCCGCCTCTGTGTTGATGGCTAAAATGCCGGTTCTGTTCCACTTCTTTTGCAGACATGACCCAATAGAGAATCTCATCCACCCACACTCCAATAAAGATAAAAACATCACAAATCTCAGGTTTTAACTGTTGAAAGTTCAGCCAGAAAGGCTCGGTGGCATTGCGGCGTAAAGCTCTGGAAACCACATCGCCACGTTTTTTCGTGGCAGTAGCCCTGGCCGCCTTGACTTCAATCCGCACTATTTTTGACTCTTTTTGAATATACAGGTCGTATTGCCCCTTGTAGTTAGGATCAACAGATTTGTTTGGCTTCATGAATCTTGCATCTATTGCCCTCACGTGCTGTTCACCCCAGACTTGCCCAAAGATTCTCGGTGCGAGACTATACAAGTCAAGATATAAATTTGCAAACACGTATTTTTCTCTGAGTTCTTTGTAGTCATCAAAGTTGAGGGTTCCACGACTTACCAGAAACGTTAGAATGAACTCATACTCATTGAAAGGGAAAACGGATGATAATTTCTTCAATTCTTTCTTTAACAATGAGTTGTCTTGATTTTCGAGTTGAGCAACCAGGTTGTTCAAGTAACAGCGGAGTTCTTGAAGATCCATGTTCTACCTCCGATTTAGCGTTCCAACTCTGGGAAGGGACTACGCCATTGCCAACCTGGTTTGCCAGTTTTCCGGTAATGTTCAAGTCGCCTAATTGTCAGTTCCGCAAAGATGGGATCTATATCAAAAGTGTAAACTTTTCTCCCTAATTTTTCTCCCGCTATGAGTGTAGTACCTGAATGGGCAAAAAAATCTACCACCAAGTCGCCATTCTGGGTACTTGCGGCTATGATACGCTCTATGGCTTTTAAGGGTTTCTGGGCGTAACAGCCGGGAACGTTCTCCTCTAATCGGTAGAAAACTTGTTGAATATCTACCCAGACATTTCCGGCACGGATGGTTCCTGAGCGACTACGCTCAAGGTTTTCGGTCATTTGCCCGTTGACTTCTTTGTAGTAGCCACGCAGGATTTTAGGAATGTCAGTGTATTCGGCTTCTACATTGAAACCAGGATTTCCCTTGACGTAATACAGTAATTCCTGACGCACCCACATCCAGTTCTTTGAAGTACCGTAACCTCTTTGTTTTCTCATTGTAATAAAGTTTCTTGGCCGGAGCTCGGGGAATTCCCTCATCATGATCATAAAATCAGGCAGAGGTTGAAAATTGTCTGTATAATCAGCCCCTATCCAGATATAAAGATGAGCATGGTCTTCCATGATTTCAAGAGCATTTTGAACCCAAGCTCTTGAAAAGCAGAGATATTCCTCGATGTCAATTTTGGCAAGATTGGCCGTGTTGGCATTGCCAACTTTGATGTTGTAAGGGGGATCGTTGATAATCAACGAAGTCTTTTCAGCGTGCATAATCTTAAGCACATCTTTGCGACAGGTTGCATCCAAAACTCCAACCCGATGTCCAGCCACCGGATCTATCCAAATTTCACCTTTTTGTAAACGACAAAAGGGCAATAATCTCTCACGCAACTCGGTATACTTATCAATTCTTGGCAACCTTTCAGTTGTCGATACTCTTTTTACTGAATCTATTACCATCTGATGCTCAAATAAAGTTTCTTTAATTGTAGTTATTGCCATTACCTTCTCCCCTACGTTTTTATTATAAAACCAAACTTTTAAAAAGTCAAATTCATTTAGAATGCTTCCTTGCAAGGTTATGATTTTGAAGAAAAAGGATTATTGTTTTATTCATTGCTTTTCTGAGCCCTTTGCAGATTCGTGTAAGGGGCTCAAAAAGTTTCTTTTTGAAAACACCTCTTTTCCAAAATTTGCCTTTTTCTTTTCCCCTCACTACAATATGTTATCACCTCAAGGGGGAATAGAATGAAATGTTTTTCTTCTCTTTTCTTTCTGACCATTTTTTCTTTCGCTTTCGGGCAGTCGATCAATTGGGTAGTGGCCTCAGATTTTCATTATTACAGTGCCGATTTAGGAACAAATGGCAAGGCCTTTGAAGCCTACTTGGCCGATGACAGAAAACTTCTGAGAGAAAGCCCTCAACTCCTTGACGCCTGGATAGCCGATGTGATGAGATTAGATATTCAGTTTGTGCTTATTCCCGGTGATCTCACCAAAGACGGGGAGATGGTAAATCACCTTGCTGTCAGAAATGCCTTGCGAAAACTGAGAGATACCCACCCCAATCGTCCTCGAATCTTTGTTGTCCCAGGGAACCATGACCTCAATAATCCTGAAGCCTATCGTTATATCGAAGACAGAACAGAAGGTGTGGATTTTCTCTCTTCAGAGGATTTTGCCTCTGTTTATGAAGACTTTGGATACAGAGATGCCTTCAGTCGAGATCCGTCTTCTCTCTCCTATGCCGTAACGATTACCTCCAATCTGTGGCTTGTAGCCCTTGATTCCACTATTCACGAATCCAATCGGATGCTCAAACACCCTGTCACTGAAGGAAGACTGAAGCCCCAGACCCTTTCCTGGCTCCAAACCATAGCCACCAAAGCCCAAAAAGAAGGGGCTACCATCCTTCTCATGATGCACCACGGCCTATTCGAACACTGGCCAGGTCAAAGAAAACTTCATCCTGAATATCTTCTCAACAATAGACGTGACTTAGCCTCTTTGATGTCCCGACATGGCATACGTATCGTTTTTACCGGCCATTATCACTCGCAGGATATTACGGCAAGTGCGGTCAATAAACAAACCCTCTTCGATATCGAAACAGGCTCTCTTGTCTCCTATCCTTCTCCTTATCGGCTCTGCCGTCTTGATGGGGAATGGCTTACCATCCAGACGAGGACTCTCTCTCTTTTCCCTGACTTTGAAGCCTACAGCCGACAGTACCTTATTCACGGTCTCACTGGGCAGGCGCTCAAAACCATACGAAAATATGGGGTCCCGGACACTGAAGGGGTGAAAATAGCTGAAGACGTAGCCAAAGGGTTTGCTGTCCATTATGCGGGAGATGAACCAGGAGTCGAGTTTTTCCCGGACAGTCGAAATATGGGATTCAAAGCCAAATTCATCCTCTGGTATCAGGGGTATGTGATCAAGGGGCTTCAAACAGACCTCCTTCCACCCGATAGAGAACTCAAAATCAACCTCAAAACAGGAGCCTGGAGTAATCTCTGATGATCCGAAGGTCTATCAGCACTCCTTCCCGTGAAAGTATGCTCAATATCGATGCCCTCGTGAGAGAAGTGATCACAGAAGCTGGGGTGAAAGACGGTCTTCTCGCCATTTTTGTTCCCCATACCACGGCAGCCGTCACCATCAATGAAAACGCTGATCCTGACGTCCAGAGAGATATTCTCTCCCACTTAGCGAAGATCATACCCCAGAATCCTCATTTTCACCATAGCGAAGGAAATTCCGACGCCCACATCAAAAGCGTTCTCACAGGACCGTCCCTTACCCTCATTATTGAAAATGGGAAACCCCAACTTGGAACATGGCAGAGTGTCTTTTTCTGTGAGTTTGATGGCCCAAGAAAACGGGAGATATGGTTTCAAATCATCCCGGCCTAAGTACGAAGACGCCTGTAAAACCAGAGAGAAAGAGGGGCTAACACCATTGTCCCAAAAAATCCCCCTATCAGGGGTGGAAGATCCCCATTACCTGCAAAGCTTGCCCCCATCGCAAAAATCACATAGAGAAGCCCAAAACTCACAAAACACATCACCAGATTTTCAATAAGCGAAATCTTTTTCTTTGAAATATCGATAAGCCCAACTAACAAAAGAACCAGAAAGAAAACATTGAAAACATAGGAGATATTCGAGTAATACACCGCCTCAAGATCCGCATAAAACTGACCCGACTTCTTGCGAAGGCGGATAAGAGCCTGAAGCTGGGAAGGTCTCAGGGCATTCATGTCATACCAGATACGTTCAAGATAGTATGGTTCAATGGAGAGAAGATTGGTTGAAAACGTAGAAAACTTCTCCGAACGAACAGCAAACGTTTCAGGATCAATAGTCCAGAGAAGCCCATCATACAAAACCCATTTATCCTTATCCCACACCATCGCTTTGGCATCAATACGCATAGTAAAATTCACCTGCCGCAAAACCTCAAGAGAACGTTGCTGTTCTATCATCTGAAGATTACTCACGAGATACTCATTGGAAAGCATCAGAGAATTTTCCTGAAAAGGTGTTTTCTTTGGAGAAAGGGAGAGAATCACCACATTTTCAAGTTTTTTGGCAAGAGCATAATACCGTTCCCCCATGTAGAGTGTATTATTCGGACCATAAACTACCACATTCTGATTATCCTTGAAACGATCTATATTTTCTAAAGCTACCCTCTCAAAAACAAGCTTTTTATAGGCAAAATGCCGTTGATAGAGAGGAAAAATGGCATTTTCTTGAAGAAAAAACACTATCACAAAAACAAGAAGAGCTGTCACAAAGAGGGGATAAAACATCACCCGCCTGAGACTGATTCCTGTGGAGACCATGGCACGAAGTTCATGATGATTGGCAAGCCTCGTGAAAACCACCACCGCCCCAAGACTGAGGGCCAGGGGAAGAAAAATCATCCCCCAGTAGGCACCCTCATAGAAATTCATCATAAAAATATCCCAGCCCTTCGTCCCTTCCGGAAACCACCTCAAAAACTGAAAAACCTGAATCACTTCGTACAAGACGACAATAAACAAAAGCGCAAAGAAACTTACCAGAACATACTGACGAAGGATGTACCTATCAAAGATGGAGGGACGATAGTATTTCCAGATAACCCGGAGCCTTTCCAGAAGAGGCCAAAGATAGTCCTTTTCCCACTGCTTCACTACCCTTACTCCCTGAGTTTTTGTCCCATCACCCAGAGCCCAACAAGAAGATACACACCATTGGGGATCCACACAAGCCAGGGATCACCATTCCCGGATTCAATAATTCGACGCATCCCCATCCATGCCCCATAATACACGATCATCACAATCATGGCAATCCCAAGATTCTCGTTTCTCCCCCCTCGAGGAAGAAACATTCCCAAAAACACACAGAGAAGCGCAAAAACCACAATAGAAACAGGGAAAGAATACTTTTCCATGAGGCTCATCCGTTCACGAGGCAAAAGACTCCTCTCCCGCTTCACCAAGTCCTTTTTCTGTTTGGCTATGTCCGCAAGAGAAGCCTTGAGTTCTTCTTCTTTCGCCTTTCGCTGAGCAGGATCCTGAAGGGTTTTCTTTAGCGCTAGAAGTTGCTCTCTCAAGACTTTTTCTGTTTGTCGGAGTCGGACCCTCTCATTGGTGAGACTCTGCCAGGCAAAGCTCTTTTTGACCTCTTGCTCGATTTTTTTCTCAAGTTCCCACACCGTCATGCTCTCAGGAATCTCAGCGAGGTTGAAACCCTCAACAGAAATGGGAATATACACCGTGAGATATTTGAAAGAAGCAATAAACATCTTCTCCTCTCTGGTCCCATTTTCATTCTCTATAGTTTGCACCTCGGAGATACCCCCGTTCTGGAGCTTGATGACATAATTATTCGCCGACTCTGGATCCTTGTAGAGACGTCCCTTCTCAGCCGTAATAGTTCTCTTGCCCGGCAAATCCACAAGCTGAACATTCAAGAGTACCTCAAGATTTTCAAAGGTGATACTTCTATCAAATTTCAATTGGTACTTCCCCACATTGAGAAAAGCCTGATTCCGAAGCTGGACAATTGGCTTTTCTCTTTCTGATTGGGCTCGAAGAAGAAGATAGGCTTTTGTAGCCGGATAACCAATAAAATTATTGAACACCAGAGCAAACAAGGTCAAAACCACACTGAACACAAGTCCAGGAAGCACAATACGAAATGTCGAAACCCCACAGGAACGAAGAGCCACAATCTCTGAATCCCTCGAAAGCCTTCCCATCGCCAAAATGTACCCAAAAGGCACACCGAGCGGAAGAGTAATCGTAGCAAGAAAAGGAAGTAAATTGATCACCATGAGGAAAATATTTTTGAGCGGTACATTGGACTTGATATAGAGTTGAATGAGGTTATACAGTTCCACAATCCCCTGGAAAAGGGTCACAAAAGCAAATCCCACAAGAAAAGAAGGGATCAGAATACGATAAAAATACCTATCATAGGTAGCCCAGAAATACTGCCGTATCCACGCCCCCACGTTTCTCATATCCCCCCCTGAAGCCCGAGAAGAATACCCATTCTCAGTACACCAAAAATCCCTGCCAGGACAAGCACAACAAAAGGAAGCACCATCACTATCAAAGCTTTGCCCCGCGAAAGGGCATATTCAAGACAAAGGGTCTCCCACAACCAGAAAAAAGAAAATAGCGACGAAAGAATCACAAGAAACGAAGGAAGCCACGGTATCCACAGCGACAAAAGAAAAAAGGGAAAAACACCCACCCAGGGAAGATGAGAAACACCAAGAAGAAAAAAAAGCCTCTCAGGAATAACCACCCGGCGAAAGACAGCGGTAAGAAGAAACATCATCCCCCCAATCACTACCATCCAGTAAAGTATCGTCCCCAGAGAAAAAAAACTTACCATAGCTAACGAATGAAAAAGAGACGAAAACCGTCCTCCAACAGAAAAAAGGGTGGCCATAGTCATAGCCAAAACCTCAAGACCAAAAACAACCCCCAGTTCCCACCAGAAAAACTCTTTTTGGGCTACGGCTTCTCTTGCCCCTTGCCAGGGGTACCACCACAAACACCCCAAAGAGACCCATCTCTCTTCCATGGTCTCCCCCTTAGACTACTGGTGTCGAGGCCAACCGAACCTCTTCAAACACAAGAGAAGGTACCTCCGGCAAAATCATCCTTGCTAAACTATTAAGATGTTCCGTAATATCCGTCGCATAGAAAAGCCTCGATGGCACAAGGGCATCAGAAAGCCATCCTTTCTCAAGGAGAAGTTGTCTGAGTTCCCGGGCCGTTGAGTAGGCAGAATCCACCAGAACAACCTCAGGAAGCACAGACTGAATAGTATCACGGATGAGAGGATAATGGGTACACCCTAAAATCAGAGAGTCAATCTTTCCACGCAAAGGGGACAAATACTCCTGAGCGATGAGGGTGGTAGCTTCATGATGAAGAAATCCCTCCTCTATTAAAGGAACAAAGAGAGGGCAGGCTTTGCCTATCACCGTTGCTGTTGGCTCGATCTCATGAATCTTGTGAGTGTACATCTGAGTCCGAATGGTACGTTTGGTTCCTATCACCCCAATCCGGTGATTGGGACTCACCTTCACCGCTTCTTTCGCCGCCGGCTCAATCACCCCAATCACAGGAAAATCAAAGGCCTGTTGAAGATCAGAAAGGGCTACAGAAGAGGCCGTATTACAGGCAACAACCATCACCTTAATATCAAATTCCTGAAGAAAGCGGGCATTGTGAAAGGCATACTGACGGACCATCTCCGCTGATTTCTCCCCATAAGGAAGATTGGCTGTGTCCCCCAAATAAACAAAAGACTCCGATGGCAGGATCTCCATCATGGCTCTCACCACGGTAAGCCCACCTACCCCGGAATCAAAAACCCCGATGGGCTTATTTCGTAGACTCTCCATGGGCTACTTTTCCACCTTCATCAGAATATAATGCATACTATCCACAAGCGCCTGCCAGCTGGCTTCGATAATATTTTCCGAAACACCCACCGTCTGCCACTCATAACCATTGTACTGGAAAGAAACCAGCACCCTTGTCACAGCAGCTGTTCCTGCCTTGGGATTCAGGATACGAACCTTGTAGTCGGTGAGTTTCACCGCCTTGATCACAGGATAAAACACCGAAAGCCCCTTCTTGAGGGCAATATCAAGGGCATTCACAGGACCATCTCCTTCCCCAACGGTGAGTTCCTCCATTTCTCCTACCCGAAGTTTCACCGTCGCTTCCACCATGCTGTAATCATTAGTCTTGACAAAGGTGGAAACCCTGAAGGAAAGCACCTCAAACCGCTCCACAAAATGACCTGTGATTCGTTTCACAAGAAGCTCAAAAGAGGCATCCGCACCCTCAAACTCATAGCCCATGTTTTCCATCTCTTTCACCTTTTGCAAAAGAGGCTGGACAAAGGCTTCCTTCACCTCGAGTCCCAATTCTCGGGCTTTCTCCAAAATGTTGGACTTTCCAGACTGTTCGGAAATAAGAATACGTCTGCGGTTCCCCACCACTTCTGGTTCAATGTGCTCATAGGTTCTGGGATTTTTCTCCACGGCATTCACATGAACCCCACCCTTGTGGGCAAAGGCACTCTGTCCGGTATAGGGCTGTTTGTTATCCGGAGAAATATTGGCCACCTCATACACATAATGAGAAACCTCCGTAAGCTGTCTGAGCCTTTCCTTTGTGATGGCCCCACAGTCGTATCCCATTTTGAGAATAAGATTCGGGATAATAGAAACCAAATTGGCGTTTCCACAACGCTCCCCTATGCCATTCATCGTTCCCTGAACCTGAACAGCCCCTGCTTCCACAGCCTCAAGGGAATTCGCCACCGCACAATCGCTATCATTATGGGCATGAATGCCAATATGAACCTTGATTTCCTTCACCACTTCTTTCATAATCGCTCGAATCATGGAAGGAATCATCCCTCCGTTGGTATCAGCAAGAACAATCGCATCGGCTCCTGCTTTTTCGGCTGTACGAAGTACCTCCATCGCATATTCAGGATTGCACCTGTATCCATCAAAAAAGTGTTCCGCATCAAAAAAGACCTGTTTGTTATGGCTTTTGAGATAGTCAATGGACTCATAGACAAGCTTCAGGTTCTCCTCAAGGGGAATATGAAATACCTCCCGGACATGCAAGTCCCAGCTCTTGCCAAAGATAGTCACCACAGGAGTATCGGCTTTGAGAAGGGCTTCTATGTTGGGATCATCCTGAACCCGGTGTTTGGCATGACGGGTACTTCCAAAGGCCGCCACACGTGCATTCTGGAGTTCAATTTTCTTAATTTCTTCAAAAAAGGTTCTGTCTTTGGGATTGGCTGCTGGCCACCCGCACTCGATATAATCAACCCCAAATTGGTCTAACTTTTTGGCAATGGCTATCATATCCCCAAGGGAAAGATTCACATTTTCTGCCTGTTTCCCATCCCGAAGGGTGGTATCATAGATCCAGATCCGTTTCATGAAGCACTCCTTTTTCTCTCCTTTTTATTATACACAGGAGAAAAGGTTCTGTCAAAAAAGAAGGGGAAAGCACCTCAGGCACCAGTCCTTTTTTTCCTCTTTTTCTTGAGAATACTTGCAAAATCTCCAAAAAGTGGTATAATAAACCACCTGAAATAAGGAGGGGGTATGGATCTCGAAAAAATTCAGCAAATCTCTCAGAAGATTATCAAAAATGTGGAGAAGGTGATCGTTGGGAAGCGTCCTGTGATCGAAAAACTTCTTGTGAGTCTTGTCTGCAAAGGACACGTTCTTCTCGAGGATGTTCCCGGTCTTGGAAAAACCATGCTTGCCCGTTCTATTGCCAAAACCATCAACGCTACCTTCAAACGTATCCAGGGAACACCTGATCTTTTGCCTGCGGATATCATTGGTGTTTCCATCTACAATCCCGATACCAAACGATTTGAGTTCCGAAAGGGTCCTCTCTTTTCTCAGATTCTTCTGGTGGACGAAATCAACCGTGCCACCCCCAAAACCCAGTCAGCCCTTCTTGAAGCCATGGGAGAAGGCCAGGTTTCCATTGAGGGCATGAGTGTCACTCTTCCCCAACCCTTTTTTGTGATAGCCACGCAAAACCCCATCGAATTTGAAGGTACCTTTCCCCTTCCAGAAGCCCAGATGGACCGTTTTTTTATGAGTTTAGCCCTGGGGTATCCCGATATGGATGAAGAGGCAGAGATCATTCTCAGACAAAACAAGGTCCACCCCATTCAGTCCTTGGAAGCCGTTGTTGAAGTGCAGGATATCCTCACTCTTCAGGTTGAAGTCCCCAACGTCTATATGGATGCGTCGCTCCGTCAGTATCTTCTCCAGATCGTGGATGCCACACGACATGATCCCAATATCCTCCTCGGGGCTTCTCCTCGTGGAAGTATTGCCCTCTACAAAGCGGCGCAGGCTTATGCTCTCCTCAATGGGCGGGATTATGTGATTCCTGAAGATATCAAGACCCTTGCCGTTGACGTACTCAAACACCGACTGGTGCTCCGCTCTGAGACGAGACTGAAGAATATCGATGCCAAAGCCATTATTGAAAGGATCCTCAATAATATCCCTGTTCCTATGGAACAACCAAAACCTCAGGGATAGGAAATGAATAGAAGACTCTGGATTACCCTTGCTGTACTCATGGCCGTCGTGGCTTTGATGGTGGATTTGTCAGGGATCAAAATTTTTTTGTATGCTTCTGTGCTTTTCCTCACCATAAACTGGCTCTATATCCGTTTCATTCCGCGATTTATTACTGTCAAACGCTACCTCGAAACCACGCAGGTCTTTTCCACTTTGGCTGAAGACAACTTTCTCCATATTACCAATACGTCGCTTTTTCCTGTGGGATACATGTTTATCAGCGATGCTATTGACATCCATCTTGCTCCACGCCAGAGTTACCCCTTTCTTCTCACGTTAGGTCCCCATGAACGTCAGATGCTCTCCTATAGTTTTTCAGGACGAAGAAGGGGAAAATTTACCATCGGTCCCACCCGTCTCTTTCTCTCAGATTTCGTCGGATGGTTCGACACAGAAATCGAATACGACACCAAAAAGGCGATCATCGTCTATCCCACCCTTTTTCGACTCACCGGCCACAAGTATCGAAGCATGCAACCCTTTGGCGTCATCAAAAATCCCATGCCTATCTTTGAAGATCCCACGCTCATTACCGGACTCAAAGAATACACCATCGGTGATGAGATCAGACGTATCAACTGGAAGGTCTCAGCCAAACAGGGAAAGTTCTATGTAAATACCTACCAGCCAGCTATCTCCTCAGCCAGCCTTGTTCTGCTCAATTTGGCTGATGAAGACTATAGCTTTCACAACAAGGATTACTACATCGAACGGGCTATTGAGGTAACCGCCTCACTTTTGCGAGAACTTTTTCTGCTCCGACAGGAAATGGCTCTTATGGTCAATGGACGTGTCGATAACGTTGATGAAGTGATCTCCAACGACGTAGCCAAGGGAGATACCCACCTCACCTCCATGCTCTCTCAACTCGCTGTGGTGGAAGCAGCAAAGAGTGTCCCTTTCCGGGAGGTACTTGCCAAACATCTCAAGGGTATTTCCTGGGGTGTGAGTCTCTTTGTCATCTCTCCCCGCCTCTCTCCGGAGTGTATCCAGCACCTCATCAATCTCTATCATAGCGGCCATTCTATCACCATTATCCAGGTGGGACCAGAACTCTCAAAAGAACTCAGCCTCTGGAACATCGGTTTCCAGAGTTATTATGCCGAACATGAAGCAACCCTTATTCAACTCACCCGTTTGTAGGAGGCTCTCATGAGTCATTTTCTCTGGATAAGTCTCTTGTGTGGCCTGACCAGCGTATTCACGGGAAGCCTTCTCTCCTTGGGAATTACTAACCCAGAGGCTCTCATGCCAGCTTTGTGGATAGGATGCCTCACTCAATCTGCGTTCATGGGTTTTCGTATTCATCACCGAATTCGCTGGATAACCATCACAAAAATCCTTCTTGCTTTCCCTTTCTCTCTTCTGATAACCTGGGCGGGCACTTCTCTTCTGAAGATAAGCCCTCTTTCCTTCTCTGCTCTTGTGTGGCTCTTGGGCTTTTCCTGGGTGGTAATGCTTCTTTTCTGGTGGGCTTTTTCAAGAAAACCCCGCATGTTCTTTCATCTTTTAACGGGTCAACCCCCTGAGAGTTCACTCTCCTATGAAAAATGGGCGGCTGAAGAAATAGCTAAACTCAATCTCAACACTTCCCTTGACTCTACCGAGAGACTTTTTTTCTGGATGCTTCTTCTATCTCTTCTTGTCAGTAGTATCGCTATCCTTGTTCACCCCAAAATGCAATTTTCTCTCACCATCGGCTGGCTTGCGCTGTTTGTGGGCTTCTGGGGAACACGGGCGTTTCTCCACGAACAGGCAGAAATTTTTGGCTGGCGAATGCAGGGGCTTTCCTTAGAACAGGCAAAACGAACCATACCTCACGGACTTGTGGTACTCTTGCTCGCTCTCTGCTTGGGGATTGGCTATCTTCTTCCGCATCGTTTTGTTCTCATTTCCCTTGAGTCGTTAGGTGTCAAATTCAGAGAATCAGTGAAACAAACAGAAATAGAACTCCAGAATCAGCAGGAAACTCCTTCTACCGTCCCCTCAGAAGAAAGCACTCCATCTTCCCGTCCCTCCTCTGGCTCTTCCCCGTCTCCCCTTTTCCTCTGGGGAGGGCGTGTGCTCTTTTCTCTTTTTCTGCTCTATCTTGCCGTAGGGCTTACAGGGCTTTTCTTTGAACGTTTCTGGTCATACAAACCCAAGAATGCCTTTATCCGCTGGCTTATCCGTTTCTATGAAAGAAACAAATCCTTCTTTCAGGTTATAGAGTTTCTCCTCACCCTCCTATGGACAGTACTCTCTACCATCAGTGGTATTGCTCTCCTCCAGAAAGCCTTAGCCAAACGAAAAGAAGCCAGAACCGAAAATGAAGCCCTGAGACAACAGCTCTACGCTCTCTTTGAGAATGCAGAAACCACCAGCGACGAGAAAAAAGAAGAAATCATGACGATCGTGAAATATTTTGTGATGCTTATCGAAACAGCAAGTAGTCGTATTCTGCCCTATCGCCCTTCCTATGGTCCCCTTGAATACATCGAGAAACTCACCCAGAATATCCCTTCTCTCAGAGAGAGCCTTCTCTGGATTGTTTCTGTGTTCAACGAGAGCCGCTATAGCCTCCATCTTCTCTCTCAGGAGAAGCGTTCCACCTTTACCCAGACCGTGGAAACGGTCATTGCAGAGATGAATAAATAAAAGCTACCACACCACCGCCGAAAGGTAACCAACCACCTGACGGGTATCCCCTGAGACCTCCCCGGAATGCCTGTAGCAGAGTTCTTTGACCTGGGTTCTTCCAAGTTGCTTCGCCAGTTCACACATCACCAGCAAGGGAAAAATCCCACACGCTTCAATCACACCAGAAAGAGCGTCCCTCATGAGGGCTTCCGTATCCATGGCTAAAAGATGACGGATCAACCGCCTATCCATCTCTTCAGCCTCTTTCGCCGGATGGTAATGAGAGAGATCCGTGGAAATCACAAAAAGTACCCGTTCATTCCGACGACGATAAAGAGTCACTAAGGTTTTGGCTATATCAAGCACTGTCTGACGGGAAAGAGAACCCAGCAAAATGGGCACCATCCGAAATTCCCCCTCAATCACATCCTGAAGAAAAGGAAGCTGTGTCTCAAGACAATGTTCCCTCTCATGGGCTGAAGAAAGATAAGAAAAAAGATGGGGATCCTCCTCAA
The DNA here is from genome assembly GCF_025266855.1 of Longinema margulisiae. GTDB lineage: Bacteria > Spirochaetota > Brevinematia > Brevinematales > Thermospiraceae > Thermospira. The sequence continues at coordinate 317,895 of NZ_CP053071.1, forward strand.
TAAGCGCTGCATTGTAATCCTGATCCACCTCTATTTCACCTAAGGGAGTTTGAAAGGCCACGGCCGATGAAAGAGCTCCTCCTTCAAAGTGCACATAGTGACTTGGTCCAAGAAGTACCACCACATCCCAGTTGGTATGCTCAATGAGCTTATACCCATAAGCCGCTACTTGACCTGAATACACATACCCCGCATGAGGGGAAATAAGGGCAAAGGGAAGCCCTATCTTCTGAGCCAAATCCTGAATAAGCCGTTCATCCACCTCTGCTAAAAATTCATTTACCATCGCTTTGAGGTTGATTTTATCCCCCGGATAAAAGATATTGGCCACCGCTGGCCGTCTTACTTCTCTCATCTTACCCTCCTTGTTTGAGGAGTTTATCTATAGTTGTCAGTGCTTCTATCAGATAGTCTATATCCTCATCGGTATGCCAGAGGGAAAAACTCAAGCGAAGCGTCCCTTCTGGAAACGTCCCAAGCTTTTTGTGGGCTAAAGGCGCACACTGAAGCCCGGCACGAGAGGCTATATGATATTCACTATCTAAAATAGTCGCCAGCTCCTGCACCCCCTCACGTGGATAACGTAAACTCACCACCCCAATACCCTCAGATGGTCGATACCACACAAAGTCTGTCCCTTCTATCCCGCGTGCAAAACGCTGAAGAAGTCTTCTTTCATGGACCAGGGCATCCTTTCCCTTCGTCCATCGAATACCGGCTAAAAGCCCGGCAATACCGGGAAGATTGGGTGTCCCCGCCTCCAATCGATAGGGCATTTCCTCTGGCTGGAAAGGCTCCTCAGAACGATATCCCGTCCCTCCCACACGCCAGGGACGAAGTTCCATCCCTTCCTTTACCACGAGAAAACCAATACCCATAGGACCATAGAGATGCTTATGTCCCGTTCCAGCGATCAAATCTATATTCTGGTCCCCAAGAGACACAATCCCCGCACTCTGCGACACATCAACGAGGACAAATGCCCCACTTTTTTCTTTCACCACCTTGGCTATCTCTTCCACCGGCAGAATGATCCCTGTCACATTGGAGATATGATTGAGACATACAAGCCTAACCCTTTCATCAAGATGGGGAAGAAAATCTTCCGCCGTATAGTTCTCTCCAGCCGGACAAACCACTTTCACCTCAAGAAGATTCTCCCTTTCCATTTCAAAAAGCACACGCAAAACCGCATTGTGCTCATACACCGTCGTCAATACTTTGTCCCCTGGCTTCACCACCCCGCGAATGGCCATATTGAGAGCATCTGTGGCATTGAGGGTAAAAATCACCCAGGAGGGATTTTTTCTCCCAAAAAGAAGACCTACCTCACGCCTGGCCTCCTCCACAAGCGCCTCTGCCTCCCTGGCCAACCTATGCCCCCCACGCCCAGGATTAGCCGAAAGCGTCGTAAGACACTCCATGACTGCCTCTCTCACTTCTGGTGGCTTGGGAAAGGTGGTGGCTGCATTATCAAAATAGGTATTCATCCCTGTTCTCCTCTTTTCATCTCAAAAACTTCGCCGGATCCCTTCTCCCCCCAAGAAAACCACTGTCCCCTCTCATCTTCCTCCCATACGAGAACCGAAGAAAAACCCCCGTGCTGAGCACAAAGACACGCCCTGTACTCCCCAAACCTTTCCCCCAAAAGAAAAGGCACAAGAAACCAGCCCTCTTCTGGGGAAGCCATCACCCCCTCCCTGATAACAGAAAAAGACGAAAGCCTCACCCGAATACCAATCCCCTTTGCCTTGAGATACGCTTCCTTGGCCGTCCAGACCTCATAGAACTTAGCCTCATCAGTTCCCACCCACACCCTCTCCTCCGGATGATAAAAGCGTTCTGTGAGGGCTAAAAAATCCCGTGGAACTATCCTCTCTATATCCACCCCTACCGGTCTCTCATCACAGGCTAAAAGGACCAACTGCCCACTATGGGCAATATTAAAATGACAGGTTGGATGAGAAAGACAAAAGGGCTTTCCCCACTCATCCACCTCCCAGATGATTTCCTCACCTGCTCTCTCCCGCAGTCTCTCCATAGCCCAGCGCTTTGCTAAAGAAGAAACCTCCGTGCGTTTTCGGCTTTCTCTCAAAACTAAGATATGAACCTCCATCTTCTCACCCCACCGAAAGAAAAAGCCTCTGCCATTCTTCAACACCCACCTCTTCCGGCCGGACATCCGGGTTAGTCCCTGCTTCTACCAGCCACTTTTCTATGGCTTTTTTCTCCCCTTTTCGACGAAGATTATTGAGAAGTGTCTTGCGTTTAGAACCAAACCCCTCAAAGAGAAAATTTCGAAAGTCCTTCTGGAGCGTGGCAAACTCTTCTTTCGATTTTCCCATAACTAAAGATTTTTTTCTCATCCGAATCACCACAGAATCCACAGAAGGAACAGGAAAAAAACACCCCCTTGGCACAAAAAAAAGCTTCTCCACCTCAAGAAAAGTCTGAATGAGTACCGAAAACACCCCATAATTTTTTCCACCAACCGGAGCCATCATCCGATCATAAAACTCTTTCTGTACCATCACAATCCCTTCCTCAAAAACCGCCTCCTCAATAAAACGCCGCACTGCCTCTCCAGAAATACTATACGGAAGATTGGAAAGAAAAAAAAGCCTCTCTTCTCCAAGAGACGCCACATCAAACTGCAAAAAATCGCCCTCTATCAAATGAATGGCTGGATGAACCACAAGTTCAGAAACTAATGAGAATACCCCGTGATCCACCTCCAGGGCATACACCTTCCTTGGAGGGAGAAGAACCGTAAGCGAACCAAGCCCACACCCCACCTCAAGCACTGGCATATCCTCTGGGACAAGAGAAACAATCCGAAGGGCTATCTCCCTCTCCACCAAGTAATTCTGGCCACGAGAACGCGCAAGCCAGAGTCCTCTTTCCCGAAGAACCCTCTCTACCTCTGACACACGATACGGATTCCAGTTCATTCCCGTTCAATACCCATCCGCTTTTCAATCTCCCCGACCCTCTTGACAAGCTCTGGAAGCCTGAGTTGTGCCGCTAATATCCTCTTCTGTTCCATGAAATCACGAGCTGGTGTTCCAAAGAGAATCTTTCCAGATGGAACCTCTTTGTCTTCTATCCCGCTCTGGGCCATCACCACCACTCGATCCCCTATCTTCACATGATCGGCTACTCCCACCTGGCCGGCCAAAATACACCCTTCTCCAAGTGACGTACTGCCCGCAATTCCCACCTGTGCCACGATAATAGAATGAGCCCCGATATGAACATTATGGGCAATCTGGACCAGATTATCAATTTTGACATCATCTTCTATCACCGTTTCTCCCAGGGCAGCCCTATCAATAGTCACACACGCGCCAATTTCTACATCATTGCCAATACGTATACGTCCAATCTGGGGAATTTTCATGTTTTTGCCTTCCTCAACCACATACCCAAAACCATCTCCGCCAACAACGGTATTGTGGTGTATGATAACCCTGTCCCCAAGAGTGGTCAGGTCATCAATCTTCACTCCTGCCTTGATGAGACAATCTTTTCCGATTTTTACCCCCTTGCCAATAAAAACATGGGGATAAATCACGGTATTGTCCCCGATCTCAGCCCCTTCCATAATACAGGCAAAAGGCATCACCGTCACCCCTTCTCCTAACTTTGCTGAGGGATGAACATAGGCCTGAGGAGAAACCCCTTTCTCATAAGGCGTATAAGGAGAAAACCATTCCACCACACGCGAAAAGGTGTACTTGGGATTTTTGCTCTGGATAAAAGGTTTCTGAAGTGTCACTCCTTCAGGAACAATAAAGGCCGCTATCACAGAGGCCTCAGCCTCTGCCACCATTCGCTTATTCTCAATAAAACCCAAGGTGCCGGCCACAGGATGATCAAGCCCTGAGACTCCTTCTATTTCTCTATCTTCTCCCTGAAAGGGAAGTCCAACTCTTTTGGCTATCTCTGAGAGTTTCATTTTATCCTCCTTCTTTATCGTTTATCCTGAGACGCAAGGGTCATCATCTCCTGTGCCCACTGCCTGGCCTTTTGCTTTTGTTTTTCACTGTCTTTACTCCAGAGAGGATCAACAAAGCCGCAAAAACCAAGAAGAGAGGCCGTACTCAACTCTCTTCGAAAACGCTTTTCAATAGAACCAGGCCCACCTGCATGACAATAGAAACAGGCTATTTTTTTCCCTGTGAAATTCCACCTCTCAAAAAGCGTATTGAAAACAGGAGCCCATGAACCGGCCCATACCGGCGTCCCCAAAAAAATGAGATCATAGGACAAAAGATCCTTGTCTATTGGCTCAAGCTCCGGCTTCTCCCGCATCACCGCTGATTTGCCATTCCACACATACTTCATAAACCCCGTGTAGTGTTTCTCCTCACGGGGATGAAGCCTCACCTGATCCGCTCCAATGGTCTTTGCTATCTCCTTTGCTATCAATTCCGTATTCCCTTCATACGAATAAAAAAGCACTAACGTCTTCATAACAACTCCCTTCTATCATCTTAGAGAAAAAAGGGGAAAAAGTCAATTTTAGGATACCTTTGCACAAATGGGCAAAGGTCTCAAAAAGTAATAAAGAAACAAAAAAATAGTATCAAAATGTTCCTTGTCGTAATAAATAAACCAATTTTTTTGAATAAAAAAGACAAACTGGCCCCTGTAAACAGAAAAAACGGGTGAGAGGGGCATAGCCCCTGACCCAGCCAAAGGAAGAAAATACCCGTGCAAGGGTCTCTTTAGACTGATGGCTTCCAAGAAAAGATTTTCCATTCATTGACATCTTCAAAAAAATTCTGTATACTTTACCCACACAAAACACGGGAGTTTCTCATGAAGATTGCCATGGCATCAGACCATGCCGCCTACCACCTCAAAGAACACCTCAAGACCTACCTCACGAATTCAGGTCATGAGGTTATCGACTTTGGTACCCATTCAGAGGAGTCCATGGACTACCCGGATACCATCAAGTTGGCTGCTCGGGCCGTCGCTAAACATGAGGCCGAACGTGGTATTGTGCTCTGTGGTTCAGGAATTGGAGCCTCTATTGTGGCTAACAAGATCCGGGGCATCAGGGCTGCTCTTTGCCTTGATGAATATTCTGCCGAATACAGTCGCCGACACAATGATGCCAATGTGATGGTCCTCGGAGGAAGACGTACCTCTCCAGAAGAAGCAGAAAAACTGGTGGATATATGGCTTTCCACCGCCTTTGAAGGGGGAAGACATATTCGCCGTATCGAAAAAATCCACACCATCGAAAAAGAGGAATGCCGTGATTAACGCCCATACTCAGGTGTATGGTATCATTGGACACCCTGTTCGCCATTCCTTCTCCCCTGCTCTGCACAATGCCGCCTTTCAGGCCTGTGGCCTCAATGCTGTTTATGTAGCCTTCGATGTAGAGAACATTGAAAACGCCATCCGTGGCATTAGGGCCCTTGGTATTGCCGGTGCCAGTGTCACCATTCCCCACAAAGTAGAAGCCATCCGTTTCCTTGACGATATCACCGATCTTGCCCAGAAGATAGGGGCTATCAATACCATTTACTGGGAAAATGGCAAACTCAAAGGCGACAATACGGATGCCTATGGATTTTATGAATCCCTTTCCCGGCATACCTCCATCACAGACAAGCACGTCGTTGTTCTTGGCTCAGGGGGAGCCTCTCTTGCCGTATGTTTTGCCCTTTTTGCCTACGACAATCCCAAGAAACTCACCATCATTGCCAGAAACCAGGAAAGCCGCAACAACCTTCGGGAACGTCTTCTTGCTTCCTTCCCTCATGCCCTGATTGAAACGGCCAATTTTGAATCCCTTGCCACCATCCTTCCCAAAGGGGATGTGCTTGTCAACACCACACCCGTTGGCATGTTTCCTCATGAAGACGTCTCCCCTGTAGAAGAGTCCTTCATCCCTTCAGGCATCACCGTGATGGATCTGATTTACCACCCACTTGAAACCAAACTCCTCACGTTTGCCAGACAAAAACACTGCACAACCGTGAACGGAGCCGAGATGCTTCTTTTTCAGGCCACAAGACAATTCGAAATATGGACAGGGGAAAAGGCCCCCTTCGATGTGATGGAAAAAGCCCTGCAAAAGTGCCTGAGATCATAACCTCTCTTCCCTTTGAAAAGAAACCTCCCAAGTCAATAACCCCTGTTCAATGACCAATATGTCGTTTTACCGTTCATGCAGAACGGTTATCTTCACACAATAAAGTGAATACTCGTTCAACCATCTTTCCTCTTTCAATTTTGAGCTATTTTTGTCACTCATCTTCCTTACTTTACACGAAGCACTCCTGGCCAGAACAAAAAGGGCATTGTCCTCGTCGCATGCTACGCATGCGCCTCGGACGGAACATGGGCCGCTTTTGCGGGCCATGGGAGAACATTTCCCTTGAGAAGGGCAAGTCCTTCCTCCGTGGGCGACATTGCCTCGTCCTTGAGACTTCGGCAACCACAACTCGTCCTCCTGACTTCTGCGACTAACTTTACAAACTTTCAACTTTCAACTGATACGCACCCTCACTTCGGAAGGACTTCCCCTTTAGCAGTATAAAGAGTATTCTTCGAAACCGCAAAAGCGACCCAGTGGGGTACAGAAAAAAAGTGTGGTGAAAGAATAGGGTTTTCTCTCACCGGTCCGCGGCGCTTGTTTTCCCCCAGGGGCTTCTTACTTATCGCACCGCGACAGGGACGATGGCTATTACCCTGTTTCAGCAAAAACCCCTCCGTAGCTGAAACAAGGTGATAGCCATTTCGGATTTTTAATCTTCGGCCAATACTCTCTCAAAAACCGCAGAGAGATACGCCATATCTTCCCTGAAATCATCAAGTGTCGTTTGTGATTTTTTGTAGGCCTCATTGGTGAGAGCAAGATGAAAAAGATTCGCCTTTCCAATGAGACGAACAATCTCCTCAATCGGAAAATCCCCCTCACCAAAATGAAGGTGTTCATCCAAGACGCCATTCCAGTGGCCATCCGTAAGATGAAGAAGAGAAGGTTTCAACAAAAGAAAAGCCGAAAGCATCTCCCACGGCGAAACCCCAAAGCCATTAGCCGACGTAATCGCATGCCCGATATCAAGACAAAACCTCACCCCCGTCTCCTCCATGACAAAAGCCACCTCCTCCGGAAGGGCCCCATTGCAGAAAAGATTTTCCCCATGTCCATAGCGCGGCTTATTCTCAAGGATAAGCCTCTCATCCCAGAAAAGCCTGATCTGGCGGGCTGTCTCCTCTATGGTTCCATTGACTCCCGGATGGACAATCACCAAAGATGCCTCCGTCCTATCGGCAAAACGAAGACTCTCTTCTATGAGCAGGCGATTGGAAGCCTCCCTTTCCCTACAGGCAAGACAAAGCCCATGACTGTAATGGGGGGCATGGACAATCATCGGAATACCAAGATCCCGATGAAGCCTCTCCCAGAAAGAAGCCGTTGCCTCTCCTGTTTCCGGGAGGACATACACCTCAATATACTGCATCACTCCATCCGCCCAGAGAGAACGGATAGAAGCCTCATACTCACGGTTTATAGACCAGACCTTGAGTCCGAAGGGGGGATGTGGCACTCTCATTTTTTGAATAGCGTTTGCTTTGTTGACTGATTGTAAAGAGAAAGCAGATTCTGATACTCATGCACAAAATCAAGGTTGGCCCATATCCCCATGGTGAACTTTTTGTTCTCTAAGCCCTTCACAAACTCACTCTCTAAATCAGAAACAGGCCTGCCCAATTTTTTTGCCCAGGCCTCCTTGTCATACGTCATTCTTGCCACCTGCCGGATGGTGCCTTTGCCATACCGCTTCTGAAGGAAGGCAAGCCATTCCACACTCTCTGGCAACACCACCAGCTGAAAAAACACCGTCGGAAGATCATTCATCGTATAATAACGCCCATAACGTTCCATAAGTTCCTGCAGAGAAACAAAATATACCTCTACACTGAGGAACTGAATGAGATACTGACGGGCCTCACGAATTCCAGACTCATTCAGACGATACCTGCGAAAGAGATCCTCAAAGTCTCTGATTCTTGCATAGGAGATCATCTCCTCTTTGAGAAGAGATGCCCACGGGGCCTTTGAAGTCTCCGCCTCATAGCGCATCGTTTCCCAGACCTGCTGGATCCACGCCCAGCGAAGCGTGAGATTCTTCCAGTCTCTCAGAAGTTTATTGCCTATCAGAAAGGTATCCTGATACGGATCTTCGGTAAGCCTCACCTCATCAGAGATTTTGGCTTTTTCAAGAGTCGCTAACCGACGAAAAACCTCACTATAAAACGCCACTTGAGAAGGAGAGGGAGAAGCAGGAAATACCAAGGTAAGCATCGTATGAGAGAGCCTCAGCGTCAATCGTTCATTCTGGAGCCCGACATCAAGCCGTGCACAGGAAAACAAAAGCCCTATGATTCCCCAAAAAAGCCATCGTTTCATCACTCCTCCTCCACCAGTTCAAAATCTATGTGCTGTTTTTTGACATTCGCCCGCACCAGCCGCACACGAACACTCTGCCCCATCTGGTACATTTTCTTTGTTCGCTTTCCAACCACACTATGGCTTTCCTCATGATAGACAAAATAATCAGGGAGATCGGCAAGCCTCACCAGTCCCTCTATCCCCGTTTCACGGATGGACACGAAAAGACCAAACGACGTGACCCCACTGATCACCGCATCAAATTCCATACCTTCCTTGCCCTGCATGTATCGAACCGATTTTATCTTGTAAAACTCTCTTTCGGCTTCCATGGCCACGCGTTCCTGCTTGGAGATATGATTGGCAATAGTCGCCAATTCCTTGTCCGTATAGGAGATTTTGGCTATGCCAAGATGAGTTTTGACAAGACGATGAACGGTGAGATCCGCATATCGTCTAATAGGAGACGTGAAATGGGTGTAATACTCAAACCCAAGCCCGTAATGGCCAAGGTTCTCATTCTGATAACGAGCCTGCTGCATCGAACGAAGAAGCATCTGATTCAAGAGTTCCTGGTAGGGCTTGCCCTTGACCGCTTCCAAAAGACGCTGAAGTTCTTGAGGTGGGGGTGGGGTATGCGTACGAAACTTATACCCAAACCGAAGCGCCATCGCAAGAAAAGATTTCAGTTTTTCCTCTTCTGGTTCTTCATGAACACGATACATGGCGTACTCTGTCTTTTCAGAGAGAAACCTTGCCACCGTCTGATTGGCAAGAAGCATAAACTCCTCAATGAGACGTTCAGCGTCCAACCGTTCCTTCAGCCAAAACTTCACCGGCTCATCCCACTCATTCAGTTCACACTTCTGTTCTCGAAAGTCAAAATCAATACTCCCCTCTCGTATCCGTTTCTCATGCAAAAGACGGAAGAGTTCATTCATCTCCAGAAGACTTTTCTGGAGCTTTTCATCTGGCATGATGGTATTCCCCTTGAGCACACTCTCCACCTGGGGATAGGTGAGCCGGTACTGAGAATGGATAATCGACGGCACAATCTGATACTTTGTTACCTCTCCCTTTCTGTTCACCTCCATGATAACCGACATGGTGAGCCTGTCCTCATGGGGATTGAGACTGCAAAGACCATTGGAAAGTTTCTCAGGAAACATCGGCACCACACGGTTAATGAAGTAGAAACTATTTCCCCTTTTGAGCGCCTCTTTGTCTAAGGGACTGTGTTTTGGCACATAGTACGAAACATCAGCAATATGGACACCTAATTCCCATCCTGTGGGGGTGCGTTTGATGGAGACCGCATCATCCAGATCTTTGGCATCCGGCCCATCAATGGTAAAAATCATCTCCTGTCGAAGATCCAGCCGGTTAGCTATCTCTTTTGATGGGATTTCTGCCGGGATAGCTTCCGCCTGGGCAAGAGCCTTTGGGGGAAAATCCTTGCGGATATGATGAACATCAAGGATATAGTCAAAATCCTCTGAAGCCTCATAGTTTTTTCGTTTGCCGTCCTCTCGCAGGGTAGAACGACGGTAGGTCTTTGCCGACTTTTTTTCTTTTGGTTCAACACTTGGGGACGCCTTTGACTTCTTCTTCTGTTTTTTCTGTCCCTTCACCACCACCCTGTCATCAGCAAACTGGACAATCCCCTCACGTTCAAGGTCGTGAAGAATATGCCGTAGCCTTTTCTGACTACTTTTGCCTGAGGCTTCAAACTCCTTGTAGAGACCTTGAAGAGAAACCTCTTTCTCTGTTTCTAAAAACTTCAGTACATCCTTTCGTTTCATGGGTTATATGTATCTCCTTTTGTCTGCCACACTTAACTCGATCTTGCCTGCCTCTGATCAGCCTCGTAGTGACAATATTTGTATTTTTTTCCGCTGCCACACCAGCAGGGATCATTTCGTCCAAGTTTAGGTCCTCTCTGCACAGGTTTGGGTTTTTCCATACCGGGATTGGCCGCTCTCATAGCCCCAAACTGGCCAAACTCTGTATGACGGGCTTCAATCTTCTGTGGACCTGTTTCCACAGGGACTTCTTCCATCTGGAGTTGAATCTCAAGGTGGGCAAGCATGGCAAGGGCATCCGCCATAAAGTTCGAACGCATCTTGGCAAAGAGATCAAAAGCCTCCACCTTGTATTCCACAATGGGATTCTTGCTTGCATATT